>CAZQUW010000378.1:0-5187 GCA_964596215.1 uncultured Planctomicrobium sp. | reverse complement strand
TGATGGAAGAGGAACTTGCCGTCCCGATCCTTCATGCCCGGATGTCCCAACTCCATGAGTCGATGGGCGACGGCAATCGTTTGCCAGCAGTCGTCGCGAGCCTCGCCGGGTGGGGAAACCATGCGGAACCACTGCTGTGTACGCCGTTCGGAGTTGCCAAAGATCCCGTTCTTCTCCACCCACAAGGACGAGGGCAGTACCAGGTCGGCCAAGGCCGTGGTGGCCGTGGGGTAGACTTCCGAAACGATCAGAAACTTACCCGAGAGTTCCGATTTCTTATCGAACAGCTTGTGCAGATTGGGTAGCGATTGCCCCGGATTGGTGACCTGCACCCACATGGTGTCGATTGCACCTTCCGAGTCGGACGGGGAACAGAACTTTTCCCACATCAGAACAGTGTGGTAGCCCGGCTTCGGATTGATACGACCGGCCGGGAGTTTCCAGATTTCCTCAGCAGTGTGTCGTCCCTTTTCGTCATCGACTCGCAGGTCGCCCGGCAGGGCATGAGCGAGCGTCCCGACCTCGCGGACCGTGCCACAGGCGGACGGCTGGCCTGTCAGTGACTGCGGTCCATCGCCTGGCTTGCCAAAGTGACCACTCAACAAGTGGATGGCATGCAGCAGATTGTTGATCGCCGTCCCCTGCGTGTGCTGGTTTACCCCCATGCACCACAAGCTGGTGATCTTGCGAGAGTGATCGGCAAAGAGGTCACCCAGCATCTTGAGCTGAGACTCGGGCAGACCGCTGATTTTCGCGGCGTGGGCGACGGTGTACTCGGCTACGGACTCACGAAACTGCTCGAACGTGATCGATTCGCCCTTGAGAGTTGCGGGATTTCCCGGTCCCCGAAAGTTGCAATGCTTCTCGACGAATTCCCGATCCCAGGCGTTCCGTTCAATGAGCTGATGCGAGATGCAGTTGGCGATTGCCAGGTCCGACTGCGGCTGCATGACGAGTACGTGATCGGCCTGCTGGCTGGTGCGGGTGCGACGCGTTGTCAGGTCGATCAACTCGACCTTCTGACCACGCAGTCGGCGATCCACCACCCGGCTGAACAGCACGGGATGCATCTCCGCAAAATTGTTGCCCCAGAGCACCAGTGTATCGCAGTGATCAAGGTCGTCGTAACAGTTGTACGGCTCATCCACACCGTAGGTGCTGATGTAGCCCGTCACCGCCGAGGCCATGCACAGTCGAGCGTTCGGGTCGATGTGATTGTTGGCCAGCCCCCCCTTCATTAATTTGTTGGCCGCGTAACCCTCGGGAATCGTCCATTGCCCCGATCCGTAGAACGCGAACTTTTGTGGAGCGGCCTGTATTTTCTGGGAGATGATGTCGATCGCTTCGCCCCAGGAGATGGGGACCAATTGTCCATCTTTGCGGAGGAGTGGAGTCCGCAGGCGATCGGCCCCGTACAGAACCATGCCGACGTGATATCCCTTCACGCACAAGAGCCCCTTGTTAACTTCCGCCTGCCGGTCTCCAGTGACTGCCACGACTCGGTCGTTCTTCACCCCAACCATGACATGACAGCCGGTGCCACAGAACCGGCATGGGGCCTTGTTCCACGTGACATCGGGAAGCACGGGGAGCTCGTTTCCACCGGGTGCCGGTGGTGCCTCGGCGAAGATTGAACCTCGAGCCAACGCAGAGGCCGCCGCGAGGGCCGACGCCTTGAGGAACACGCGGCGGTCAGTGAGGGTTTCAACCATGCCATTCATCGTCTGTTCCAATTGCCTGTTCATACGCTGTCAAACGGCCGAGTGCAGTGTGGCGGGGGCGGGAGAGGCGTCCAGTTGCTCCGTTTCGTCGAAACTGACGAATGCGACTTCAACCTGTACGACGCCGGGCAACTGCTCGACCCATTCATGCCAATAGCGGGCGGTCGATCCATCGGGAGCTTCCAGGACGACGGGCAACCGAGCTCCCTGTTGTTGCCCCAACATGAAGACGGGCATCGACTTCAATGCCGCAACAACCGGATGATCCGAGCCGTTTGTGGGCGAAAGCGTTACGACGAAGCTGCTGATCCACATACCGTCACTCGATACTGAGAAAGGTGCTTTAGTCAGTACCATATCGGCCCCGCGCGAGAGATTCAAGAAATAAAGAATTCTTTTTCTTGATTTCATCCAAAGATGCCGATAGACTCTCCCACACACACCCGCCACGGGCGTATCTGCTCGTGGATTTTCGGACTTTGCCCAACGCTGTTTGAATCGACCAGTTCCGCGATGACGCCAATAACAAACGCGACCTGCTGGCTGTTCATCGCTGTTGGACTGCAAGTCTGCCTGTTGGGCGGTTGCCAGCGAGGCTCAGCCGATGCTCCTCGAGAAGGTGAGTCCAACCCGACAGCCAAGACCGTCATCGCGCGATACCCCGTTGAGATCCGACAGCCGCCAGTTCCGCGGGAAGTCCCGACGAACGTCTTAGCCCCGGATGCTCGGCCAGTCTCACTCCTGTGTCACTCGTGCCACAGCGTTCGGCCTGCGAATTCCAAGGCCGCTTGCTCACGCGACATGGACGAGTTTCACCAGGGACTGCAGATGTCACACGGCCAGTTGACCTGTGTCAGTTGCCACAACCTGACCGACGGGTACTCCACGTTGCATTTGGCTGATGGACGCTCAGTCGCGTTCACGGAATCGATGTCCCTGTGTGCCCAATGCCACGGACCTCAGTTCCGTGACTATCAGCATGGGGCTCATGGCGGGATGACCGGGCATTGGGATTTGACAAAGGGCGGACGCACGCGGAATCACTGCCTGCACTGCCACGATCCCCATGCACCGCAATATCCGACCTTCATGCCGGTCGCCGCGCCGCGCGATCGCTTCCCTCCGGTCGCAGTAGGAGAGCCTCATGAGTAAGGATCCACTCCCGTCCCTGCCGATTCTTGATCAGCAACCGACGGGACGTCGGGGGTTTCTGAAGGCCTGCGGGGCCACACTGGGACTGGCGGCCTGGGCGACTGCGCTGAAACCCCTGACGGAATGGGCGCAGGATGTCAGCGTGGATGATTTTCTGCAGAAGCACTATCGCGAACTCAAACCGGCCGAAAAGCAGGCCGTCTTTCGCCGGCTGGAAGCCGACTGCCGGCGGGATCATGGAGTGGATGTCACGATCTCGGACCCGCAACCGCTCCCCGGCGTCCAGTTCGCCTACGCCTTGAATCTGAGTATCTGCATCGGCTGCCGCAAGTGCGCGGAAGCCTGCCACATCGAGAACAATCACGATCGCGCGACGAACAATTCGTACATTCGCGTCTTTGAAATGGAGATGGGTGGTATCGACTTCGAGAAGGGCAATGCGACCTACGATCATCCCGTGCCCCAGCCTGGCAAGTTCTACATGCCAGTACAATGTCAGCAGTGCGAGAATCCTCCCTGTGTCTCCGCCTGCCCCATCGAGGCCACCTGGCAGGAGGAAGATGGCATCGTGGTGGTCGATTACAACTGGTGCATCGGCTGCCGCTACTGCGAAGCGGCCTGTCCGTACCATGCCCGACGGTTCAACTGGGAAGCACCGCAGATCCCAGCGGAGGACATCAACCCCGACCAGGGCTATCTCTCCAATCGCATTCGGCCGCAGGGAGTGATGGAGAAATGCACTTTCTGCCTGCACCGCACCCGCGAGGGGAAGCTCCCGGCGTGCCTGGAAGCGTGCCCCACAGGGGCGCGCGTGTTTGGCAACATCCTCGACCCGGACTCCGAGATCCGCTGGGTGGTTGAGAACAAACGCACGTTTGTGTTGAAGGAAGAACTCGGAACCAAACCCCGCTTCTATTACTTCTTTGACGAGTGACCGCCGTGTCCGCAGGCCAATCCACGATCTCAGCCTCCATCGTTCCTGCACCAGCCGGTGTAATCGAGTCGTATCCACGTTTTTTGTGGCATGCGCTGGGGCACGCGACTGACGGCAGCTGGCTGTTTTACGGCTGGATGACGTTGCTTACGGCGATCTCGCTGGTCGGTGCCAATGCCTGGGCAGTGCAGGTTCGCGATGGCATGATCGTGACCAATATGTCCGACCACGTCAGTTGGGGGCTGTACATCGCCAACTTCACGTTTTGCGTCGGACTGGCCGCCGGGGGCGTCATGATGGTCATTCCGGCCTATCTCTATGACGATGAGGAGATGCATGGTCTGGTCATCATTGGTGAGGCGGTCGCCATTGCCGCCATCCTGATGAGCACGCTCAGCGTGGTGGTCGATCTAGGACGTCCCGACCGCTTCTGGCACTTGATTCCCGGCATCGGCAAGTTCAACTGGCCGATGTCGATGCTCACCTGGGACATCGTCGTCCTGAATGGCTACCTGCTCATCAATCTGCACATCGTGGGCTACCTGCTGTACATGCAATACCTGGGCCGTAAGCCGAACCCCAGATGGTACGTTCCCTTCGTGTTTCTCTCAATTATCTGGGCCATCAGCATTCACACGGTGACGGCGTTTCTGTACTGCGGACTGGGAGGCCGGCCGTTTTGGAATACCGCGCTGTTGGCCCCCAGGTTTCTTGCCTCGGCATTTGTCAGCGGCCCGGCATTCATCTTGCTGGTCCTCCGGGTGCTGCGGACCACGGCCGACTGGCATTGGTCCCCCCGACCGGCGCAGACCCTGATTCAGATTATTCGCGTCGCCATGGCAGTCAACCTGCTGATGCTCTTCAGCGAACTGTTCACGCTGTTCTATACCGGCAGCGGACACGCGGCAGCGGCGAAGTACCTGTTCTTCGGGAGCCATGGCGCATCCGGCCTGATGCCCTGGATCTGGACCGCGATTGTTCTAAACCTGTGCGGTGCATTCCTATTCTTTCTGCCTGCAGCACTCGAACGGGGCTCAGTCCGCGTCGTGGCGTGCGTGATGTGCATCGTCGGGATTTGGATCGAGAAGGGAATGGGACTCGTCATTCCTGGCTTTATCCCCTCGACACTGCATGAAATCATCGAGTACGCTCCCAGCCTGACGGAATGGAAGATCACGGCGGGAATCTGGGCCTTCGGAATTCTGGTACTGACCGTGTTGATCAAATTGATTGCAGCCGTCCATTCGCATCAGTTGCGTGCAACCACACCGCTTGACGAAATGCCCACAGGGGAGACTGCCACATGACACCTTACGGAAAGGTTGCCCAGGCTGCCATTGCCGCCATGAGCCTGTTGGCGGAGCATTACACGGAAGAGGG
>CAZQUW010000377.1:0-5188 GCA_964596215.1 uncultured Planctomicrobium sp. | reverse complement strand
GTCACCCCTTTGCGACTTGGCGCCTTTGCGTGAGAGTATTCTTCAAACAAGAGTGGGAGGTAAAAGTCTTAAGGGGGCAAAGAATTCGAAGAAGTCAAAGAGTACGCGAGAATCCGGCGCGGGTCTGGGTGGGCGACTTCTACCCGACTGTCTGGTTGAGTCACAGTGTGAGACAGACGCGAGTGCCCGTCCTGTGGATGTAGTTCGAGGTTCCGGCGCAGTTGTTCAGGAGTGTGATCCTGACGTGGCGTAACTCGATACTGACAATTCGTTTAAGTCTGAGTATTGCCTATCTGCTCAATCCCGGACTTCACGCTGGGATGGCCGGTTTCGGCTATAATCGATTGGGGAAAGCGGATAACATTTAACGATTCTCGTTCCGTTGTCTCCCCTGCTGATTGTAAGACGCTGGCAAAGTTGTCAAGCGGAGCGTGGGGCCAGACGATGTCTGAAGTGAGATGCGAGATTGTTGTCGTGTCCGGAATAACTCTCCGGCGTATTGCGCAATAATGTCCGCAGGCAATCAATTCCTGTTCGTCCTCTCCCAATGGAGAGCGGATAATTTGTTTTCCACCCCGCAGCCGGACAGCACCCATGCCGTCCGCTGCGATGAATGTGGGCCGCGCGTCAGGTACAGCGGGGAGCTTGGCGCGGGAAAATTGTCACTGCCACGTTTATTTTGGGTAAGGGTGTACCACATGAGTGAACCGGCCAAGGTAAAAAAAGAGAAGTTATCGGGATCAAGCCAGGGGCCATTCAGTGTCTGGCAGGGGATGACTTTCCCCATGTGGCTGCGATTTCTGGCCATGCGTCCGCCGATGGATTGGACACAGGCGGCCCGCATCGCGATTTGCACCGGCTGCAACATCAACAACTCGATCTCCGGGCTCGCGGAACGACTCATTTATGGGCGGGCCATTCAGAACACGCAGATTTCGTCACCGCCGGTGTTCATCCTGGGACATTGGCGTTCGGGAACGACCTGGCTGCACAATATGCTGGCCGAAGATCAGCGCTTCGTAACGCCCAATACCTATCAGGTGCTGAATCCGCACCACTTCCTGCTGACTGAGTCGACCACCACGAAGCTCACCAAATGGCTGTTGCCCGCCACGCGGCCGATGGACAACATGAAGGTTTCGTGGAGCGCTCCGCAAGAAGACGAAATGGCGTTGCTGAACCTGACGCTGATTTCCCCCTATTTCCTGCTCGCCTTTCAAGGTGACCGGAAGCATTACAAGGACTTCTTCGACCTCGACAACCTGCCGACCGCGGACCGTGAAATGTGGAAACGCGAGTTTCTGTATTTCCTGAAGAAGATCACGCTGAAGTCCCATGGAAAGCAGTTGCTGCTGAAATCTCCGTCGCACAGCTACCGCATTCCCATTATTCAGGAGATGTTCCCGGACGCTCACTTTATCAACATCGTTCGCAATCCCTACGCGGTCTACAACTCGTCGGTCCATCTGCGACGTAAGTTGTTCGTCGCCAATGGACTGGCCCGCCCGAACTTTGTCGGGATGGAAGAAGACATGTGCGTGTGCTACGAGGAACTCTTCAAGCGGTATCATGCCACGCGTGAGATGGTCGCCCCGAATCGGCTGGTTGAGCTGCGCTACGAAGAGCTGGAAGAAGATCCGGTCCGCGAAATGCGCAGGATTTACGACCACTTTGGATGGGAGAATTTTGCTCCGGTCGAAGCGGCCATCAACAAGCAGCTGGAAGGTTTGCGCGAGTACAAGAAGAACGAATTCGTGATGGATCCCGAGGTCAAGCGACGGGTCTATAATCGCTTTAAGGATGTTTTTGAACGCTATAACTACCCCAGCGACCTGGAACCCGAGCAACCGGCTTCGGTGCCCATGCGCCGTGCGGTCTGAGTGTCAATCACTTTGAGTCAGTGCGGCGTCGACTCACTTCGGGATTGCTTGCTGGCCGACGTCCGATGGATTTACACTCGATGGCTCGACGCATCGCAGGGTAAACATCAAAATGGGCGAGCGTAACGAATTACAGCACTCGCAACTGGGGTGTCGTAGAGAGTTGGAACTTCCCGCGCGAAAGGCACCCGGCGAGTGACTGCACCCGTTCTGTATTGTGGCGATACCGCTCTGGACAACGCCGCCGCTTATCTGGCCGGACTGCTGACCCGGTGGGGTTTCGAGTTCGACTATTGTCCCAGCGACCGCCAACTCGATCCAGCCAGCGTCCTGGGACGCCGGCTGGTGATTCTGTCCGACTATCCCTCAGCGCAAATGAACCCCGACGCGCAAGCCAAGCTGTTGGACGCGGTCAGCGCCGGCACGAATCTCCTTATGATTGGCGGCTGGGAGTCGTTCCACGGTCTCGGCGGGGACTGGGATCGCACCGCGATTGCGGCAGCGTTACCGGTGGACATTCAACGCGACGACGACCGGCTGAATTGCGATCATCCGGTGTTGATCCGGCAAGTGGCCAGTCATCCGGCGGTGGATGGCCTGCCCTGGACCGATCGGACACCCTATGTGGGGGGCTTCAATCGCTTCCAGCCCCGGCCGCAGGCTAAGGTGATCCTCGCAGCCGACCGTGTGCGAGTCCACCATCGCGACGGACTTTGGCAGGTGGAACTCGTGGAGACCCATCCCCTGCTGGTTGTCGGTTCGTATGGCAGCGGGACGACTGCCGCATTGGCGACAGATGTCGCCCCCCACTGGGTCGGCGGATTTGTCGACTGGGGCGATCAGCGGGTGACCGGGCAGGCACAGGGATCCACTGCCATCGAAGTCGGTGATTTGTATGCGAAATTCTGGAACCAGCTGCTGACATTTTTGACTTAGAGTCGTGGGACAGGGCTCCAGGCCCGTCCGTCCACTCCGATTGGCAATCTCAGATTTAGACACGTTAAGGAACATGGGTCATGGCTAAGGGGAACGCACTGGTCGGTCAATCGGGAGGTCCGACACCGGTCATCAATTCGTCGCTGGTGGGCATTGTGGAAGCCGCGCGTGAGTCGGGGCAAATCGGCCAGGTGCTCGGCATGCGGTTCGGTATTGAAGGGGTGCTGAATAATCAGCTGATCAAGATGTTCGAGCAGCCCCAGGATGTGCTGACTGGCTTGCGACGTACTCCCAGCAGTGCACTGGGCTCAACCCGTTTGAAACTGAAGGACGAACATTTCGAGCCAATCCTGGCCCAGCTGAAAAAGCACGACATCCGCTATCTGTTCATGATCGGTGGCAACGATACGATGGACACGATCCATCGCATCACGGCGTATGCCAGCACCAAAGGTTATGAATTGCAGGGTGTCGGCGTACCCAAGACGGTCGACAACGACCTGTTCGGAACCGATCACACCCCGGGGTTCCCCAGTGCGGCCCGGTACGTGGCGCTCAGTGTGCTGCAGGCCGGGTTGCTGGCCCGCGACATGCAACGGGTCGATCAGTTCTGCATCTTTCAGACAGTCGGCCGGAGCGCCGGCTGGCTTCCCGCGGCGGCCACGGCGGCGCAGCGTGCCAGCGGTGATGCCCCCCATCTGCTGTTGCTACCCGAGCGGCCGTTTGATCGGGATGCATTCCTGACAGCCGTGGAACAACGCAAACGCGATCACGGTTTCGTATCGATCGTCTGCGGCGAAGGGATCACCAACGCGGATGGCAGCCCCGTGAGTGCCTCGCAGACGCGTGACAAATTCAACAACGTGGAATTTGGGGCCATGGGGGGCACAAGTGCCGCAATGATTCTGCATCGCATGATCAGCGACCAGTTCGGCTGGCGTGGTGAGTTCCAGGTAACCGAGTCCCTCCAGATGTGCGCCGCAGACCGGGCCGTAACGCTGGATTTCGATGAAGCCTACGGCGCCGGACGGGAAGCGGTGCAACGCGCACTTGCCGGACGCAGCGGCGAGATGGTGACCTTCGAACGGGTGAGCAACAACCCCTACAGCATTCAGTTCGGGTCGGCCCCGCTGGCGAATGTCGCCAATCACGAGCGACCGTTGCCCGACGAGTACATCGCTGCCGACGGTATGGGGGTGACACCGGCGTTTCATGAGTATTTGAAGCCGCTGGTCGGGCCGTTGCCGGAATACGCGAATCTGGTGATTCCCTCGTTTAATAATTGAGCCGGTAGGCAAATACATTACGCCCCGGTTCGCTGACGAATTTGGTAAGGCGTAAGTTCTCTGCACCACAATTCAGACTCGAAGCACACGACAAAATTCAGGCCTCAAGATGATTTCCAACGACGCACGTTACACCCAGTTTGGTCTGATCGAAGATATGCTCGCGGTCCCCGATCTGATCCGCTCGTTCGACGCCGGTCGAATGAGCGCAACCAGTCAGCAGATCGCCAGCGCCGGCCGACTGCTGCTCACGGGTGAGGGCTCAAGCCGCTTGTTTCCTGCCAAGCATGTCATCGCCGAAGCGCGGCGACAGGGCTGGCCGATCACGCTGCATACGGAAACCGGACTGCAGGCGCAGGAATACGATCTCGCCAGCTGGGCGGTGTTTGCCCTGTCGAACTCGGGGCGTACCGCCGAGGTCATTGGCCTGTTCGAGAAACTGCAGCGGGCGGGCCATGCGCAACGTTTCAGTCTCTGTGCTCACCCGGAGTCCAAGCTGGAGTCACTGGCGAACGGCGGCTACGTATTGTCGTGTGGTGCAGAGCATGCGGTCGCGGCATCGAAGAGCGTCATCGAACAGGCCTTATTCCTGAGGTCATTGCTGGAGCATGCCTCGGGCAAAGCGACACTGGCGTCGCAGCAAGAGGCGCTCGCACAGGCATTCCAGGCGGCCGTGACAGTGCCGATCGAACAGGCATTGGTCGAGCGCATTGCCCGTGCAAAATCGATCTACTGGGCCGGCCGCAACGATGGTGTGGCGGAAGAATTGACTCTCAAAACGAACGAGATCACCCGCAAATCCGCCGACTTCCTGGAAGGAACCTATGCCGTCCATGGCATCGAAGAAGTGATGGATGCGAGCGATGTCTTGATCTGGGTGAACCCCTACCCCGGTTCCGAAGACAAGTTTCACAAGACCCTCGTCGAGGGGGTCGGCCTGACAATCATCGCGATCGCCTCGCGCCCGACCCGGTTCCCGACGATCCTCATTCCGGATGTCGAGAACCTCTCACCCTTCGTGCAGATGGCCGCGGGGTGGAATCTGATCGTGGAAGTCGGATTGCACCTCGGGATCAATCTCGACAA
>CAZQUW010000376.1:0-5198 GCA_964596215.1 uncultured Planctomicrobium sp. | reverse complement strand
TATGATTTCGGGCGTTCTACGAATCATGCCTCGTTCCTCGTAGGTCACTGCAATGCGCTCGCTTGCCATCCTGTGTCTGCTCGCTGTTCCGCTTTCCGCGCGTGCGGAAGCCCCGGTTGCGGGACCGAATTTCCGCAATCAAGTCCTCCCTGTTCTCTCGAAGGCGGGCTGCAATTCCGGTGCCTGCCACGGTGCATTGGCCGGTAAAGGGGGCTTCAAACTCTCGCTCCGGGCATATGATCCCACCTCGGACTATCACGCCATTACCAAGCAGGCTCGCGGCCGTCGTGTGGAACTGGCCGATCCTGGTTCCAGCCTGTTGCTGACCAAGCCTTCGGGCGCCGTGCCCCACAAGGGAGGCTTGCGCTTCGATGTTGATTCGCCCGAGTACAAGATCATTGCCGACTGGATTACCGCCGGTGCACCAGGGCCCAGTGATCTGGATCCCTTGATTGAACGCCTGGAGATTACACCAGCGGCCACCGTCCTCGATAAATCAAAGACCGAGCAATTGCAGGTGCGGGCAGTCTATTCGAACGGGGCATCTGAAGACGTCACCCGGTGGACCAAGTACACATCTGCCAATGAAACTGTCGCCAACGTGGATGACGCGGGAAAAGTCTCCATCATCGGATATGGGGAAGGGGCCATTACCGGCTGGTTCTCCAGCCGCATCGTGGTCGCTCGGATCACCTCACCCTATCCGAACTCCGTGACTCCTGAAACGTTTGCCAGGGCGGAACGTCGTAACTTCATCGACGACCTGGTCCTGAGCCAGTTGGAACGTTTGCGGCTGCCTCCCTCACCACCGGCCAGCGATGCCGAGTTCCTGCGGCGGGCCTACCTGGACACTATCGGCACGCTGCCCAAGCCGGATGAAGTTCGTGCGTTCCTTGGAGATACATCCGCTGACAAGCGTGACAAGCTGATCGAATCGTTGCTGGCCCGGCCCGAATTCGTCGACTATTGGACCTACAAGTGGTCCGACCTCTTGTTGATCAATGGCCAGAAATTGCGACCGAAACCGGTCAAGGCTTACTACGACTGGATTCACAAGCAGGTCGCCGACAATGTTCCCTGGGACGAATTTGCGCGGCAGATTGTCACCGCACAGGGGAGCAGCCTGGAACACGGTGCCACGAATTTCTATGCATTGCATCAGGATCCGGAAGAGATGGCTGAGAACACCAGCCAGGCGTTCCTTGGCCTGTCGATTGGTTGTGCCAAGTGTCACAATCATCCGCTGGAAAAATGGACGAACAACCAATACTACGGCTTCGCGAACCTGTTCGCTCGCGTCCGCGCCAAGGGTTGGGGGGGCGATTTCCGTAGCGGTGACGGGACGCGCACACTGTATGTCGCGACCAAGGGGGACTTGATTCAACCCCTGACTGGTAAGCCCCAACCGCCGACTCCCCTGGATGGCCGGCCGCTCGACTTTGACTCCACCGTCGATCGCCGCATCGCATTGGCGGCGTGGCTGACCGCTCCTGAGAACCCGTATTTCAGCCGCGCGATTACCAACCGCGTGTGGGCAAATTTCTTTAACGTCGGCATCGTCGAGGCCGTCGATGACCTGCGAGTTTCCAACCCTGCCAGTAACGAGGCCTTGCTGGCTGCATCGGCGAAATACCTGGTGGATAACAAGTACGACCTGAAGTCACTGATGCGCGCCATCCTGCAATCCAAGACGTATCAACGCACCAGTCAGGCACTGGCAGAGAACAAGGACGAGAAGCGATTCTATTCGCGTTATTATCCGAAGCGGCTTATGGCTGAAGTTCTGCTGGACGCCATCAGCCAGGTCACTGATGTTCCGTCGGAGTTCACAGAAGTGACCTTTCCTGGCAGCGACAAAGCCAAGACAGACGCCTATCCCAAGGGAACCCGGGCCATTCAGTTATATGACTCCGCGGTGGCCTCGTATTTTTTGAAAGCCTTCGGCCGGAATACACGCGAAATTACGTGCGAATGCGAACGCAGCGAAGAGCCCAGCATGGTGCAGGTCCTGCACATCTCGAATGGCGACACCATCAACCACAAGTTGAAAGTCAGCGACAATCGCCTCGGCAAACTTCTCGCGGCCAATCTGACGAATGAGCAGGTGATTGAAGAAGCCTACCTGCAGGCGCTGTCGCGATTTCCAACCGCGGATGAGAAGTCTCGAACTCTGGCGGTGCTGGCAGAAACGCCTGAAGCCAGCCGTCGTGAAGCGCTGGAAGATGTACTCTGGAGTATCTTCAGCAGCCGCGAGTTCTTGTTCAACCACTAAATAATGAGTCGGACGACGATCGAATTGCAGATGAGTCCCGCGGCTTACAACCCCCGGCCCATCTGACTCGTTAATCTAGCGTGCCTGCAGCTCAAGGTCTTAATTCCATGCGATCTGTGATATTCAGCGTAGCCTCAGTGGTTTTTGTCACTGCAACTTGTGTCGCCGCCGAAACGGCTCCCGACTATGAGCAACACGTCGCACCAATTTTCAAAAAATACTGTGTTGGTTGTCACAACGCGACCGAACTGGAAGGTGAGTTTTCCATGGAATCCTTCGCCGACCTGCAGAAGGGGGGGCCGCGCGGTCCTGCCGTTCTGGCCGGTGATTCCAAATCGAGCCGCCTGATCCGCATGCTGACAGGGCAGGCCAAGCCGGCCATGCCTCCCAAGAATGAGCCCGGTCCCAAGCCGGACGAGATTGCAGTGCTGAAGGCGTGGATCGACGCCGGAGCCGCAGGCCCCAAGGGCACGACACCCGCGCCGTTGACTCTCAATACACCGAAACTGGCCGCTGCGAAGAAGCCCAAGGCGGTGACGTCCGTGGCGTGGTCGCCCGACGGCAAAACGCTCGCCGTCGCTCGGTTCGCCGAAGTACAACTGCTGAATGCTGCAACCCAGCAGCCTGTGGGCGAAATCGGTCAGCAGCCGGGGAAAGTTAACTCGGTCAAGTTCTCGTCAGATGGCCGCCTGCTGGTGATTGCATCGGGGGTTACCGGATTGCGCGGCCAGGCGACGCTGTGGGACATCGTGGCGAATAAGCTGGTTCGACACTTTGATGGACACCGCGATATCCTGTTCTCTGCCGTACTGAGTCCCGATGGGAAACTGCTCGCGACGGGGAGTTATGACCGCCAGATCATTCTCTGGAATGCGGAAACGGGCGAGCAACTTCGCACGCTGAAGGGGCATAACGACGCGATTTATGATCTCGCATTCAATCCCGCTGGTACCGTTCTGGCCAGTGCCAGTGGCGATCAGACGGTGAAGTTGTGGCAGGTTTCCACAGGGGTGCGACTCGATACACTCAGCCAACCGCTGAAGGAGCAGTTCTGCGTCAGCTTCAGTCCTGATGGTCAGGCGGTTGTGGCAGGTGGAGTGGATAACCGGCTGCGCGTCTGGAAGTTCATGTCGGCCGAGGTGCCGCAGATCAATCCGTTGCTGCTCGCCCGCTTCGCCCACGAGGGGCCGCTGGTCCAGTTGGCGTTCTCTAAAGATGGCAGGCAATTGGTGTCGGTTTCTGAAGACCGCACCGTGAAGTTATGGGATGCGACCAGCTACACACAGACCTATGTTTACGAGAAACAGCCCGACATCACTGCGGCGCTCGCCTGGAGTCCCGCCGGGGACCAGTTTGTGCTGGGCCGCATGGATGGTTCGTTGCAGTTCTATCCCGTGAAGCCGGAGACAGGTTCGGCCAGTGAGACGAAGCCCGTTAACATCGCGGCTAGTTCAATTCCTGATGCGCCGATGAATCTGCTAGCAGAGAACGAAGCCAGCGACTTGCCCGCAGACGCGCAGGTCGTTCCGTTGCCTGCGACGATTACCGGAGCCATTCAGGCGACGCGCAATGGTCAGCAGGGGGATGCCGATCTCTATCGCTTCGAAGCCAGGGCCGGCCAGCAATGGGTGTTCGAGATCAACGCCGCGCAATCCAAGTCACCGCTTGATTCCAAACTGGAGATTCTGACCGCTGCGGGACAGCCGGTGCAACGTCTGGTCTTGCAGGCCGTTCGCGATTCTTACGTCACGTTCCGCGGGCTCGATTCGTCGTCCCGCGATTGCCGGCTGCACAACTGGGAAGAGATGAAGCTCAACGAGTACCTCTATTTGAGCGGTGAAATCGTGAAGCTGTTCCTGGCGCCGCGCGGACCAGATTCGGGATTCAGTTTCTATCCCCACGAAGGCTCGCGCCGCGGCTACTTCGATACGACACCCACTTCACATGCCGTCAACGAGCCCTGTTACACGGTGGTACCGCGGGCAGTCGGCGAACCGCTGGTGCCGAACGGCTTGCCCGTGTTTCCGATCTATTATGAAAACGACGATGACGGCTTCCGCAAGCTGGGAAGCGACTCGCGGTTGACGTTTACCGCCCCTGCGGACGCCAATTATCTGGTCCGTGTCACCGACGTGCGCGGCTTCCAGGGGCCCGATTACAAGTACACTCTGACGATTCGCCCGTTACGCCCGAACTTTGAAGTCACCCTCGGCGGTGCGAATCCCACGATCAACCTGGGCAGTGGCAAAGAGTTCTCGGTCACCGCCAACCGCGTCGACGAATTCGACGGCGAGATTCGCGTCGACATTAAGAATCTGCCCCCCGGTTTTGGCGTGACCACCCCGCTAATTATCCCCGCCGGTCATAATGTCGCTCGCGGGACGATTAATACTTTGCCGACTGCCAAGGCTCCGACCGCAGACCAAAACAAGGCGATCGAGATCACCGCGACCGCGAATGTTGAGGGAAAAGAAGTCATTAAACCGGTCACGAATTTCGGCGAGATCAAGCTGGGGGAAGCGCCAAAAATCCTGGTTCAGATCCTGCCCATGGAACCTCAAACGACGACGGCATCTCCCGATCCGAATGCGTTGCCCGTGCCTGCTGAGATCACGATTGCTCCGGGCCAGACCATCACGGCTCGGGTCCGGATCGAACGACGTGGATATGAAGGACGCGTGCAGTTCGAGGCGCTCAACCAGAACTTGCCGCACGGCGTGATCATCGACAACATCGGGTTGAACGGGTTGATGATTGTTGACGGCCAGACTGAACGTGTCTTCTTCCTGACGGCGGCCGATTGGGTTCCCGAGCAGTCCCGCACGTTCCATCTGAAATCGCAAGAGGAAGGCAACCAGACCTCGTGGCCCGTGATTTTGCACGTCAAACGGCCCGTCGACCTGAAGCAGCCTGTCGCAGGGAAGTA
>CAZQUW010000375.1:0-5236 GCA_964596215.1 uncultured Planctomicrobium sp. | reverse complement strand
AAACGCTCGCAGCACATTCGCGGTGATCTGGGAGACAGGCTCGTCGACCAGCAGCGAACTGATCCAGGTAATCGACCCGGTCGAGAAGACCGAGCCTCCGCTCGCCGAGTCGTAGATGGTCATGTCGGCGCCGCCGCGGTCGGGATTCAAGCCGTGAGCCAGTCGAATCACGTTGGCCGGGGAATGGGGCGAAATCTTGTCGGTCTCGTGCCCCGACGCGCCGCCCGGACAGCGTTTATGCAGGCTGAGGTGTCCGAAGGTCTGCGTATTGCGCAGGCCCGTGCCCTGAAATACCCAGTGGTCGGACGCCAGGACTTCGTAGGGGGCGGAAGTCATGATGCCGTCGTACGTGAAGACGACGCCCAACAGGTTGGCTTCCGATTCGACCCGGGTGTGAAAGCGACTTTCCTGCCCCCGCTGGATGCGGACTCGTTCATCGCCGTTCCGCACAATCATGCGGTGCTGATCGAGAAATTCGACCTCGCAATTCAGGCCGTTCCCGCCGAGGTACAGCAGTTTACCGCCCCGGTTGTGAACCCAGTCTTTCAGCTTGTAGTACATCGTCCGCGACCAGTACTCGGGGTGCGGTCCCAGGATCAGGACCTGGTAGTCGTCGAGGTTCAAGGTCCCGTCATGTAACTGGGTTTCGGAATACACGTCGTGAGGGAATTTCTCGCGTTCCAGCCAGCCCAGCAGCCGCCATTCCGCCGGCGCCAGATGGCAGGCGGTGCGTCCCTCGATGGGATTCGTCACAACTTCATTCTCGGGGACCAGATTAATCGTTTCTGGTCGCTCGAATGAGAGCGGGGCATAGTGATCGGTGTTGTAGTTGATGTATTGCGCGTCCGTGTAGCGATGTAATTCCTGCCGTGCATTGACGGTGGGTGTCGGCGGCAATTGATCGGCCTGGATGTAGTTGCTGCGGCCGCCGAAGGCGTTGTACGCGTTCCAGTTGATGTTGCTCATCAGCACGGCCGTAGGGGCCGTGGGTTTCGCCGGAGCGACGACCCATGGAAACGAGTAGAACAGGCCGGAATTGGTCTTGGCGTGGAAGTAATACAGCCCCGTCTGTTCGGGCGCAACGATGTATTGCAGGAGCGCCGGATTCGCGTAGCCGAACTTGTTCCACTCGACCCCGGTCTGCGTGTAATCACCATCGGGGGTGATCTGCACGGTGGCGCGCGGGCCGTGTTCATCAAACCAACCGACTTCCCGGATCAATTCCTTCTGCCAGCCGTAACGCCACAGGGTCAGGTGGTAGGCTTCAGGGGAATGGACGCGAAACTCGCTGCGCTCACCACCGCGGACGCACTTAGGCCAGGCATATCCCAGCAGGCAATCGGTCAACAGCCGGAATTGGTAGGGAACGTTGGCACTCAATTCCATCTGCACCCGCTTCGCCCCGTAACCCGGTTTATTCAGCGTGACGCGATAGGGCCCCGGCGGCAGATCCGCATGAATGGCTCCTGTGGCCCGTGAATGAGTCGCCCAGCTTCCGACGGACGATTCGAATTCGACAGCGACGTCCGGAATGGCCAGGTAACGTTCGTCACTGACATAGCCGATCAACATGGGATTGGTCAGTCCTGCGCGAGGTGCATCGTTCCAGGCAAGCGTCCAGCAAAATGCGAACGCTCGGTTTCGACTCGGTCGAACACAACATTAGAGCTCCCACCTATTCTGACATAGGGGGAACGAGTTTTGAAGCAGATCGACATTGTTCAGCCGGTCGCTGATATCCATCCGATCGGCGGCGTGGTGCCGCCAGATTAAGGTGTTTCTGTCTTTTTTGCCGACTGCCCCGTCTTCGCGGGCTGCGGGGCAACACGTTGATTCAGGAAGGTAACGACGGCCGACATATCGGGCTTGAGAAACACCCCTTCTTCGGACTTCGCGACTTTTACCTTCACCCGCACGGGGACTGCCCCCTTCGCGCGGTCGGCAATCGGCATCAGTCGGTCGACGAACCCTTCATAGACGCGCTCGGGGTAGGCTTCTGAGCGGATCTGGCAGACTTGCTGCGGATAGACTTTACTGACGTCTCGCTCCTGGATCGACAGGTCGACTTCCAGATCGGACAGGTCGGCGAGATCGCAGAGGCTGAACGAGCCATTGAATGCGACGGGATTGACGATGTTTCCCTCTTCGGCATTCTTCTTAAGTACCGTGCCTGAGATCGGTGCCCGGATGATGCAATTGCTCAGCCGCCATTCGGCTTTCACGAGTTCCGCCTCGGCCTGTTCGACTTCAGCCTCGGCGGCCTGGATCTCCTCCTTGCGATTGCCATTCATAACCTGATCGCGCCGAAAGGCGAGCCGCTTGGCCTTCTGCACCATGGCTTCGTACTGGCTGGTTTGTTCCTCGAAGATTGCGTCGGGGACGAGCGACTTATCCTTGCCGCGGAGTGCGACGTTGCGTTCAAATTCCTGCTTCAACTGCAGCACCTGGCGCTCGGTTTCGGCCAACTCGGCCGACGCTTGTTCCCGTTCTTCTTCGCGGCTGCCGGCACGCATCAAATCGCGGCGAGCTCGCGCCAGCATCACGGTGGCCCGGGCGCGCCGCAGATCGGCTTCATAGTCGACCTTTTCCAGTTCCCCCAGGACCTGACCCTTCTCGACGCGCATCCCTTCTTCGATGAACAGCTTGATCACCATGCCACTGACTTTGGGGCTGACCAGGATCTGATGGGCCGGAACAAGATAGCCTTTGGATTCGAGCGCGATCTTGCCCGAGTCGGCAACGGGCGCAGCCGGAGCAGTGCCGTTTCCATTCGACTCGGCGGTAGTGGTGACCTCGGCGCTGGAACCTGTCGGCACCAAGGTTTGGGTCACAGTGCTGGCACGCTCGATTTCGCGATAGCCCAGGAAAGCCACGACAACCGTTAAAATCAGAACTAACGTCCAAGCGAGCAACGCCGTGGAGCGGCGCTGCATATTTCGATCTGGCAACCGGAGCGACCGCACCCGGTCGCTGAGTGCTGCACTGGCTTCAGATCCCTCGCCCCGGCTTCTGGAAAAAGAGGCAGGCGTGGTCGTATCCATCGAAATCTCAAGGCTCCCAAGTAGTTATGGTCGGACTGATGTGGCTAGTTTACCGGCTGGACGGCTGATTCGCGAAGGTTGAATTTGAGCAAATTCGCCGGTTTGCATTGCCGACCTACTAGATTCTAGTACGTTCGGCAGCGGAAGCGATACAGGAATCGGGCTGGCGGATCCGAGTTGGATCGCGCCGGGCGTCGTTTTAAACGCTAAACGGCATCTTTGGGTGGGGCGATCGCTGGCTCGGGCTCAGGTTGTACGGGGACCGCTTCTAATGGTTGGACCTCGCCAGGGACCGGAAATCGGACCGTCCCGAATTTTTCCAGCAGGTCGGTAATGGCCGGCCCGAACAGGATCAAATTGACTGCTGGAACCAGGCAAAGACCGATTGGATACTTCATCCAGCCGTCGATCAGGCGGGTGCGGGACAGCATTTGATTCAAAAAGTAGCCATCCAGGCGGTCGGCCAGTTCGCGCAGTGCCGTCGGACCATCAGCGACGCGGCCCGCGATCACGTCGGCCAACCGCTCGGCGACACCGGTTCCGCAGGGGTAAAATGCACGTTGCAACAGATCTCCGTCGGCACTCGCTGCCGCCGCGGCTTCCAGATGGCGAGCCAACTCGGGATCGACATGCCGCAACTGTCTGGCCGTTTTTTCCAGGGCCGCGCGGCACTCGATTCCCGCACTGAGGCGAATGGCCCAGCAGCGTAACGCCAAGGCCAGTCGCCGCGACTGGGGGGGCATCGTTGTCTGGCAACGCCAGTTCATCCACACTGTAAATACCAGGAATGTGACGACCCCTGCCGCGAACCCGAATCCGGCACCGTTCCAGTTCCAGCCGTTCTGTCCGGTTGCAGACCACATGACCCCGGCCGCCAGCAGTCCCAGCGGCAGCGTCCATTGCAGGGTCTGCAACCACTGATAGTCATTGGCGTCGCAGGATTTGGGCGAAGTTCGCCAGACCAGCGGCAGCCCGAGATCGTCCGGTGATTCCCGGCACCGCGCCTCGATCGCCTTCAGTTGCTCGGCCCGGCGCTTTCGCATGCGGCTCAGGCTCCAGCGGATGGCAATCACCAGTGCCAACGACACTGCGAAGAAGCTCGCCAGCCAGATCAGCATGTCTTGGAGTAGGTCGCGCACGGAGTGTCTCGAGTCGTCAGTGTTGGTCGGAGGTTGAGTGAAATCGCAGGAGGCAATTACGGTCGGCTCAGGTCGCGTTCGATGCGGCTTTGCAGGCGCAGCAGGATTCCGGCCCACAGCAGGCCGACGATCTCCATGGTGATGGCGATTCCGAATAGTACGCGGCCGACTCGCGTCTGCAGCAAGGCGGTCGAATACTGCGGTAAGGCAATCACCAGCATGGCTCCTCCCAGAATGCCGGTCCACACCAGTCCCAGAGTCCACAGTCGTGCGGCGCCGATGACCAAATGCATGTCGTGTCGTGTGCGTGTCTCCAGAACTTCCGCATCGTTTAAGACGTCAGGAGTGATCTCTGGAAAATTCCCCGACGATAAGCGGGCTTCGATACTGGCAATCAGCAATTCCGTTTCAGGTGACGGATACGCTGCCGCGATGTCCTCGAGAATCACTTCCAGCGGACGTCCCTGCTTCAGCAGTTTGACGTAAGACTCGAACTGGGGCTTGATGTCCCCGTGCCCCCATTCGGCGACAAATTCCAGGGCCGCGACGGGATCGTGCCCTTCCCGCAGGTATTTCAGACAGACGTGCAGCGGCGACTGCCGGCCCGGTGCGGGCGGAACGGACGATGGCTTCGTGAGACCAGTGGCGAGGAACAAAGGAGTTTGCCTTCAGATTTGGACTGCTTACCTTCCAGATTCTAATACCAGTCCCCTGACAGATCACGGCTCTGCGTTGTTTTTCAGTCGTTGAACATACGACACATATCATGCCGCATCTGACGGCGCAAGGAAAGGCAGACAGTGCATCACAAACTGGGGGCACCAGCCGCCCGCGTCGTCGACGGGTGTACCGAAGCAACCTTGCCAATTATCCCCCTGCAGCCTAACCTGTCTCCGTCGGTGTGTGGTTTTCTGTTGAGAAAACCGAACCCGTTTTCACGGCCCGGCGGCCCGGCAGGTGATTGCCAGGACGAATGCCCCACGCGAGCAACAATATTTCTAATATGGCTACACGCAACGCGCAACCCATCGTTCGAGTCAACGGGATTCACAAGTA
>CAZQUW010000374.1:0-5269 GCA_964596215.1 uncultured Planctomicrobium sp. | reverse complement strand
CGCGTGAAGACCGCCCGCGAACATTTGCAGCGCGGTCGCATCGAAGAGGCCCTGGAAGTCTACGACGAACTCGCCAAGGCCAAGGTTGATTTGGTTCCAGTGGCAGTCGGAATGGCCGAGTGTCATGCATTTGAGGGACGGCTGGCCGAGGCTCGCGAGATCCTCACCAAAGTCATTGCGCAGCAACCGCAGAGCCCTGCTCTGCTGACCAGCCTGGCGGAGCTCGATTTTGCGCAGGGGCAATATGCGGCCGGATTGCAGCGGGTCGACGAGGCTCTCAAGATCGATCCCGAATGGCCTCTCGCCAGGCTCGTCCGTGGTGACTGCCTGACGGAACTTGGCAAGTTGAAAGAGGCGGACGACGAATACCGCTGGTGCGTGCGGTACTACAACCGGGCTCAACCGACGTCCGCCGCGGATTTACTCGTGGTCGGCCGGGGCTCGGCACAGTATGCCCGATGGCACAGCGTGTCGCAGGTGTTTAAGTTTGTCGTCAACACACTATGTCCTGATGCCTTGAAGGATGATCCCCACTGCTGGCAGGCGTACTGGCTGTCGGGAAGTCTCCTCCTGGAAAAGTACAATCGCGAAGATGCCCTGCCCGAGTTGCAGCAGGCGTTGAAGATCAATCCCCGGGCTCCTGACGTCCTGGCGACCTTGGGAGAAGCCGCATTTCAGAAGCTCGATCTGACCGAGGCTGCGACGTTTGCCGAACGGGCACTGGCAGTGAATCCCCAGCACGTTGCCGCCTTGAACTTACAAGCAGACCTGGCGCTGCGTGATGGCGACGGGCCCAAGGCGTTGGCCGCACTGGAAAAAGCACTGAAAGTCAATCCGCACGAGCAGCGGACGCTGGCCCGGATGGCGTGTGTCTATCTGATGCTCGACGGACCTCCCCCCGATACTGAGTTGACCGAAGTCCTGACGCATCTCGATAACGTCAGCCAGATCCAGTTGCCCAAGCCCAGCCGGTTTTCGCAAACATTGATCGATCTGGCGAAGCAGAATCCACATCCCGGTTACGGTTTGCAGGTCCTCGGCGATGATTTACAAAGTCGCTTGCGGTTTGAATTGTCTGAGAAATTCTACCGTGCGGCGATGGCTGCGATGCCGCTGTATGCCGAACCGAAGACTGCCCTCGGATTGCTTTACATGCGGATCGGCAAGACCGACGAGGCCCGCAAGATACTCGACAAAGCCTTCGATGCTGACCCTTTCCATGTGCGAGTCGCCAACATGCGGAAGGTGATCAAACTTCTGGACGATTACACCACAATCAGTACCGACCACTTTGTCGTACGGGTTGATTCACAGGCCGACAAGCTGCTGGGAAAATATCTGTCGGAATACCTCGAAGAGATCTATCCGCAGCTCACACAGCAGTTCGGTTACGAGCCCCCGACGCGTACGCAATTCGAGATTTTCAACAAGGCGAAAGGCTTAACGGCCCATCAGTGGTTCAGCGCCCGCATGACCGGCTTGCCGTGGATCCAGACGATCGGGGCCTCGACCGGCTGGATCGTCGCGTTGGCCTCGCCCACCGCAAATGAAAAGGGTTTTAATTGGGCGAAAGTCGTCAAGCACGAGTTCGTCCACATCGTGACTCTGCAACAAACTCAGTTCAACTGCCCGCATTGGTTTACGGAAGCCCTCGCAGTACTCAGTGAAGAGACACCCCGTCCGGAAGTCTGGACGCGGCTGTTGCTGGAACGCGTTCCCAAGGGCGAGTTGATGAATCTCGATAACATCAATCTCGGATTTCAACGCCCCAAGACGCCGCTCGACTGGCAAATGGCCTATTGCCAGAGTCATCTCTATGCCAGCTACTTGATCGACAAGCATGGTCCAGACTCGCTGCAAAAGTTACTCAATGCCTACCGTGAAGGGCTGCCGACATCAAAGGCGATCGAGAAAGTCTGTGGTCAAAGTCAGGCTGATTTCGAGAAGGGCTATGTGGCTTACGTGAAGGATCTCACGAGCAAGCTGCAGACACTTGAAGCCGAACCGCAGGCATCCATCAAGGAATTGCGTCAGAAGCTGCAAGCGGCCCCGACCGACTCTACGGCGGCAGGCCGGCTGGCCTTTGCGCTGGTTTCGCAACGGCAAACCAAAGAAGCCCGGCAACTCGCGGAAGCGGCCTTGGAGAAGGCACCGAGGGAGCCTTTTGCCGCAGCCACCATGGCCGTGCTGGCCATGCGTGCCGAGGACCTGAAAGGTGCCATGGCGGTCCTGGAACCGGCGCTGGATCGAGACCATCCGAACCCGATCGTCCTGCGGTTACTGGCGAAATTGAAACTGGATCAAGAATCTTATGAGGAAGCCGCTGCACTCTACGAACTGGCAGTGAAACTCGATCCGACGAATAAAACCTGGTTACAGGGACTCGGTCTGGCCTACGGCAAGAGTGGGGCCACAGACAAACTCGAAGGCGTGCTGAAGAAGCTGGTCGATCTGGATTACGAATCATTGGGGCCGCGAAAAAAACTGGCCGCATTGATGCTCGACCGGAAGGAGTATGCTGAAGCGGTCCGTTACGGCAAGCTGGCCTTGCACATTGATGTGATGGATGCCGACGTCCATCGAGTCCTCGCAGACGCCTACGCACAACTGAAGCAAGTTGACAAGGCGATTGATGAGTACTCGGCTGTCATCGAATTGGATGCCGACGATCTGGACACGCCACTGACATTGGCCAGGCTGTTGATCGCGGCGAACAAGCCGGCGCTCGCCAGGCAGCGACTGGAAGCCCTGTTGAAGGCGCATCCCGATGCGACCGAAGCGGCGGATCTGCTGAAGTCCGTCAAAGATAGTCGGTGATCGCTCCGCGATCATCACGCACTCTAGCGCGGACTATCCCGGCGCGATCTGCAATGCATGCATGATATGGGTCAGCGGCCAATAAACCGCCAGGCACAGGCCGCACAACGGATCGATCAGATCGGGTGTGTAAGTTCGCATCGGGTCGAGAATCAAGCGGTGATTGAGGAAAAACTCGTCCACGCAAATCAACGACAAGACGACCATGTAGAACATCAAAACTGAGGACAGTGGCCAATACAGTAATCGTCCCCAGTTTGGGCCTGTGTCATGCGCTCGTGAATGCGAATCGAATTGATCTGTCGACATTGTTGTCAGCATTTCCCAACCAGAATCGGCTCACCAATCGACCAGTCCCGCCCATCGCGGATCACGCGTCGGTAGAGCGTATCGCGTTCGACTGGAATGCGTCCAGCTTCCTTGATCATGCGATGGATCTGCTCAACTGACAACCCTTCGGGCGTTTTCGCTCCGGCATCGTGGTAAATCAGCTCGTGGACGACGGTCCCGTCGAGATCGTCTGCCCCGAAACTTAACGCCACTTGCGCAATCTTCTCGCCCAGCATGATCCAATAGGCTTTAATGTGGTCGAAGTTGTCGAGCATGATCCGCGACAATGCCATCACGGCCAGATCGGTCTGCCCGCTGGGTTTCTGAATGTGATCCAAGCCGGTGTTTTCGGGGTGGAAGGCGAGCGGAATAAACGTCTGAAACCCCCTGGTTTCATCCTGCAGCTCGCGCAGCTGGCAGAGGTGATGGACCCGATGGTGTGGCTCTTCGATGTGACCGTAGAGCATCGTCGCATTGCTGCGCAGTCCGAGTTCATGAGCCTCTCGATGGATTCGCAGCCATTCGCTGGAGTCGGCTTTGTGTTCGCAGATCTTATCGCGGACATCGGGGTGGAAGATCTCGGCACCGCCGCCGGGCAGACTGCCCAGTCCCGCGGCCTTCAATTGCTCCAGCACCCAGCGTGTCGGCTTCTTCGTCAGGAAGCTGAACCAATTGATTTCGACGCCGGTCCAGGCCTTGATATGGATGTCGGGCCAGGCTTCATGGATGACCCGTACGATGTTGACGTACCAGTCGAAATCCTTCTGGTGATGCAGCCCGCCGACGACGTGGATTTCGGTTGCCCCGTTGGCTTTGGCTTCAGCCACCCGCTCGCGGATTTGATCGTCTTCGAACGTGTAGGCTTTCGGGGTTCGCAAGTCAGAACGGAAGGCACAGAAGACGCAGCGGTAGACGCAGACATTCGTCGGATTCAGATGAATGTTGGTGTTGTAATAGGCGAAATTACCATTCTTTCGCTCACGCACCGTATTGGCGAGACCGCCCAGTGTCAGGACGTCGACCTTCTCGGCCAGGAACACGCCCTCGTCGTACGAAATGCGTTCGCCGGCGTGCACCTTCTCGGTGATCAATTTGAGTTGAGTTTGATAGTCCACGAAAGCACCTCTTGAAGACAATATTCGTCAGTGGTCTGCGAATCGCTAGAGCCACAAATCAGCCATACCCAATATCAACAGTCCCACGCTGATCACGGCATTCACATGAAAGAATGCCAAGTTCACGCGAGCCAGATCATCAGGTCGGACCAGTGAATGTTCGTAAATCAGCAACCCGGCAACGGCGATGACTCCCACGCCGAAAATAATGCCCAGCTGCGCCTGGTACCAGAGCCCGATCAGGCAGCCCAGCATCACCAGGTGACTCAATGCCGCCAGCTTGAGAGCTCCCGGAATCCCCAGTCGTGCCGGAATGCTGTGCAGCCGGCTCTGGCGGTCGAAGTCAGTGTCCTGACAGGCATAAATGATGTCAAAGCCGCCGACCCAGAAAAAGATGACTCCTGCTAATAACACCGGAGTCCAGGTCACTGTGCCACACAGTGCGATCCAGACAGCAATCGGCGACAACATCAACGCCGCCGCCAGCCAGTAGTGGCACCACATCGTAAAGCGCTTGGCGTATGAGTAGCCACACAAAAATATCAGCACCGGTAGCGACAGTATCAGCGGCAGTCGATTGGGTAGAAACAGCAGAGTCGTCAGCACGAAACCGATGCAGCAGACAATCGTAAACACAGTCACGGCCGGTACGCTGAGGGTCCCGGCCGGTAAATGTCGCAAAGCCGTCCGGGGGTTCCCGGCATCGATCCGTCGATCGACCAGACGGTTAAAAGCCATCGCGGTGGACCGGGCGAACACCATCGCCAGGACAATGCCTACCAGGTGCGTGATTTGAAATGGAACTTGCTTCCAGGCCAGGCACGCCGCCAACAATGCAAACGGCAGCGCGAACACGGTATGGCTGAACCGGATCATCTCCAGCATGCGCCGCGTGTTTACCAACAATCTCGAAAACGACACCCTGGACTCCGGATAGTAAACGTGACTCATACACAGCTTCCCGAAGCTCATTGTAGAGAGCAGAGATCAACAACGTCCAACTCAGA
>CAZQUW010000373.1:0-5289 GCA_964596215.1 uncultured Planctomicrobium sp. | reverse complement strand
TGCGGCCGTTTCGTTTTGTCGGAATTTTTCCAGCTGTTGTGTGTAGATGTTCTTCAGGACGGAGGTTTCCTGCGGTTTTGGCTGGCGGCTGAGCACCGTGCGGAAGGCAAAGTTGATGCGCGTGTCGACCGTCGCCCCCCCTTCAATCAGGATGCGTTCAGCCAGTTTGCGTGAGGCTTCCACGTAGGTCGGATCATTCAACAGGACGAGTGCCTGCAGCGGCGTGTTGGTGCGGGCGCGGCGGACGGTGCACGTTTCGCGATCGGGGGCGTCGAATGTCGTCAGTGACGGGGGCGGGCAGGTCCGCTTCCAGAATGTGTACATTGTCCGCCGATACAAATCGGGACCGTGGCTCTGGAGATATTCCTGCGCCGTCCAGTTCTTGCCGTCGGCCCGTGCCATCAACTCTTCCCACAATCCGGCGGGTTGATAGGGCGAAACACTGGCCCCGCCGACACGCCGGTCGAGCAGGCCGCTGACAAACAAAGCCTGGTCGCGGATGAACTCCACCTGCAGTCGGTGGCGGGTGCCTCGTGCCAGCAGGCGATTTTCCGGATCTCTCGTCAGCAGATCGCGCGTCACCGACGATTGCTGCCGATAGGTGGCGGAAGTCACCATCAGTCGCAGCAAGGCCTTCACGTCCCAGCGTGCAGCACTCTGCGGATCGGTCGGCTGCATGAATTCGGCGGCCAGCCAATCGAGCAGTTCCGGATGCGATGGAATGTCTCCCTGTGATCCGAAATCATCGCTCGTGCGGACGATGCCTGCTCCAAATATGAGCTGCCAATAGCGATTCACGGTCACGCGGGACATCAACGGATGTTCGGGCGAGATCAACCACTGTGCCAGCCCCAGGCGGTTCGCCGGAGCATCTTTCGGCAACTGCGGCAAGCTGGCAGGCACGGCTGCAGTAACAGCGTCACCCTTCTTGTCATATTGCCCGCGGATTAACAACCGCGTCTCACGTGCGGGTGTCATCTCCTGCATGACCATCGCCGAGGGCACCACTTTGTCGATCGCCATTCGCTGATCACGTAATGCGGTCAGTTCAGCCTGCCAGCCGCGGGCCTCGGGCGAGAAGTTTGCCCGGTAGTATGTCCGCAGGGCGGCCTGCTGGTCGGAACTGCGAGCAGCAGGTTCCAAGGCCACAATCTGGCGGATGGTCTCCGGCAATTGTGGTGCTCCCTGGGGATTCGTCGCCGCGGTTACCGACAGCCGGAGGCGTCCCGCCTGATGTTGTCCGAATTGAGACAGGAAATCGAGCGTCACGATCAGCGGTGTTTCCCGTGGCAGTTTGAATGGTGCGGCCAGTTCCAGGATGACGGTATGCGGCTTGCCCACTTCGGGGAAGATGGCCCAGCCTGACTTCGGATTCTGATCGATGGCATTCGCCACCGGGAATTCGGCCTGGCTGAAGTCAGCGGTCGCAGCGCTCAACTTGAGGGCTGCCGCCGGTGTATCTCCCATCGACGCGGCCTGCACGCGAACGTCCGTCAGCACGAGATTGCCGTTTTCCGATCGGCCCGGACCATTGGCTTTCAGGGTTGGGTCGGGCAGGACTTCCAGCCGGAGGCCGGTTATTCGATCCAGCTTGGGCAGAACTCGAATTGTGTAGCTGTCGGTCGCGGGATTAGCGCCCGTCACGACGATCGAACCGTCCTTGTCCGGCTGCAGAGTCGCCCCACCGGCCGAACTCATTTCTCGCGGATTCAGGACGGCCCACGTCACCGCGGTGGATTTCGCGGCAGAACTTTCCCATTGCTGCTGGGCGGCGTCGACCTGCGGGTGTGGTGCTGCCAGGCGCTGTTCCAGCGCCTCCGCTTGCCGTTGCAGTTCGTCCAGTCGCTGCTGTTGTTCGGTGGTCGGTGCCTTCACCAGTGGCACGGCATTTCCCGTCCGTCCATCCAGGCCGTTTTCCGGAACGTTATAGAAGAAGGCATACAGCTGATAGTATTCCTTCTGCGTCAGGGCATCGTACTTGTGATCATGACACTGGGCACAGCCGACGGTCAGTCCCATGAAGACCGTTCCGGTGGTGTTAACCCGATCCACGATGTAGGCCATGTGATACTCTTCGGGGATCGCCCCCCCTTCGAAGTTGATCATATGGTTGCGATTAAAACCGCTGGCAATCTTCTGGGAGAGTGTCGCGTTGGGCAGCAGATCACCCGCCAGTTGTTCGACGGTGAATTGATCGTACGGCATGTTGTCGGCGAAGGCGGCAATCACCCATTCCCGCCAGCGGGACATATCGCGGCCATTGTCGATGTGGTAGCCGTTCGTATCGGCAAAGCGTGCCGCATCGAGCCAGTCAACGGTTAACCGCTCGGCGTACTGTGAGGTCGACAGCAGTCGGTCGACGACCCGTTCATAGGCATCGGGACGGGGGTCCGCGAGGAACTCGTCGACTTCCTGCGGCGTCGGGGGCAGGCCGGTCAGATCGAGCGTCACGCGGCGAATGAGGGTGGTGCGGTCCGCTTCCGGCGAGGGTTTCAACCCGGCAGCTTCCAGCCGAGATAAGACAAAGTGATCGATGCCGTTCCTCACCCACATGGTCTGCTGCACCGCCGGCAATCCCGGATTCCGGACCTTCTGGAAGGACCAGTGCTGGCGATATTCAGCCCCTTCAGTCACCCATTGGCGCAGGGCCGCTTTGTCTTTCTCGGTCAGCTGATGCTGGTTGGACGGAGGCGGCATCCGTTCGTTGTCGTCGGTCGACAGGATGCGGCGGACCAGTTCGCTGTCGTCCGGTTTGCCGGGGACAATGGCGCGGTCACCCGATTCGAGCTGCTGCAGGGCACTGTCCCGCAGATCAAGCCGCAGGCCGGCTTTGCGCTCTTCGTGGTCGGGTCCATGACACTTGAAGCAGATGCTGGACAGAATTGGCCGAATCGTCCGGTTGAAATCGACCGGTGCGGGTTCTGCCGCGGCGACCAGCGCGGGCAAGCTGCCGGCCACCATCCAGACAATTTGAGTACTTGCCACACGCCAACTCAACATGGTCCCCACCTTGCACCAATGAACGCGCTGGTCCACATTCCCGTCCGCGAACAGATCTCGTCAGGAACCGTGCAGTATACCCGGCCAACGGAGGCATCGGAATTCCGATGCGGACTTCCCGGCCCTGCAGCCATTGGCAGATGGGACGCGTCCCGCAATCGTGCCAGGTTAGTTGGTGCCATTCGGCGTGAGCGTGACCTCACGCGTCGGCTGGGGGGCTGGTAACTGCTTGAGGTTCTCCAGCAAAGTCGGCAGGGTCTCTTTTAACCGTTTGATTTCCAGTGGAATCGAATCATTCTGATAGCGGACCGCGCAATAATCGCCGTACCAGGCGGCGGCCGATCGCACTGCCGGATCGGGATGCAGTGCCAGCCGGCGTGCAAACTGAGACAACGTTTCCCAGGCCGGGCGGCGGAAGTCGAGGCGTTCCAGGCGGCGGTCCAGTTCTCCCAGCAGTTGATGAAACTCGGCCGAGATCGGATCGTATTTCTGACGCACAGTGAATTTGACATGCCGCCGCCACAGGACCACGCCCCAGGCAAACAGGCCGGACAGCATCAGCCAGCCATGTGGCGTCGTCAGGAACAGCGAAGCAATCGTTCGGACGGCCCGCAGCAGACCGGCCAACGTTCCCGCCGTCAGCTGGGCACGCAACATCTGCACCCGCAGCAGCAAGTCGTCCCACAAGTGGCCCGGTTGGATCGTGCGGCTGGAATGCGGAATCCCGCTGGAAGGAGTCGATTCCACCGTCACCCAGCCGCGTCCCGGCAGCCAGGCTTCCGCCCAGGCGTGGGCGTCCTTGTTACGGGCCAGCCAGTAGCCACCAAAGAAGTTGTATTCGGTCGCCACAAAACCGGTGACGTAACGGCACGGAACGCCCGCCAGCCGTAACAGGATCACAGTCCCCGTCGCGAAGTACTCACAATGGGCCGGAGGCCGGCGCAACAGGAAATAGGTCATCGGATCCTGTCCGGCGGGAACTTTCACGCCTAACTCATAGTGATAGTTCTTCTTGAACCATCGAGAAACGGCTTGCACTTTCAACTCGGGAGTTGGGCAATCCGCGACAATCTCACGGGCCAGTTCGCGGATACGCGGATCCAGATTATCCGGAATGTTTTTTAAGGCTACCGGGTTGAAGTGGGACGGCGGCGGACTGGCGGGTACCAGGCTGGCGGGTGCGGTATCAGTCTCGATGTCGACTGGCGCTCGGCTGGAGAACGTACGGTAACCGGCGTCGGCCAGGAGTTCGTCCGGATAGGCGATGCCATGTCCATCCACAATCAATTCTGTTTGTGACAGACTGATCCACTCGGCTTCGAGCGGTACGAATAAGGCGTCGCGTAACGAATTTGCCCGCCAGACTTCCAGCGTCTGCCACTGGGGTGTTTCAGCGGTGGCTGCTGCCGGCAAGCCCGTCATGGGCAGTGCGTAGAGCTGCTGATCGGCGAGTGGTTGCAAGCCGGCGGGGGCCTGCAGGACGGGCGTTTGCGTCTGGCGCGGAGTTTCATTCTGCCAGGTACCATTGCGATAGTGATCGAAGGCGGCACCGCGCAGATAGCCCGGTTCCGATGGAGCGTAAATGCGCAGCGTCGGCAACTGATCCTGGGCGCTGGGGCGATCGCTGATGCTGCCGAGACGTGCATGGCGCGAGAAGCCCGCTTCGCCTGATCCGTTGCCCCGGAGCATCCATTCCGTATACAGCCTCTCGAGCGTGCTCCAGCTCCTTTCGAGCCACAAGCTGCCCCCTACGGCGCAGGCGAATGTCACCCCGATCGTGGCCAGTGAGATCCCCAGGCGTCCACGGGATTGGCGTTTGGCGGCGGGGCCGAGCGAAATGCGGGCCCACGAAAAATAGGCGGCAGTCAGGACGGTGAAGAGCAGGACGACCGCCTGAAACACTGCGCTTTGCCAGGCGGTCGTTTGTACATCCGCGGCGGCCATCAGGACGCAGACCCCGCACAGGGGATAGCCCGCCGACCACGGTTCGCGGGGCTGCTTCACCCACAGGTAGCTGGCCTGCAGCGCCAGCCCGTACTGCCCGCCGGCGTGGGCCAGGGGATACAGAATAAACACGCGCAGGTGGGCCGGTTCATAGGGAGTAAACGCCCATTGCAGGGTAAAGGGCATCGCCAACGCCAGCGCTCCGACAAACCGTTGCGATTCTTGCAGCGGCAGCCGCCAACTGGTGGCCAGCGGCACCAGCGCCACCAGCACCGCCAGGAGGGGCATCGTCCAGGTGTCAGACAAATAGGCAAAAGCCCCTGCTTCAACCAGGAGGAGGCCGAT
>CAZQUW010000372.1:0-5300 GCA_964596215.1 uncultured Planctomicrobium sp. | reverse complement strand
GGGCTTACGCCACCCGGCTCGCCTGTGCTGTTTATTTTGCACGGAGCTCGATCGCGCGTTATGGGCGCAAGACTCGTACCTTATTATTCGAACTGTCGCCGATATAGACCAGACCTGTTGCGTCGACGAACACTCCATGCGGCCGGTTCAGCCGGCATTTGCGAGGCTCGCCGTCGGGACCGTCGCCCGCTTTTCCGTCACCCACGATGGTTTCGATGATCCCGCTGGCCACGCGGATCACGCGAATGGTGTGGCTTTCGGTGTCGCACAGGTAGATGTCGCCGTTCGGTCCGAGGGCGATCCCTTTGGGCCCCGCCAGCAATGCCTGCTTCGCCGGGCCGCCGTCACCGCTGTAGCCCGATTTGCCCGTTCCGGCCAGGTGCTGGATCGTTTGGGCTTGCAGATCGAGCCGAAAGACGGCGTTGCCTTCGCGTAGCGCGAGATACAGTGAGTGCTGGCCGTCGAAGTCGAGGGTACGCGGTCCATTGAGAGGCGTGTTCGCGAACGGGGCGCCGTCGGGTGTCGGCGCTTTCTTACCGGTGCCGGACAGGGTCCGGATCTGTCCTGATTTCGCGTCGATGATACGGACCCGGTGGTTGCCAATGTCGGCGATGTAGACGTTGCCGTCATTGTCCAGAGTAATCGAGTGCGGCACATTCAATTGGGCGGCAGTGGCCGGTCCGCCGTCGCCGGAGAATCCCGATTTTCCGGTCCCCGCAATCGTGGAAATCACCCCGGTATCATGCGCGACTTTGCGGACGATGTGGTTCTTCATTTCGACAAAATACATGTTCCCCGGCTTGTCGAAACGGATCTCATACGGTTCGCGGCAGGTGGCCTGCGTAGCCGGTCCGCCATCACCGCTGAAGCCTTCTTTCCCGGTCCCGGCGACTGTGGTGATCACGCCGGTTTTTAAATCCACGCGACGGACCGCATGGTTCTCCGTCTCGCAGATGTAGAGTGCACCATCTGGCCCGATGACGACTCCAAACGGCCCGCCAATGCCGGCCTTGGTTGCGGGGCCGCCGTCGCCGGTCAGCGGGTGCGTCCCGTTGCCGGCGATGGTGATGACCTCGGCCGCGGTAAGAGGCGTGCACAGGCTGGCGAGAACGCTTGTGATGATAACTATTGCGAGTTTTGTCACGGGTGTCTCCGGGGTAGTTCGGGGGCGCGAATATTCTTCACGGGCGAGCGTCCGGCGTGAGCCGGATGGTTTTTGGCGGGCTTCAACTGTTTCCAGTGAGCATGGAACGCGACACGACATTTCACAACAAACGCGAGAGATTTCTTTGGGAATCGGAACCGTCCAAAAACCATCCGGCTTAGGCCGGACGCTCGCCTGCATCACAATGATGCTGGGTTTTACGGGCAACTTAACTGTTTTCCATTATCTTTTGCACCGAGTTTTAACAGGAACGGCACGGCCGTCTGGCTCCACTCGTCGGCGTCGGGATAATGTTGTGCGGCACCGGCGAAGCAGCTCCGCAACATTTCGGTATTGATAATCCCGGGGTTCATCGGGATCGCGGCCATTCCCGACGGTAGTTCTTGAGCCAGCGCGAGCGTCAGTCCCTCGATAGCCCATTTGGTCGCACAGTACGGCGCGACTTCCGCGGAAGTTGATCGCCCCCAGCCCGAGCTGAAGTTGACGATGACTCCACGCGACCTGGCCACCATGGCGGGTACGAAGTGTCGAATTACATTGGCGACACCTTTGATATTGATGTCGATCACGCGCGAAAATTCGTCCGCAGCAATTTCCCACAGCGGGGCATTGGCATTGATGGTGGCTGCGTTGTTCAAGATCAGGTCAGGAGCTTTTCCCTGGGACAGCATTCGCCTGGACCACTGGGCCACCGCCGAGTCGTCACCGACGTCCACCGTGGCGAACTGATGCAGGGCTCCGTGTTGCTGCTGCAACTGCGCGATCTCCGCGGCAGAACGCCCGCAGCCCCAGATGGTGTGCCCCGCCTCAATGCAACGCTCGACCATCGCCCGGCCGAGCCCCCTGGTGCAACCTGTAATCAGAATAATCCGCGAGGTCTGTGCCATAATCGTTGACCGCTGCTGCTGGAAGTCGAGATCGCCAATCCCCGTTATGCTGTCGAATGTGCGGTGCTGATACAAGCGAGCAGGGCGTGGGGCGAGTTTCCCGGCCCGTCAGTCCAGATGAATTCCCTCCCCGGAACGGAACGCGACTTCCCGGAACTTCCGCATTTCGAATACGTATTCCTATTAAAATCGGGGCTCCTCGGCCCAAGGCAACGGTGCAATTGACCCGTGCGCTGACTCCGGTCGCACCGGCAGTCCTGTCCCACGCTGTGTTCGCTTGTCTGGGGATCGCGACCAGTTGCATTCATACCACCGGAGGTCTACAACATTCAGTTGTCAAACTTTCCGCTGCCATCCAAGAACTTTTTTGCTGACCTCCTAATTAATCCCTCCATTATGACATACATCAACGACAGCTATCTCAAGTTGACCGCCGGCTACCTGTTTCCGGAAATCGGCCGCCGGGTGAAGAAATTCTGCGACGAGAATCCCTCGGCGAAGGTCATCCGGATGGGGATTGGAGATGTTACCGAACCCTTGGCGCCCGCAGTGATTGCGGCCATGCATACTGCTGTGGATGAACTCGCCCAGCGCAGTTCGTTCCGCGGCTACGGCCCCGAGCAGGGTTACGATTTCCTGCGTGAAGCGATCGCGCAGAACGACTATCAGGCGCGCGGGGCCAATGTCGATGCGGACGAAATTTTCGTCTCGGACGGTTCGAAGTGTGATTCCGGAAACATTCTGGACATCTTCGGGCACGATAACGTCACCGCGGTGCTCGACCCGGTTTACCCCGTGTATGTCGATACCAATGTGATGGCCGGCCATACGGGCCCGGCCGATTCCAGTGGTCGGTATGGGGGGCTGGTGTACCTGCCGGTCACGGCGGAGAACGATTTCATTCCCGAATTTCCCAAGCAGCGCGTTGATCTGATTTACTTGTGCTACCCCAACAATCCGACCGGCGTCGTCGCCACGCGCGACATGCTGAAACGCTGGGTGGAATACGCTCATCAGAATGGCTCGACGATTCTGTACGACGCCGCTTACGAGGCCTACATCACCGATCCGTCGATTCCGCACTCGATCTATGAGATTGACGGGGCGAAAGACGTGGCGATTGAGTTCCGCAGTTTTTCTAAGACGGCCGGCTTCACTGGGGTGCGCTGTGCCTTCACTGTGGTTCCCAAGGCCCTGAAGGGGAAAACGCACGACGGCCGCGAAGTTGCCATTCATCCGCTGTGGAACCGCCGGCATTGCACGAAGTTCAACGGCGTGTCGTACCCCGTTCAACGCGGCGCCGCGGCCATTTATTCGCCCGAAGGGAAGCAGCAGGTTCGCGAGACCATCAACTTTTACCTCGAGAATGCGAAGCTCGTCCGGGAAGGGCTCACGAAGCTCGGCCTGAAGGTCTATGGTGGGGTGAACGCGCCTTATGTCTGGCTGAAGACGCCCGGGAACTTGAGCAGCTGGGACTTTTTCGACAAGTTGTTGAACGAAGCCAATGTCGTCGGTACACCCGGCAGCGGCTTCGGTGCCAGCGGTGAAGGGTACTTCCGGCTGAGTGCGTTCAACAGTCGCGCGAACGTAACCGAGGCGATGGAGCGGTTCTCGAAAATCGTGTAACTCACGATCGGCGATCTTGTCGCCTCACGAGTGATCGTGTCAAAATAAGTCCGCGGGTTAGCGAGTAACCACAGTACAGGTCGAATCGCTGGCCGAATCCCCTGGGGATTCGCCACGGTCGACGTATCGGTTGGGGAACACGAACGCAATGTCCTATCAAGATGACAATTACCGCGATGATCGTTCGACCTCGGAGTCTGACCGGGAGCGCTACGATGATCGCTATCAGGATGATCGGGACCGTGACGACCGCGATCGCGTCATTGCGCCAGGCATCCCCGGACAACCCCAGTCGAAGGGGTGTTCCAAGGGGTGCCTGTATGGACTGGCGGGTTGCGGGTGTCTGACCGTCCTGATGTTCGTGGTGGTGGGATTCCTGGGCTGGAAAGCCTTCGACATCATGCTGAAAGGGATGAGTACCGATCCGGCCGTGATCCGCGCAGCGACTCTGGAGATGGCCGATATCAAGCCGCCGGCCGGTCTGGAACCCAAGCTGAAGATGGATATCATCGTCGCCAAGGTGATTTTTTATCAGTCCGACGATGGTAAGTCCTCCCTGAGTCTCCTGCAGATCAGTCCGCAGTTCGCACAGAAAGGTGCCGGACAAAATCGCGAATTTGGCGATGGGTTCCGCAAGGGCTTCGGGGATGGCGGACAGGATATTAAACAGCAAGAACTGAAGATCGAGAAAACCGACACGCAGGACATCAAGATTCGCGGTCAGGTCAGCAAAGTTCGATTCTCGGAAGCGAAGAATCCAGACGGCGAGGAATACCGCATCATCGACGCGGAATTCCAGGGCAAGGCGGGGCCAGTTGAATTGCAGCTCCAGCTGCCGCTCGAAAAATACGATGAAAAAGCGGTCAAGGAGTTTCTGGAAGCGATCAAGTAACCGACGTGGTCATCAGCCCATGAGGCAGGTGTGTGAGTTGTGACGCGCCAAGTCGCTGAACCCCGCTGCGACGGGACTCGCTTGGTGACTGTTGTTACACGTCGGTGTCGCGGCTTGCGGACTACGCCGGTTTGCAGCGTCCACAATGCCCCTTGAGCAGCACTTCGGTTAACTCGCCGATGCTCGATTTTTTCGTGCCGGGCGTCGGGTTGATTGTGACTGTCACATCGGACAGGCAGCTGACTTCTCCGCAATCGAGACAGAGAAAGTGCGGATGATCGTTATCGTGATGTTCGCTCTCGCTGCGGAGTTCGAAACGCCAGACGTGGTCCCCATGTTCTGACCGGGTGACCAGACCGGCGTCCGTCAAGTCGATCAGGTTGCGGTAGACAGTCGCCTTATCGAAGCCTTGGGGGACCAAGTCGATGGCGATCTCCGCATGGGTGATCGGACTTGTGGCCGATTCCAGCCGCTGCATCACGGCAATCCGAGCCGTTGTGCTGCGCAAACCCGCCTCGCGAATCCGCTGGCGTACTTCAGGCAGCGAGGAAACGCTGTCTTTTTTCATGTCAGTCTCACTGTCGGAACTGTCGAATTGCAAATGCATCCTTTGCACTTGCAATAATCTTAACAGATCTTGTCCAGATGAGAAGTGAAGTGCGGCGCCGCCAGTGCGATTCAACTGGGTTTCAAGGGATGTAACCCGCGGGCCTGCCGCTGTCGGTTCAAA
>CAZQUW010000371.1:0-5313 GCA_964596215.1 uncultured Planctomicrobium sp. | reverse complement strand
TGTGCAGTTTACTTTGCACGCCTACTGAGATGGAGTGTCTCAAGTTGAGCAAATCTCGTCGCCGCAAATGGGAATGTCGAGTTTCCCGTCGCAACTCCTCTTGACCTGCTTGCCACGTTGGTCGATATTTCGCCACATTAATGCGACTTCGGGACAGGATGTACTCCGAATTGCCTATTGCGAGACAGGGAGGTCATGATGCGCCGTTGGGTCATCGGTGGTTTTATCGCGATGTATATCTCGGCGCTGGGGCTGGGAGTTTCCTGCCAGGCGCTGCGCATGGGCGTTCACATGCACCCCGCAATGTACTTCGTCGTGTGGGATATGTACTGCGGCTGGTCCGCCTACAACCATCGCTACCGAGCCATCGCCGAAGGTGTCAGCGGCACCTTTTATGACCTGAATCCGGCACCGTGGGGGACCTTCCGCCCCTACGATCGCCTCGACCGGATGCAGTACATTCTGTCGAATGACAAGCACGCTGCCGTGGCCCAACTCGTGGCAGAACGCACGGAACACGAACCGTTTGCCCGCATGTTTATCGTTGAAGAATCGTGGGCCAAGCAGTTCGATTTGCCCGACTATATCTGGAAAGCTCACAATGCCGTTCCCCGGGCCCCCCACATCTATACCAAGGTTGTTGTGGAGCAGGCCGGCAACGGCGAAATTGTGAAGATGCACCAGGGCTGGCTCGACTTCCAGCATCAGGTCATGCTCTCCGACAACCCCCGTCTGCAGCAGGATATGCGGACGACCCGGCCGTTCTGGAAAGTTGACGAAGAACAGCGGAGCGGAAATCGCTATTTCCAAAGTGTCGATCCCGACTCGATTAGCGTGCTTTCATCACCCACAGCAAACTAAAAGCTGACGGTCGCCGCGTACTTCCACACCGCAACTGCCTGATCGCATTCCTTGAACCCGTAACAATCGCCGCACCGTCCCGGTCCCACTCGGTGAATCTGTCCGCAGGGAGGCTTCCATGAGTCAATCCGTCGTTTCGACCGTCAAGCAAAAGATTGAGCAATTCTTCTTTGCTGAGGAAATTCCCTACGGATTTGCCTTAATGCGGATGACGATCCCCGTCGTCATCCTGCAGGGCGTGCTGGCTCGCTGGCGGTTTTGCGAAGAGCTGTATTCGACGAACGGCGTCACGGTGTCGTTGTTTGAGAATTTTGGGTACACGAATATCCTGGTCCCCCTGCCGCCGTTTCTCACCGCCTGTCTGATGTCCATGCTGGTGGCATTTCTGGCGCTGGCCTGCGTGGGTTGGCAAACCCGCAGCTCGTTGGTCGGCGCCTTGGTGATTTTCACCTACTTCGCCTGTAACGACATGGCGACGTCGATGACCAAATTCACCGTCATAGAGGCCCACCTGTTGCTGTTGCTGGCGGTATCTGAATGCGGCCGGATCTGGTCGGTCGACAGCTGGCTGGCAGGCCGCCGCAACGCCGGCCGGGCGCCACTGTCCGAGCGCCCCGCCTGGGCTCTCGTGCCCGTCTGGCCTGCCCGACTGCTGATCATCATGCTCGGGACAACCTATCTGGGCGCAGCCATCACCAAGATCCATATGCCCGAATTCATCACGGGTGAGGCGATCGGATACTGGATCATGTCGAATCCCAATTTCCGTCACTACATCGGCGAATGGATGTCGCAGTACCCCGCCATCCTGACGATTTCGGGTCACTTCACAGTTCTCTGGGAAATCCTCTTCATCTTCGTGGCCTGGCGCGGCATTCCCCGCGCGATCATGTTCTCCATGGGACTCTTCTTTCACTTCATGGCTGCCATGACGCTGGGGGAAGTAATCTTCTTCTTTGTCATGAGTTCGACCTACCTGGGCTGCATGACCGAATGGGAAAGTCGGGTCGCTGGCCACGCCCTCCGGCGAATCTGGAGTCTCGTTCCCGTGCGGCTGCCCGGCGTGGCAGCGTTGTCGAAGTGGTCTCTGCCGGAATCAATCGGCCTGGCTCGACCGCAAGTGCAGCTGGCCGCCTTCTGCGGACTGATGGCGACGGTGGGGCTGGGCGGCGCCTATGCCCATCACCGCCTGGATTTGTACGGTGTGCGCCGCGCCGAAGGACGTTACACGCTGCCCGCAATCAATGAAGAAGAGGTTGCCAGACTGTTCGTGGCGGGTGAGCCGATTCGCGAGCAGGACAAGTACCTGGGGGTCAAAGTCGGCTCAGTGCTCGTCAGCGGTCGGCTCTCCAATCAGCAGGAGCACTTTCGCTTTGGCGATACGCTCGTCTGTGAAGCCAGCCTGAATCCCCCCCATGAAGATATGTACGTCGAGTGCCATCTCGTCGACAAGGACCGCAAGATCATCAACCGCGACGGCACGATCGCAGCCCGCGAAGCGAAGTACACGCAGTTCAAGTACAAGCTTACAGAGATCATGGAGCCAGGCAACTATTCGCTGGTCATCCGCAGCCGGGGCCAGGTTATCTGCCAGCGGGACTTCGTTCTCGAGGCAGGAGCCGTCAAGGCAGCGGACACTTCGATCGTCGCGAACTAGCATGTCGTCATCAGGCGTTTCCCAGCAAGTCACGTGCGGCTGCGGTGATCGCGAGTACTGCCGGGTGTTTAATCCGCTTTTCGACGGAGATTCCGTAGAAGCGCTCGCACAGCTGATCGTCGTGGCCAACAACCGAGACGCCATACATGCGTTTGACTTCCCCCGCGACGATATCGTGGGCCGCGAAGAGACCGTCACCGAATTGACCAAACACCTTCAGCAATGCGCTGTCAGAGAACTCGCCGCGAATCTGTGGGCGAATTCCATGCTGGTCAAACCACTGCTCCAGATTACGGCGAAGGTTAACATTACCAGCGGGCAGTAGAAACGGCGCGCCGTCCAGAGACTGGGGAAACCCTTTGCGATACCGTTTTGCCAGCTCATCTGTACCAAAGAAAGTAATCCCGCATTCGCCCAGGAGATGATTGTAAGCCCGGACGCCGAGGCGCGGATTCGCGGGGACGTCGCTTAACACGAGATCGAGTTCATGTAACGCGAGTTGCCCCATCAGCCGGTCGGGTTCGCCGTCATAACACGTGACTTGAATCTCCTCCGACAGTCTCAACGCCGGTTGCAGTAATCGGTGCGTAATCAGTTTCGGCAGTGCATCGGCGACACCGACCACAAACCGGATGGCCTGGCCGGTGGGGCGATTGTGCAGCGTATCCTGCAATTCCCGGCCCAGGGAAAAGATCTCCTCGGCATACTGATAAGCGGTACGCCCCGTCTCTGTCAGCACGAGATTGCGACCTGACTTGGCGAAGAGGCTGGCTTTCAGCGACTTTTCCAGTGCGCGAATTTGTCCGCTAATGGTCGGTTGGGCCAAATGCAGCTTTTCACAGGCTTTCGCCACGCTGCCTTCTCGGGCCACAACCCAGAAATACATCAAGTGGTGGTAATTCAGCCAGTCCATCGGATTTGATCATCCTCTCTGTATTTTCAAGGATATGCGTTCGCGTCAGAGTCGTGGTGGTAATTGACGGCCACTGAAGGAGCCTGATGATCGCTGGTGCAAAACGCCCTGCATTACCAGTCGCGCCCCGACGCTGCCCCCATCTGGCACATGCAGCTGCCAGTGTTCCAAATTCGAAAGTGTCAACCAGTCACCTGGCAGCATCGCGGTGTGTCCTCAATCGTGGCACGTCGCCTGTCTGCGTGGCGATCTCGTGTCAACGCATGCCGGTTAAAAATCGCCATTTCGCACATGCCGGCAAGCAGACTGACCGACGGTTTAACCCATCGAAAAAAACGATGGAATGTTCTCAAACAATCTATTTGTATCGAATCCCGTTAGAGAGTACAAATCTGCCGTGGGGGATGCAGTCGATGGAGTGAAGGGAACTCCTCACCGGTTACGAGCGGTGCGACGACTGCGGTCAATTCAAGGATGAGGAGCAAAGGGATGCTAGTTCTGACCAGGAAATTGGGAGAGAAAATTGCGATCGGTCAGCACGCAGAGATTTTGATCACCATCGTGGGGATTCGTGGTGGGCGGGTTCAACTGGGGATTGATGCTGAGCCAGAGGTACCCGTGCAGCGTGTCATTTCTAAATCGGCGGCCGAGTTTCATGTAAGCCGGTCACCCAGGGAGACGCAACATGTTGTGGAACTTGCATACTAAGGCTGTCGAGTTGGATGTGGAATTGAAGGAACATCTGGAGCGGCGGCTCTTATTCGCCTTGTCGCGGTTCACTCCAAAGATTCGAAATGTCGATGTCCACCTGGCCGATCACAACGGCCCGAGAGGCGGCATTGACAAGTCGTGCCACATCGTGGTCCGACTGCGAGGTGTTACTGACGTGGTGGCGAAGGCGGTCGATGCGGAGTGGTTTCTCTGCATCGACCGGGCGACCAATCGGATCGGACAGAATGTCAGTCGGGCGATCACACGCCAGCGGGAACACTCAAGTCGGCATGTCTAGAGACGAACCTGGCTGCGTATCCCCGTCTGCTTCAATTACGGGCAACGCATAGACAGGGATGTGCTATAGAATATTTCAGCCTGGACACTCCAGCCCCTCTCATCCGACCTTGGAGGAGAGGGGCGTCTGGCATGAGTCCTGCCCTCCAGCTAGCACAATATAAGAAAGTCCCTTGAGCTCGACCATGTCGAATGGATCATCAACCTTCCCGCCGTCGAACTCGACGCACACTGAGAGCGATCTCTGGAGTCTGTCGCGCGCTCTTGTCTACTTGGCCCGCAAATTGAACCGTCCTTGCGAGGAAGGTGAGATATTTCGACTGTTATCCGAGGTCATACGCTCCCAGCCAGGACCGGTTCGCGATTGTTGGTGGATCTGGCTGATCTCCGCTGGCCGATCTTTAGGCCTGACGTTGCGGGTTTCGGACGTACCGCCTGGAGATTTGTCTGCAATAGTGCGATCGGGTGCGCGCGTTGTGGCCGAACGCGGCGCCGCCCTGGAGCACCGCTTGAATCTGCAGGAGCTGGAAGCGAAGCAGATCGTCCTGGTGGGGCCACTTCCGGCAACGATGCCTGAGCGTCTTGAGCAGCGGGGGGCAGGAGCACTGCTGCGCGTGATCATCGCCACCACAGAGTCCGATTTCGGCCCGGTCCATCACGGCCACGAGAAACCCTGGGTCCTGCTCTGGAATCTCCTCGCGCCGGACCGGAAGGATCTCTGGGCCCTGGTCGCATTCTCCGGGGTGGCGGGGCTCTTAATGCTGTCAGTGCCGGTCACGGCCCAGCAACTCGTCCGCACGGTGACATTCGCTACTTTGTACCAGCCAATTGTGGTCTTGTCGCTGATGCTGCTGGGATTGCTCGGTTTCGTAGC
>CAZQUW010000370.1:0-5340 GCA_964596215.1 uncultured Planctomicrobium sp. | reverse complement strand
CGTAACCGATCTGACGGAAATGAGTTGACACATTTCTGGCGTGAGCTAGTATGGAGATCAAACCGGGCCGGGAGTCGACGGTGCAGTGCCCCTCAATTCCGACCTCAAGCCTCCCCGGTGTGCAGGGCCAATTATGATTGCCGCAGCAGCTCCTCAAGTAGCAGTCCAGGATGGCGTGACGGTGGTTTCGCTGGTCGGGGCTGAGTACGAAAATCTCGACGAGAGGCTCCTCGAAGGAATTCGGACGGCCCTGCTGGACATTGCCCAGACGACCAACCCTCCCTTGATGGTGCTGGATCTCTCGCACACCAAGTTCTTTGGCTCGGCGTTCATCGAAATCCTGTTTCGTGTCGCCAATCGGATGAAGAATCGGGGCGGCAAGTTCGCGCTCAGTGGCCTGACGAAGTATTGCGCGGAGGTGATTCACATCACCCACTTGGACTCGCTGTGGCCCGTGATGCCGGATACGGCAGCCGCTGTGGCCAAGCTGAAGGAGTAAGACCACCCGATCCACGCCAGTCGTGATGACATCTCAAGGAGTTGAGATTGTCAAAGATCACCTGCGTGGCCAAGCTGCGTCGTTGTTGCACGACCGCCTGTGATTTGCGGCGGAAGGACTGCTGGCGATCACTCAACGCGACTGGTAGTAGAGCGCAGAGTGGGCTGGCGTGAATGCCGCCGGCAGCTCTGTGGTGATTCCCGCGCGGGCGCCTATTGCTGCGGCAGGGAAGATCTCACGAGCAAAATTAAAGAACTCTTGAACGCCTGGAGACGGCGCGGGCCGACTAACGCGGCAGGCAAGAGGCTGAAAATTCGGCGTCGGCAGTCAGCATCTCGTAGAGTTCGTCGTTCGATACGGGACGATATGTGTCTCCCGCATCAACCTGAAACAATCCCAGTTCGCCCTCGGTATCCAGCAGCGTCAACGTTCGATGACCTATGAGAATCGTGTCGCCAACTTCCAAGTCAAACTCGCAATAGGATTGCACCAAGACGTCTCCTCGTTCTCTTTGGGGACCGTGATTCAACGCAGAACCAGCGGAAGGGTCGCGACTATAGCAACGGCCTTTCGCTCTGGCAAACCACTTGTATGCAAAAAATGATGCTGCCGTCGGGCGGTGAATGTTGGGCAGTCGAAGTCAGTGAATTAGAAGAACTCGCTTGATTTCGTGAGTGTCAGATAAACGGTTTGTCGTTGAGATTGATCAGGTTGTCAACCCTGGTTTCGCGGTCTCATCCAGGATTTCAAAAATCATCTTCCCGCATCCTGGTCGCCACACGCTGCGGCATCACGGTTACAGTCGTGTATGGCGGGAAAAAAACCTGGCGAGTAACATCCCGCCGACGAGCGCGACACCGAGCGTGCAGAAGTGCGAAAATATTGTGGTGCGCGTATTTCTCCCGAAGGCAATCTCGCGGTCGCTCAGGAGCGTCGAGTAGAATTCGAGTTAAGGAAACGGGGGAGTGAGCCAGTTGGCATAGTGGTGTTTGCTGCCATTGATTACAACTCCCGCTGCGAATCGCACGCTGTCGTCGCGGCCTGCAGCCTGTGTGTTCGCAATACCACTAAAGAATGCCTGCGGTATCGAGTCGGACGGTCAGAGGTTGATGGTGACGGGCCACGGATCGCGAATTGCCTTCAATGAGATCAGGCAGAAGATCTGGCCGTCGCGTGCTGTTATCGAGTCGCACTGTTGAGGATGGCTTTCAAACCACATTCCCGTTGGAGTTCCGGTTGTATGTTGCCCCCGTTGCGTTTCGTTCCCCTGATTAAACGGCTGCGCTGGGGGGGAACCAGACTGGGGTGTTGCCTCGGCAAGTCGATCGGATCGGCCACCGATGCGGCTGAGAGCTGGGAAGTTGCGGATCATGGCACGGACCAGAGCGTGGTAGTTGCGGGACCATTGGCGGGGTGGACTCTTGCTCGGGTGATGAGCACGTATGCCACTGAGTTGCTGGGAAACGCTTCAACGCAAACGACGTTCCCGTTGCTGGTGAAGTTTCTCGATGCACACGACCGCTTGTCTTTGCAGGTTCATCCGGATGACCAGCAGGCCCGGCGTTACACGTCTGCGGATCGTGGAAAAACTGAGGCCTGGGTAATTCTGGAAGCGTCTCCCGGGAGCCTGATTTACGCCGGATTGAAGCCTGGGACAACTTTGCCCGACCTGCAGCAAGCCGTGCAGGCGGGCAGGCTCCTCGATGTTGTGCATGTTTTCGAGGCACATCCCGGGGACAGCTACCTGATTCCCGCTGGCACGGTGCATGCTGTCGGCGAGGGGGTCTTGTTGGCTGAGATCCAGCAAACCAGCGATATCACCTTCCGCCTGCATGACTGGGGCCGGTTGGGTACTGATGGACGGCCGCGGCAATTGCATTTGCGCGAAGCCCTGGAATGCGTCGACGTCGGTAGCGGTCCCGTCCGGCCATTGCAGCCCCGCGTGATCTCTGAATTGTCTGGAAACCGTGTCGAAGAGATTGTCGCCTGCGAGTACTTCAGTATTCGGCGGCATTATTGCAGCCAGCCCTGGGATCTGGAAACTCAGGACCGGTTTCGCATCTTCTTGGTCATCCAGGGGCAAGTCGATCTGCTCACGCCAGGCAGTGCCGAATCACTCACACGGGGTGAGACTGTCTTGATTCCCGCCAGCTCCGATGTGTGCCGGATCGTTCCGCGTGGAGAGGCCACTTTGCTGGAGACGTTCGTCCCCGATATTCGACCAACGACCTGATGAGCCACGCCAAAAAACAGGTCGCAAGCTGAGTGGACCGCGATCCCGGGGGCTCGTTAGAAGTAAGCGGCCAAACGCTCCGCCAGACGGGTGGTCAACAGCCAGGCCGCGTGATCAGGACCGAAGGCATAGGCCGTCGACAAGGCGAGTACGCCGCGTACCCGACCGCTGCGGATGATGGGTACCGCCAGGGATTGGACTGATTCGAACCGCTCCAGCCAGCTGGCCGAACCTGCCAGCGTTCCGCCGGACGTCGCCAGCAGAGCCACCGTGGGCTGCTGACTGACCGCGGCCTTGACGATCCCTAAACCCGTCTGCTGCAGAGTCACAACTTCGGTAGCGGCCGCAAATCCTTCAACCACATCTTCCGGCATCGTCGGGTGCCCGCGAAAGCCGATGACGTGCAATTCGTCGCCGGCCAGTCGCCACAGCCCCACCGCTCGGGAATTGGTCGCGGCGAGATATTCATCCAGCGCCCGGTCGGCTGACGTTCCCGACTGCAGGCTTTTCGAGAACGATTCTGCCAGTCGTTCCAGCATGATGCAGGGCTCTGTATTTTCGGTGGACTTGAATTGTGAAGTAAGGACTCGAAGCGGTCATCATACCAAGCCCGCGCGACGACAACCTCTTCGGGGTGTCGCCGGAGGTTGCGAGGCCCACACATCAATGACTACGATTGCATCTTCCATATTCAAGTCCGGGCTCTTTCGCAGGAGTAACAGCATGTCCCGTTCACCTCTGGCTGGTCATTCGCGTCGATTGTTTCTGCAAGGGGCAGCGGCCGCCGCTGGCTGGGGGGCATTCCATGGACGCCACACCTCAGCGGATGAGCCCCAGTTGCGGGCCATTTCGCCTCGGGCCACATCAGGCGACGACGTGGCAGAGCCCGACTGGAAGGGGGCCCTCAGCATTACGGTGGGGCAGGACAGCAAAACCGCAGACCTGGTGGGCAATTCGGAGAAGGTCCTGCAGGCCGCGGTCGACTACGTGGCCCGTTTCGGCGGGGGGACCGTCCGCATCCTGCCGGGAACATATAAGCTTCGCAATTCAGTCTTTCTGGCCAGCAATACCCGCATCGTGGGGAGCGGTGCCGATTCGATCTTGATCAAGGAACCCTCGATTAAAGTCAAACTGGCCGCCGACTCTGACTGGTACGATCAGGAGATCACGCTGGAGAATGCCCAAGGGTTTCAAATTGGCGACGGGGTGTGCCTGCGGACCAAAAATCCCCACAACGGCGGGACCACAACGCTGAAACGGACACTCATCGCACAATCCGGTAACCGATTTAAGCTCGACAAGGCCTTGCGGGACAACTTCTGGCTGATGGGTGAATCGAGTGCTGCCACGCTGTTTCCGATCTTCAGCGGCGAATTGATCAGGAACGTCGTCATCGAGAATATCACCTTGGACGGAAACAAGGCAAACAACGAACTGCTCGACGGGAATTATGCAGGTTGTGTCTTTCTGCAGGACTGCAACCGCGTCGTGATGCGCAAGGTGGAAGCCCGTAACTATCATGGCGACGGCCTGAGCTGGCAGATCTGCCATGACTGTGTCGTTGAGGACTGCCACAGTCACGACAATACCGGGTTGGGGCTGCACCCGGGCTCGGGTTCGCAGCGACCGATCATGCGTCGCAATAAGCTTGAGCGGAATGACATTGGAATCTTTTTTTGCTGGGGGGTGAAGAACGGCCTGGCCGAAGACAACCTCATCGCCGACAACCGCGGCAGCGGCGTGTCGATCGGCCACCGCGACACCGACAACCTGGTCCGCAAGAATGAGATCCTGCGAAGCGGGAAGGCGGGCGTGCTGTTTCGTCCGGAGCGGGGAAAGGGATTTGCGGGGGATCGAAACCGCATCGAATTCAACCGGATTGTCGATACCGGGGCCGCCGACGGAATTGGTGTCGATGTGCAGGGATTTACCGACTCAATCCAACTGTCCAGCAACCAGATTCAGGAAACTCGCGAACCCATGCAGCGGATTGGAGTGCGGCTGGGCGAGAACACCGGCACCATTAAGCTTGCCGAAAATAAAATTGAAGGCTTCGCAGTGCCGGTGACCGACCTGAGAAAATCCAAATAAAATTACGACTGGCGTGTCAGTGTTGACACTCTGTCATGCCTTTCGAGTCACTCGCTCGCTGCGGCGCCACCTGAAATCAAGACGTGAAAAGCATAAGTCATATTGAATTTCTTGCCTAAAATACTTGCGTTCAAGATTAAGCATCTGTTATATCTGGAATGACTCATCTGTTGCGTTCGCACATGGAAAATCGATAGTCATTCCAACAATTTTCGAAACTGAGCGGCGCCGATAATTGTGTGCCCGATTCTGTTTTGCCAGACGATTGCGCTCAATGGTTGAACCGCCCCCTTGGATTGGTTCGATGTTTTATTTGTATTTGATTGTCGGTGTTTCCCAAAGGAGTCAAGATGCGAGTTCGTAAGGCCTTTACGCTCATCGAGTTGCTGGTCGTGATCGCAATTATTGCGGTCTTGATCGCGCTGTTGCTGCCCGCCGTGCAGCAAGCCCGCGAAGCGGCCCGCCGGTCGCAATGCAAGAACAATCTGAAGCAGATCGGACTGGCTCTGCATAACTA
>CAZQUW010000369.1:0-5352 GCA_964596215.1 uncultured Planctomicrobium sp. | reverse complement strand
TCTCCAACCCGCTTAAGGCCGCATCAATCGGCCCCACAATCAGCCGTTTGGCCTGCGGAATGCGTTCGGGATTGCAATATTCTTCACGATCATCCACGACCCAGACATCGAAATCGGCCTCGGTTGCCAGGCTGGCAACCTTCTGCCCGACATGCCCGGCGCCGACAATCACCAGTCGGCACCGTTGTAAAAACGGCAAATACGAAATTCCCTGTTCCACATACGGACGCGGACGTGTATTCACATTGCGAAGATGCTCATGCACTTCCGGCGGCAGTGGCCCCTGGGCCCTGGCCGCAATCAATGCACCTGATGCATCCAGCAAATACCGGTCCGCAGCAATGCTCCCCGGGACTTTTGCAGGCTCGACGATCACCGCCTCGGTGCAGGCGCTGCCCGTCGTTAACAGTTGGTTCAGTTTCAGGAAATAACTGACATCGGAACCGGGACGAATTGGATCGACGAGCATTTTCATGCGCCCGCCACAGATCAAACCGTCGTCCCAGCCGTAGTTGTCATCAAGTTGAAAGGACAGCAGTTCCGTCTGCCCATCGTCGAGTAACCTCAACGCCCTCCGTTTTACTTCCGCTTCCACACACCCGCCTCCCAGTGTTCCCGATTGGGAACCATCTGGATAAACGAGCATCATGGCGCCCGCCTTTTGAGGCGTGGAGCCACGCGTTTCGACCAATGCCGTCCAGGCCACAGGCTGGCCGGCCTGGATGGCCTGCTGCAGCCCTTGGAAAACCGTTGTATTCATAAGGTGCCGTCAAAGTTTTTGCAACTTATCCAAGCTCCGCTGCGGGCTGCAGCGGTCGCGTATTGTACCCGTCAAAGTTTCGCTGTCCAACCAAATGGGTATTTTTTAACGTGTAAATATGAATATGTGGTCGGGTGTGTTTATGGATTCTAATGTTCATGTTCGACGGCGGGTGACAGTCTGATCTGAGCTGCCCCGGCAGCCTGTGATCGTCTGGCCGTGTCTGGCTGTAAAAATTCCATGGCCCGGCGAAATCCAGTGTTTTTTGCTCGCGTGATCTTGTAACAGAACGGTGCGGGAATCAAGTGTCTGGACGCACTTCAGGACACGATTCTCAACGTCGCGAGGCTCTGCCAACACAGGCATTGATGGCCGGTCAAGGGTGATTTGACTCATTTGGTGGACTGGCCTGGCGATCCATCGGCTGGCATATTGGATGGAATGCAGGTGATTTGGGTTGATGGGATGTTCTGTTGAATGGGGCGGAATGGAGTGAATGTGGTGTTGGCGTCGCTGGAGAACGCTCCAGGCGGGTATCCGTGCGGATCCCGGCGGGTGTCAGAATCTATGCTCTTTAACATAGTCTGCATGCAGTGGGCTGATTACTTGTGGCGAGAATCCGATCTCAGCCGATGATGAAAACACCGAGACAGGTCGCCTGACTGGTTCTTGGTTCAGGGCGCTGCAGCTGGTCAAAAAATAATCTGCGACTGATTCAAACACGTGGATTTTATCAGCCCGAATCGCCATTGCCTCAAATTGCTTTGCCTGCTAACATCCCGACCACATATCAAAGCCAAGAGACCTGTTCCAGCTTGAACCAGCGCGTCCTCCGGGTGCGTGGGCATCAACTGGAACACCCTTCCTGTCCGAGCCTCGACTTCGAGCAAACTACCCCGTCCTCACATCGTTAGTTCACACGTCAGGCGTGCCTACGCCCTGCCGAATCAGTCTGTTCGTGTCTCGCTGCCTGTGGTTGTTTTCCGCATGGTGACGGACTCGGTCAGCGCTGATTCACCTGCCGCTACTCCTGCCGTTTGTCACCATTTCAGCCGAGAATACGCCATGCGATCTGGAATCCGGCCAAGTCGGACGCAGTTTCATCTCCAACTGTTGAGTTGGATGGTGATTGTCTCATTGACACTGACTGGCTGCCTGACGACCAAGGAAGGCAAGGTTTCTTACATCGGTAAGAAGCCTTTGTCCGACTATCTTGATCAGTCGATGCATGTGGCCCATCCGTCCATCGATTCGGATCTGGGTGATATCCGCTCGTTCCCGGCGCGTCCGCGGACCGTCCTGGAGCGTATCGATTCCAAACAAGTCTGGGACATCCACCTGGCCGAAGCGATTCAGCTGGCATTGACCAACAACAAGATTGTCCGGGCCAATGACCGCAGCACCATCGGCGGCAATTCCAGCCGCCTGCTCACTTCGCCCGATTCGTTGAACTCGGTCTATGACCCCGCCATTCAGGAAACGGGTGTGCTCTTCGGTGCTCGCGGTGTGGAATCAGCCCTGTCCGCGTTCGACGCGCAGTTGACCTCGTCACTCAGCACCGGAAAAACCGAACTGGTCCAGAACAACATCTTCAACGGTGCCGGTCTGCCTGCCGGCAGCACGCTCACGACCGAAGTTGGTCAGTTTGCAACTTCGATCCAGAAGCAGTATGCGACGGGTGCCACGGCATCACTCTCGCACGAAATCGACTATCAGCAGACCAATATTCCAACCGCACTGTTTCCCTCCAACTATACGGGCAATATTGCGGCCAACATCCGGCAGCCGTTGTGGGCCGGTTCCGGCGTGAATTTTACCCGCATTGCTGGTCCCGTCGGACAGAATATCCAGGGCTTGAGTGGTGTGAATCAGGGTGTGGTCATCGCCCGTATCAACAACGACATTTCGGTTGCCGACTTCGAGTTCTCGGTCAACAACATGGTCTTCGACGTTGAGAAATTGTATTGGGACCTGTACTTCGCCTATCGGCGTTATGCGAGTGCCGTGACCAACCGCGAGGCTGGCGAGAAGACGTGGCAGGACGCCAAGGTGAAGTTTGAGCTGGGAGCTGAAGGTGGCGATGGATTCCTCGAAGCCCAGGCCCGCGATGCCTACTTTGATCGCGTCGCCACGGAAGAAGCTTCGCTGGCCTTGATTGATACGCTGGAAGGGAGTCTGCGTCGTATTTGTGGCTTGCCCCTGAATGACGGCCGCATCCTGCGTCCGGCAGATGACCCCATCACGGCACGCTTCAAGCCCGACTGGAACTCGGACCTGGCCATGGCGCTGACGCGACGCGTGGAGCTGCGACGCCAGAAGTGGAATATCAAGAGTACCGAATTGCAGCTGGAAGCGGCCCGCAGCTTTACCAACCCGCGCCTGGATCTGGTCGGTAGTGCCCAGGTGAACGGCTTTGGCGATCGACTGATGTCGGGGACCACCAAAGATGGCCGCACTGAAGAAGGTTTCCACAACTTCTACGACGCATTGCTGCGTGGACACCAGAAGTCGTATAGCATCGGTGCGCAGTTCTCGATGCCCTTCGGCTTCCGGGCAGCCAATGCTCAGGTTCGCAACCTGGAATTGCGGCTGGCCAAGGCCCGGCAGGTGCTGCGAGGCCAGGAAGACGACGTCATCTTCGAGTTGGCACTGGCCTACCAGGATCTGGCGTCGAACTGGGCGAACGCCCAGACGTACTTCAACCGCAAGATTGCCGCTGAGGAACAAGCGCGGTTTATTGAACAGCAACGCCTGCAGGGCAAGAAGGAAGCGACGCTCCGCGATCAGCTGGAAGCCCAGGCCCACCAGGCTCAGGCCGAAACGTCGTACTACCAGAGCATTATCGAGTACACCAAGGCCATTGCCCACGTGAACTACCGCAAGGGGGCCTTGCTCGAGTTGAACAACATCTTCCTGACGGAAGGCACCTGGGATCCCAAGGCCTACGAAGATGCACTGGCCCGGGCCTGGGAACGGACCTACAGCATGCAGCACCCGGGTGAAAAACGGATGCGGACCGAACCGGAACCATTTGCGAATCCGGCTGATCCGGGAACTTCGACCTACGGCATCGACCCCAATGTTCCGACGACCCCCGTCGAACTGTACGAACCAGACAGTCCTGCCGGAGATGAACCGCAGCCGGTCCCGGGAGTGGATGTTCCCGAGGTCCCGCAGGATCCCGATCCCCTGCCCGACCCGAACGCGGTCCAGAATCCGAATCAGCCGCCGGAAGGTCCCGTGGCTGACAAGCCGGGGGCTCAGAAGCTGTAACCCGGCGACACTCCGCAAAATCTGAAATACGACACCGAGCGTCCTGCAGACCGTCTGCCGGACGCTCGGTTTTTTGATGATGGGTGCCTGCCAGGCAGGGGGGGCTTCTGGCCTGCCGCCTCGGTCCCGGGTGCCCCCTTCGGAAATCGTCGTTCACGCAGCCGCACGGACCGGAAATGCCGGTTTGCGATCGTCACATCAGCGTTGACAGTTTCGACTTGCGAGTCTCGGGAACGGCCTCTGGCACAAAGTGAATGAGATCAAACTGCTTGTTCGCCGGTGCCCCACGTCCTAGAATGGAGCCACGCAGCAGTTCTCACACGCCTCCCAAAAATCAAACGGGTATTTCAGCGACAGTTCCCGGCCAGTTTCGCGGGGACCGAATCTGATTGCGTGTGTGGCTTTCTCAGAACTCAGGAGTGGGACAAGTATGTTGGAGCGCCGGCCAGTATTTCCAAACGTGATTGAACTGAATTACCAGGCCCGTCGCCGGTTGGGTTGCTGCGTCTATTTGATTTACGACAAGCACGACTGGTTGCTGATTGATATTGGCTACGAAGACACCGTTGCTGAGATTATTGAACTGATCCGCCAGATGGGCTTTCCGTTGGCGCAATGCCGCTACCTGGTCGTCACGCACGCCGACGCCGACCATGTCCAGGGAATGGCGCGGGCCAAGGAATTGTTGCCCGATGCCAAACTGGTGGGGCATCCGGTCGCTGCCAAGTTGCTGGCGGAAGGCGAACGGATCTCAACCTATGCCGAAATTGCGGCCCAGGGGATCTCGATCGATCTGCCGGTCATCAAGCTCGATCAGACGGTCACGGAAGGGGATGTCCTGGCAATTGGCGATTTGAAGCTGGCCGTCTGGCACACTCCGGGGCATACCAGCAGCCAGTTGTCGTTCCGCCTGGGGGACCTGCTGTTTTCAGGTGACAACATCTTTCGCGACGGTTGTGTCGGCAATATTGATGCCCATCACGGCTCGGATCTGCCCGATTTCATCACGTCGCTGGAGCGCATCCGGGATAGTGATGTGAAGTGGCTGTTGCCGAGTCACGGGCCGATTTTTCGCAAGGATGATCGGGTCTTGCAGTCGACGATCGACCGCCTGACCAGATACCAGCACATGGCCGATTTCGGGACCTGCGCGATCGACTGGCCGCTGCTCGATGAATGGGAAGACGAACTGGTCAAGGGCTTCGACCCGGACTCGGCCGCCACCAAGCCCAGCGAAGCCTCGATCTAATATCCTTCGCGGTCCACGGTTCACTTGTGCCGTCGGATCTGCCAGTGCCGACGCTTCACGGGTGCCACTC
>CAZQUW010000368.1:0-5358 GCA_964596215.1 uncultured Planctomicrobium sp. | reverse complement strand
TAGAGTTAGGTGACTTATTTTTTGGTGTTTGCAGGTTAGCCCGCGTACATTAGAATCCCGAGCGATCCCGAAGTTATGTTGCGCCGCTTGAGTCTCGACTGGATGTTGAGGCTGGGTTTTCACGGACGAAATTCATGCCTGAAGCAGCTCCTGCATCACAGTTGCCCAACCGCCTACGCTGGTTGTCGGTCCTGATTCTGGGCCTGACGCTGGTCTGTGGTGTGCTGGCCGCCGTCGAATTCCGCGCATTGCGACATATTATTCTCGTCGATGTGCCGCTCACGCAGGCCGAACTCACACAGCAACCCGACAGTATCTGCGGCCAGTTCCGGACTGGATTGCCCAAGTTTCGACTGCGTTGGGATGGTGAGCCGCCGCGGGCCTGGCTGGCCGACCGTCAAACCGGCGAAGCACTGGCACCGCCACTCCTGCTGGAATCGTCGCTCAGTTTGAATTCCCGTGGCGTGCTGTGGCGTCGTGAAGGAGACTGCCGCTTCGCAGTCGACCGTGCAACCTACGAAACCATCGGCAGCGACCTGATTTTGCGGGTCGAAAAGATCGGTTCACGCTCCACTTTTTACAGCTGGTCTCTCGCGACTTTGATTTGCGGACTGGCCGCGTTCATTTGCCGCCAGCAGGCGCGAATCCACAGCGTGCGTCTGCCGCTGCGGGCCGCAGCTCACTGGGATGAGACGCGTAATATGACGTTCGTGCTCCTCAGCCTGGCCTCGGTGCTGGTCTTCTTTCCGGGACACCCTGTGGCTCACATGAGCGGCGATCCGGCAAACATCCACAGCTTTGCCGCGGCGCTGGAATCGCCCGACGAAATGGCCGGAGATGCCGTCCTGTCGGATACTCGCAATTTTAAATGGTACACGCCGTTGTACGTGAAGGTCGTGCAGGCGTTTGGCTGGATGGGCTTTCATTACTCCACCAGTCGCGCCTTCCTGGTGCTCGTCAGCAGCCTGGCGGGATTGTTTGGCTATTACCATCTGTTTCGAATCATCTCGCGTTCGGCCGCATTTGCCTGCGTCGCGACGCTGGGGCTGTGGTTCCTGAAAGCTCATTATCCCCCCAATGAGAACTGGGGACCGATGCTGGTGCTGCCGCGAACGGTCTACGGTGCCTTGATGCCGTGGGTCGCAGTGCTGGCCCTGCGACTGATGTCGCGCCCTCAGTGGTGGTGGCTGCCCGCAGCAGCTTCCGGGTTGTTGTTTTACGTGCACCCGGTCAGCTCACCCGCCATCACCGGAACCATTTTGATGGGCTTCGTGTTTGGCGGGCCGGGCAAGTGGTGGACGCGTCTCGCCTGGGGCACCCTGGGTGGCGCAGCGGCTCTCGCGATTATGTTCCCGTATGTGATGATCTATGCCGGCAAGTATTCCGGGACCGTTGTGCCCGATGCTGCCGTCACGGCCCAAGCCTTTGAAATTGCCCGCCAGCGTTTTGCACCGGGCTATCTGGAACCGCTGGTCTTCTATCGGGATCTGGCTGTGTACCTCGCCTGCAATCCCCGCTACTGGATGGGCATCGCGGCCATGGTGCTGCTCTGCCGCTATCGCCGAGGAACGCTGACCACACGTGTCAGCGTTGGCATGACCTTGGGCTTTGTGATCGTGACCTGTTTGATTCCGACGTTGGATGTGATCGTCTCCAGCCGGATGGGACGTCTGCCATTCCAGATCGATCTGATTCGCAACTTGCGGTATCTCGATGTCTGGTTGCTGGCGATTGTTGCCGCCGCCTTGCGTGAAGTGAATCGCCCCGACTGGGGTCGCGCGTGGGCCCTGCAGTTCCGCGTCGCCATGACAAAGTTCCTCAACCCGCGAGAGATTTCCTGGCGACTCGTACCTGCCGCTGCCGTTGTCTGGACTTTGGTCTTTTACGTGCCGTCGGCCACTCGCAGCACTTACCGGCTGGTGGAGTTCAGCTACGACAACCTGACCATACTTGTCGGGCAGCCGTACGGCGAGATGGCTCAGGAAATGGAAGCCTTCCGGGCCGTGAAAACCATGCGCCGCGCCAAGGAAGTCGTGGGCGGCACGTTCCACATGCGGCAGATGCATATTCCCGTAGCCTACAACAACAAAGATCTGGGAGTGCTCGCGTATTCCAGTCCGGCTGATCTCGTTGCCGCAAAGCACGTGCTGCGGCAGTCGGCGGACCGGATGGTCTGGCCGCTCGACCAGTCGGCAGCCATCGACCAGGCTGCAATTCTGAATGCCGAGATCCTGTTGTTATCGCGCGATGAAATTACCCCTGGCCTGGCACAGTCGGACCGCGTGCTGTTCCAGAACGCTTCACACGTTTTAGTACGGCTGGATCCCAGGCAAGTCATGGCCCGCCGCAAGTCGCTGGACCGCGGCGGGGCGTTGATGATCACCGGAGATGAACGTACTCGGCATTAAATCGTTTAAAAAACATCCAGCAGACTTTGATCAGGAATTTGTCGAAATCCCCGTTCGGCACTGACTTCAAGGAAGAAGTTCAATCATGAGTATCGCCCTGCCATTCACTCGCGAAGAGTTGTTGAGTTCACGGTCGCCCCTGCAACATGCGTGGGACCTTTTGGGAATTCCGTTCCGTTTCGTGGCCTTTCCCGACGCCTGGAACAAACGGGTGGGCTGGTCGTCCCTGGAAGAGGAACGCTTGCGAGCCGTCATGCCCCAGATTCGAGGCCGGTTGCTCGATGTCGGCGCGGGCACGAATACGCTCGTCAGAACCTACCGGGGTGAAGGTGTGGGGATCGACGTTTTCGATTTCGGCGGCGGGACGATGATTGTCCCCGATACGCGCGAACTGCCCTTCGCAGACGGATCATTCGACACCATTACTTACCTCGCCTGCCTGAATCACATTCCTTATCGCGAAGCCGCATTGAAAGAGGGGCTGCGCGTCCTGAAGCCGGGGGGACGCATCGTCGCGACGATGATCAACCGCTGGCTGGGAGATGTCGGGCATAAGATCTGGTGGTACAGCGAAGAAAAGCATCGCGGCGGAATGCTGCCGGGCGAAACGGGTGGCCTCGACGTGAAAGAAATGCAGGGGCTGCTCACCGGTGCCGGCTACACCAACGTGCAATTCAGCCGGTTCTGTTACGGGCTCAATGGGCTCTATGTGGCCGAGAAGCCGCGCTAGTCTTCCCGCTGCCCGATTCTGTGAGTCGGGAGCATTGAAAACCAGTTTCACCCGGCTCACAAAGTCAGGCTATAAGAAGGTTGTCTCGCATGGATATCCTGAGTCTTCATCGGCCAAGTCTGCGAGCGGACGACTTGACGATCATCATCCCGGCGTTCAACGAAGAAGCGGGGATCGGACGGACGTTGCAGTCACTGCGAGATGAACCCCGTTTGAGCGGAGCCAAGGTCATTGTCATCAGTGACGGTTCGTCCGATCGCACGGCCGAGATTGCCACCGAGCATGGCGCAACCGTTATTGAAAACTGGTCGAACCTGGGTTATGGGGCGTCATTGAAGCGTGGCATCCAGCGGGCCACGACAGAGCTGATTGCGTGGTTCGACGCTGACGGCCAGCATCAGCCCAGCGACCTGGCGGATATGGTCGAGCGGATCCATCGCGAAGAGGCACATGCCGTCATCGGAGCCCGTGCGGCCGGCAGCCATGTCGTCAAGAAACGCGTCCTCGGCAAACGGATCATCAAGTTCGCCGCCGAAGCTGCGGTCGGTCGTAAGATTCCCGATGTGAACTGCGGACTGCGTGTCTTTCGCCGTGTTCTGCTGCTGCGTTATGTCGATCTGCTCCCCGATGGTTTTTCGGCGTCCACGACCAGCACTTTGTTGTTCATGAAACGCAATCACCATCTGGTGTTCCATCCGATTCAAACGGTGGAACGCATTGGTACGAGCACGGTCCGGCAGGTCCGTGATGGGCTGCGAGCCCTGCATACGATTTTGCGGATCACGATTATGTTCAATGCCCTGCGCACTTTTAACTGGTGCTCGGGTTTGTTGATCGCCGCCGGTCTATTGTATGGCGTCACCGTGGGGCTGATTAAAGGCGGCGGATTCCCCGTGTTTGCCGCAATGACGACCATCCTGGGCGTGCAGGTCTTTTGTCTGGGCCTGGTTTGCGATCAGATCACGGCCATGCGCCTGGCGTATCTGGGATCGACCAGTCGCGATGTCGACCTGGCTGAACAGCAGGCAGCTGCCGGAAAGGCCGCGTAATGTGTGGGATTGCCGGGGTCTTTGATTATCAGCGGCGCGGATTGCCAATCAACGCGGCGAACGTCGATCGCATGGTCGATGCCCTGGCCCACCGCGGCCCTAATGGACGAGGTGTGTGGCATGATGACGGGATCGTCCTGGGGCATCGGCGCCTGTCGGTCCTCGATCCCACGGCAGCCGGTGCGCAACCCATGCGGTATGCGGCGCGCCAGCTTGTCGTCACCTATAACGGCGAGATCTATAACTTCCGCGAACTCCGCCAGGAACTCGAAGCGGCAGGTCATCATTTCGCGACAAACTGCGACACGGAAGTCTTGCTCGCCGCTTATGCCGAATGGGGCACCGCCGCGGTAGAACGGTTTAACGGCATCTTTGCGTTTGCCTTGTGGGATGAGCGAGCCCAACGACTCTGGCTGGTCCGCGACCGCCTGGGGGTCAAGCCCCTCTACTATTCGACGCAAGGGGGCTTGTTGCGGTTCGGCAGCGAAGTCAAAGCGATCCTCGCCGATCCGGCATTCCAGCGCCGACCGAATCGCGCGGGACTCGATTCGTTCCTGTCATTCGGATTCATCCCGGCTCCGGAAACGGGTTTCGAAGACATCCGACAGTTGCCGCCAGCCTCGGAAATCATCATTGAAAACGGCCGACTCCGCCTGCGGCAATACTGGCAATTGAAGATGGGTGAGGCCGACTACTCGGCCGACGAGGCCCAGGAGTTGTTCGCCGAAAAGTTCTCCAAAGCAGTTCGCCAGCAACTGGTCAGTGACGTCCCACTGGGTGGCTTTCTGTCGGGCGGAATTGATTCGGCCGCGGTTGTCGCCGAGATGCAGCGAGCCAGCACACAGAAGGTCCGCACATTCTCCGCGGGCTTTGAGGACGCAAGTTTCGATGAACGTTCCGCGGCTGCTGAAACCGCACAACTGATCGGCACCGATCATTCTGATCTGCTGGTGAAGCTGGACGTCGAAGAGACTGTCGATAAGTTTCTCGCACTCAACGACGATCCATTTGCGGACTCGTCGTCGCTGGCCGTGTTTCACTTATGCCAGGCTGCTGCGCAACGTGTGACAGTCGCCTTATCGGGCGACGGAGCCGACGAATTGCTGGGAGGGTATTCGACCTACAGCGCCACGACGCTGGCCGCCAGTTACCGCCGGTTGCCCAACTGGTC
>CAZQUW010000367.1:0-5366 GCA_964596215.1 uncultured Planctomicrobium sp. | reverse complement strand
AACCCACCGATTTCGCCCGATTCCCACCCAAACACGAAACCCAACTCCAAGCGCACCCGCCAGTTCCGCGCAATCCAAGCAACATAGGCGCCCCCGAACTGGGCAACAGACACAGCCAGTAGGATGGCCGCCCCCGGCCGTCCGTCATTGCGATCAACAGAAAGGGGGTCGGGCGTTCAAATTTCAAAATTGGCGTCAATCAGCTCACGAAAGCAGCATCGCTCTAAAGCCAATTTTGCAATTGGAACGCCCGACCCCAAACCCGCAGATCAGCCAGCGTATCGAGCGAACCGTGAAGTGGCCTCTAATTCGCTGCGCTCACACAGGCATGAAAGCCTGTGCCACCCAGCCCAAGAACGCGTGGCGGCTACTATAGGGGTTCGGCAAGCATCGCACTGCGTCGTGTTTCGACTCGAAGGCGAGCTGTGTAGAATTGAGGCTCGGTACGCTGTCGCGTGTTTGTTACGGGATGCGGCAAGTTTTTAATCAGGAACTGTTCAATGACGAATGTGCCCGACAACCTTCAGAATTCGCATGGTACCCGTTCCGGTACGCAGCGAACTTCGAAGTTCTGGATGATTCAGGTCATCGCGGTGGTCGGCGTGTTTGTCGTGTTGAGCTTGTTGTTGTGGCCCGCGTTTCAAAAGGCTCGGGAACGGGCCCTGCGGACGCAATGCCCAAATAATCTCAAGCAGATTGGTTGGGCGTTGCATGCGTATCATGAGAAGTACAACGTCCTCCCCCCCGCCTACACCGTCGACGCGAACGGTAAGCCGTTGCACAGCTGGCGCACGCTAATTTTGCCGTTCCTGGACCAGGCCGATTTATATAAGTCGATCGATCTGGCGAAGCCCTGGAATGACTCCGCGAATGCCAGGGCCTTCGCGAGTGTCGTTGCCAATTATCAGTGCCTATTGAGTGGCACTCCCCCGTCCGAGACGACGTACCTTGCGATCGTCACTCCGCGGAGCGGTATTTGTGCGACAGAGTGCCGGAATTTTTCTGAAATCACCGACGGCCTGAGCCATACTTTACTTGTGATCGAAGTGCCTGCCAGTCGGGCCGTCCATTGGATGTCGCCGCTCGATGCCGATGAGAGTCTCGTACTGAGTATTGAATCGAAAATGAAAATGACACATACCGCCGGTTCGCACGGTCTGATGGGAGATGGCAGCATTCGAAAGTTGCCGCCGACGATGCCGGGCGCTCAGCGACTGGCACTGATCTCGATTGCCGGAAATGAGCCCATCGACGAGTTTTAGGAGGCTCAGGCAGCAGGCAATCTAAATGCATCATGGTGAAGAAGGGGTCGGGCGTTCAAATTTCAAAATTGGCCGCGGGTGGCCCAGATTAACCGAGCCGAACTCGGACTACCCCGCGATAAGAAAACTTACCTGATTGCCCCAAAGGCATCCTGTAAACCCAGGTTGCACAGCAACCTAGGCCACCCGGGATGAAGGGACCGCCAACAAGGAATCCAGGCCGTTTTGGTGGGTGGCCCAGTGTTGCTTCGCAACCTGGGTCTACAGGAGGCACGACCACAATAGACTGAGGATGTATTCACCAAGCTGGGGCAGCCGGGGTATTGGTTTCGCGAAGCGAACCAGATCCTGCGGATCTCAGCCCATTGAGATTCTCGGCGTAGTGAGCCTGCACGAGAAGTGGCCTCTAACTCGCTTCGCTCACACAGGTTTGAAAACCTGTGCCACCCAGATGTTTGCTGGACAACCAGCGCTACCGCGCGGGCCCATCAGCGTTCACTAGCTGCCGTAAGTTTCGCCCTTAACCCAGGCCCATCCCATGCCGATCATGGCGAACGGCAGGATCAGTCCGCCGATTCGCTTCGGGACAAACTGACCGGAGAAGATAAACACGACGATCGCGACCAGGAATGCGCCCCCTAATGTCATAATCACACCGCCCAAGATCTGTTTGGCGGTGATCCCCGATTCTGAATTCCGTCGAGACTGTTTCGCGGGGCGCTTCTTCGTCGACTTCTTGGAACGGGAACGGGGTTTGGGCAACTCCTCGTCTGATTCGCCTTCAAGGTCATCCAGGTCATCCAGAAATGACTCTTCCGGTTCCGGGGCTGGGACCCTGACCGGTTCGGAACACTCCGGACAGCGAATTCGCTTGCCGGCATGTTCATCCTCGACCTTCAGCTTACGCCCGCAAGCACACTCGATCGCGATCATAATGAGTCTCAGCAGGGTCTGGTGAACACGCGACGTGAACGCATCAGGAGTGCCCCAGAGCGAAATGGATCACCCGCACCCGGCTCCCGAATTGAGAACGGTTCCCAGCAGGCATGCGAAGCGCGTGTACATAATAACGCATCCCTCGCGGATTTCCAATCCCTCTGGACGCTGAATCCTCGAAGGCCAGAGGACAGGCAGGACTTCGTCGACGAACCGCAGGTTACTGCGCATGTAAACCCGTGTGGCACTGGTTCGAAAACCTGTGCCACACGCGTGAGGGAATGAGACCAGGATCGCCGGCAACGCGCTGGAGACGGTCGCGGGAGAGGTTTCGTTTCAGCTGGTTTCCATTCCAGTCTGGGTTCATGGGGCAGATCGGCAGCGGGCTCTGCAAGTCATTCGGGAACGTCAGTCGGGCGAGTCCGCGAAAGCCTGAGCAGTTCTAATTCATTATCGTTACGGGCTGAATCCGATTTACTGTTGCGGCGTTCTGAAGTCGCGATCACATCGTACCACCACCACCCGCCGACCCGCGCGGGTTGTCCACTGGCATTTCACTACGCGTTAGTACATACTGGTGCATTGTCACAAGTGCTCCGTCAATCAATCAGCACTGACTTTGACGGACCTGACTTTGCTGCTCGGCGATTGATATCAGCAAGGCCAAGAGTGCCCGCTCGAAACTTTTAGCATCGACCGGGCTCAACGCACATTCATTCGCACGCGTCTCGAATTGAGGGAGTTACTCTCGATGCCACGTTCTGCCATGTTGTGGATTGGATTCGTCCTGCTGTTTGCGGCGGGTATTACCTCCCAGCAAACGCTCATCGGCGAGGAAAACGAGGATCTGGAAACACGGAACTTTCCGGACGAGCTGCTGGACAAGCTGACGGGACTCTCACTGGGTGCGGAATTCGTTCCACTGTCACAGGTGCGCAAGGACTTTGCGGAGGCGAATGGAGACGACGTAGCATTTGAGCTGTCCCGTGATCCCGTGAACGAGGACGATGGCAATCCCGATCGACAGAGCCTGGAAGCGTTATTGGATATTCAGTCCCGCGATGAAACTTCCGAACGCGCTCACCCGCTGGTGCCAGCTCTTGGCAAACCCTGTCCGGGAGAAGGCTTAGTCGTTTCGTCCGTAGTGACGTACGGCCCCCTGGACCAACGTGGCGTGCGGCGGGGGGATGTGTTGACCGCAATCAACGGCAAGAAACTATCAACCATCGATGATCTCAAAGCCGCACTCAGTAAGAAAGTCACGAAGGCGCTGAAAATTGGTGTGGCGCAATTCGACCCGGAACGAAAAGCCGGGCTCTCACCGACATCGCCGCAGGCCTGGAGCCGGTCCACGCGGGAGATCGTCCCGATGTCGGAAAGAGAGGTCCTGCTAGCCCCCTTGATGCGTAAACCCGATACGATTGAGGGGAACGATCTGTATTCCCACCGCGACGAAATCACGACTGAAGTGCCGATGGTGATGACGCTCGATTTCTTCCGAAAAGTTGGCGAGCGGCCTGATGAACTGTATTTATCGATCAAATATGCTGGCAAAACGTGGCTGTTCCTGGAACAGATTACGGTCAAAGCGGATTCAAAAACATTCACTTTTGACGTCAAACGTAACGAGGTTACGGAAACGATCCACGACGACGGACACGTCAGCGAGCTGTTGGTATGTCGCGCGAACGATGGTAAGTACGCAGAGCTGCTGAATGCCGTACTGACCTCCCGCAAGGTCCAGGTGCGATTCTCAGGTAAGGATCGCGTGAACGATGTCGACGTGGCACTGTCAGAGCGGGCGAAGATGGCAGAGCTGTTCGGCATTTACACCAGACTTCGAAAATGAATGGGACCTTTCGACCACCGGTGTTAGTCTTCGTGCGGCACCCGGGTTTCGGAATGGACATCAGCTGTCACCGGACATAACCTTCGCGGAACGAGACTCCCGCGACACGGTATTCGTTGTGTCGGAGGGGCTTAGAGGTACCGGGATTATCAGACGTATTTTGTCGCAGACGCCCAGGCGCCGTGGTATGCTGCGAACCCAATTTCAACTCAGAATTGCATCACTCATGCGTCAGTCAATCGTCCCGGTCCGGATTAAGTCCGCAATGCTCGCCGGCCTGTGCAGTCTGCTCCTGCAGCCCGCCTCGCACCTGATCGCGGACGATGCCATCGAAGTCAAAGAGGAATTCACCACGCGCATGTTCGTGGCCGATCGAGACGCATCGAACATGAAGCCCCTGGTGGATCTTCCCGAATACCAGGCGCAAGGTTCGCCCAGTTGGTCGCCGGACGGCAAATTAATCGCGTTCGATGCCTGGATGCCGCAAAAGGGTGAGTCTGTGCCCGACTCGAAGGTGATCGTGGTCAATGCCGACGGCACGTCCCCCCGATTCTTCCCTGATGCACTAATGCCGAGTTTCTCGCCGATCGGACGCCGGATGGTTGTGTCGCGTCCGAAGGCCCGCGGGATCTGGGTAATCGACCTCGACAAGGAAGCTCCTGACAACTTCATTGAAGTTGATCTGCGTGGCTGGGGCGCCGATTGGTCACCTGATGGCAAAATCGTCTATGCGACCTATGGCAGCACTGGAGCCAACTTGAAAGTGGTCGATGTGGCCGAGGGACGCCGCCTGGTGTTTAACGAAATCAAGTCACCTTACGCGCAAATCTTCTGGAATATGGCCTGGTCGTGGGATGGCCAGCGCATCGCCTATAAAGGCAGCAATCGAGACGGCAAACTGGAATTCGGCATCGTCAATGCGCGGGGCGAGAAGTTTGGCTTGCTGACGCGCGACACCGGTAATCTGCTGGCCAGTTTTGCGTGGCATCCGGACGGAAAGGAAGTCCTGTACGTGAAGAACTCCGAAGAACGAGGGCACTTCCAGATCTATTCCGCAGACCCCGATTCGAAAGACGCGCCGAAGATTCTCGCAGGCTGCGACCCCGACCGCAGCTACGCCGATATCGCCTATTCGCCGGACGGCAAGCAGATTCTGATCTCGTGCTGGAAACGGACTCCTGCGGTCAAACCGCCAGCGAAAAAGTAGTTGCCGAAAAGTTAATAGAACAGGTTGCGGGACTCGCGCCCGGTTCGTGGCGACCGCAGGCTCCCAGCAACGGCGCGGTATCACGGTCGAACGCCTGTTTGGCAAGCACGAG
>CAZQUW010000366.1:0-5379 GCA_964596215.1 uncultured Planctomicrobium sp. | reverse complement strand
CCTTCCTGCAGTAACTCGGGTGTCAGCTTCGTCGAAATGGCGATCTGCACGCCCTCTTCGTCAGCACAGGCCCAGTCTGCGGCTTGTACCGTACTGATGAAAACGTCGTCGGGAGTCAGCACGAATTCCGCACCGTCTGCGGGCAACGCAACGGGGACCCCTTTGCGCAACGGGTCCAGCAGCAAGGGGGGGACGATCGACAACGCCTTGCTGATCACACCCAGTGACTTGCCGTACTTCGGCCCCAGCGACTTCTGATTCGGCTTGTAAACATAAGTCACTAACTCGTCGAGGTCTTCGCAGGCGGTGATCGCTTTGATGTTCAGTTCGTCGCGAATCACGTCGACCAGGTTCATGATGGCCGCCACCTGGTGTGCGTTGTTGCAGGCCAGCCGCAATTCGGCGAGCGGTTGACGGACACGCTGATTGGCCTTCTCACGCAGGCCGTGACCCAGGTTGACCACAACTTGCGCCAGCGCCATCCGCTCGCTCAAGCCCGCGTCCAGCTGCGCTGGGTCGACTTGAGGGTACTCGCACAGATGCACGCTCTCGGGGGCCGAGGCATCCACTTTGCGCACCAGATTCTGATACATCTGCTCGGTCACAAACGGGATCACGGGGGCCAGCAGTTTGCACAGCTGGACCAGGACCGTGTACAGCGTCTGATAGGCGGCCAGCTTGTCGCGGTCGCCGGCGTCACGGGAACGCCAGAAGCGTCGACGATTCCGCCGCACATACCAGTTGGAAAGATCGTCAATGAAGCGCGAAGCTTCCTTCAGGAAGCCCTGGGTGTTGTAGGCGGTGAACTCTTTTCGCGCGGTGGCGATCAGACTTTGCAGGTTCGACAGGATCCAGCGGTCGATCTCCGGACGTTCCGCGACGGGAACTTGCTCGGCGAGAGGATTGAAATCATCCAGCCGGGCGTAGTTCACGAAGAAGGCGTACGTGTTCCACAGGGTGATCAGGTTCTGGCGCCGGACTTCATCGGCCGGCTTGCTGGTCACCTGGCATAACGTCGCCCCTTCTTCAGTCTGGACGGCGGGTTTGTCCGCTCCGAAAAACTGCAGCGTCACCGGCTTGTCGGGATGGCGCGTGCCAAACCGCAGGTCCTGGGCCGGGTTCTGCGCAAGATACATCCAGCGGATCGTATCGACCCCGATCTGTTCCGCAGCCTCTTCAAACCAGATCGCCGTGCCGTCCGACTTGTGCATCGGCTGGCCCTGTTCGTTCATGACCAGGCGGTGCCCGAGCAACGTTTTAAACGGCCGCTTCAGCAGCGGATCGGCATCCTCGTCGGCGTCGTAACGCATCATTGTCGACATCGACAGCAACGCATAGAACCAGTTGCGGAACTGGCCCGGGAAGCATTCGGTGACGAAGTCGGCGGGGTACCACTTCTTCCACATCTCCGGGTGCGTGTTGAAGCCCAGCGTGGAGAAGGCCACGATGCCGGCATCCAGCCACGGATTTCCCACGTCGGGGATGCGGGTCATCACCTTCCCGGTTTGCGGGTGCTTGATCTTGACGCCGTCGATCCAGGGACGGTGCGGCGTGTGCCCGTCGAAATCGTTCCAGCCCTCGACGGCCAGGTCCTTCAATTCCTGCAACGAACCGACGACGAAGAACTTGTTCGAATCGCTCCATTCGACACTCGGATCCTGGTCCACCCAGATGGGCAGGGCCAGGCCCCAGAAGCGTTTCTTGGAGATCATCCAGTCGCGCATGTTCGTGAGCCATTCGAGCTCGCGCGCCAGGCCGTCGACGCTTTCGGGCAACCAGTTGATCGTCCTGGCGACGTCCATGATCTCCTGGCGCCAGTCCATCTGGATGAACCATTCGTCGACTAATCGAAAGACCAGTTCATCGCCGGTTCGCCAGCAGTGCGGATAGATGTGGGGATACTCTTCGACATTGACCAGCAACCCCTTCTTCTTGAGTTCTTCGAACACGAATTCCGCGGTCTGGCGATCGGTCGCGACCTTGCCTGTGAAGGGGCCGAAGCCTTCGACGAAGGACGAGTCCTCCGCCAGCGGCGCGATGGCCACCAGACCGAGCGTTTTTCCCAGGACGTGGTCCACATCACCGCAACCCGGCGCGATGTGCACGATTCCTGTCCCTTCACCGGCAACCACCAGGGCGGTCCCTTCATGATCGCGGCCGCCGTCGACCACGCGATGGCACGATACGCCCGTGGCCGACAACAGGTTGTCATCTTTGGGCAACCCGCCGGGCATGCGTTGTGCCGGCAGTTCATCAAACGGGCCGTTGTATTCCAGGCCGATCAGTTCCGAGCCCTGCAGCGTGCCGAGGATTTCGTAGCCACCTTGCTCCTTGAAGATCTGAGCGATGGTCTTCAGCTTGGGCACACCGGCGGGCCAGCCCCATTCCGGGCGGCCGAACCCCTCTTTAAATTCCTTGGCGAGACGCTGGAATTCCAGATTCTCCTTGGCGAAGTAATAGACGGCACTGTCGCGCTTGGCCTGCAGTTTGACATATTCCAGCTGCGGGTTGACCGCCGCGGCGACATTACTGGTCAACGTCCAGGGAGTCGTCGTCCAGACCAGCAGGTACTCGTTCTCGCGACCACGCAGTGGGAAGCGGACAAACACCGACTTGTGCGTGGTCAGCTTGCGGCCTTCGGCCACTTCCATCTGACTGTAGGCACTACCGCCGCGCCCCGACCAGGGCATGACGTCATGCCCGCGATAGATCTTGCCGCGCTGAAAACACTTCTTGAGAAACGTCCAGATCGTTTCGTTGTTCTCGGTGGAGAACGTGAAGTAGCTGCCCCCCCAATCGGGGTTGCCGAGCTTCGCGACGATTTTCTCTGCGGCGTCGGTGACTGGCGTCCCGGCCGGGGTCTTGATGGTCACTGGCTGGTCTGAACCAACCCCGGCAGACAAGGTCCGCAGCGACTGCGGATCGTCCCAGTCCATCCAGTAACCCAGCCGCACCGATTGCTCGGTCTGCCGGGCGGCGAACTTGAGGACGCGTTTTTTGCACGAATACACAAACTGATCGATACCCAGCGCGCTGATGGCGTTCTTGGTACCGAGGTTCATTTCTTTTTCGACTTCCACTTCAACCCACAGGCCCTGGCAGTCGAAGCCATTCTGATACCGCAGTTCGCGGCCGTTCATGGCCCAGAAACGCTGGTACGCGTCTTTGTAGGTCCGGCCCCACGCATGGTGGACACCCATCGGATTGTTGGCCGTGATCGGACCGTCGAGAAAGCTCCACGGTTCGCGTCCACGATTCTGCGCTCGCAGTTTGTCGAAGATCTGTTGATCCCGCCAGAATGCCAGCACGGTGTGTTCACCCGCCACGAAACTCGTATCCGTCGAGACCTTATCGAACATTTTCAGGTTGATCCTGTATTCTCAATATGCGATGTCGGGCGCCACTGGTTCGGCCAGTGCGTTCACCAGTCGATGATCGTTCGACACTGGCCGAGCCAGTGGCACCCCAGAGCAATGAATCATAGCAGTCAGGCGCGCGTCCGGCGTAAGCCGGATGGTGTTTACTCGGTGTCGATGGTGGTGGCAGTAGCGACGTTTTCAACGAACATGTTCAGATTCACTGTTTGTATTTCGTCGCATGTCATCGCGACTCGCTAACAACCATGGGGCTTACGCCCCACGCTCGCCTGTGAAGAACTAGCCCAGTCGTTCCAGCACTTTCGGAATCAACCGCGACAGTCGTTCGCCACCTTTCGCCGCGACCGCCAGAATCTTCGGCAACTCGACAGGTTCCAGAGCGTCGGGCAGGCAGAGGTCGGTGACGATGGAGAAGCCCAGAACCCGCATGCCCGCATGCACGGCCACCAGGACTTCAGGAACGGTCGACATGCCGACCATGTCGGCGCCGATGTTCTTCAAGAACCGGTATTCGGCCCGTGTTTCGAGATTCGGTCCCGTCACGGCGACAAACACCGATCGATGATGCGGGATGCCCAGTTCCAGGGCCGTCTCTTCGGCCAGTTCCATCAATTTCAAATCGTACGGCCGGCACATGTCGGGGAAGCGGGGGCCCAGCGTGTCGTCATTCTTGCCACGTAAGGGATTGTCGGGCATCAGGTTGATGTGATCTTCAATGATCGACACATCGGCCAGCTGGTACTGGTGATTCATTCCGCCGGCCGCATTGGTGACGATCAGAATCTCAGCACCGAGGGCCTTCATGACTCGGACGGGGAAGGTGACTTCCTGCATCGAGTAGCCCTCGTAGTAGTGGAAGCGTCCTTCCATGGCGACGATGGGCTGGCCCGCCAGTGTTCCGCACACGAGTTGCCCCGCGTGGGATTGCACGGTGGATTCGGGCATGTGAGGGATCTCACTGTAGGGAATGACAGCCGCCTGCTGAATCTGGGAAGCCAGACCGCCGAGACCAGTTCCCAGGATCAATCCCACGCGCGGAGTGACCGTCCATTTCGAGCGGATAAACTTTGCCGCCTCTTCAATTTTTGCCGCTAACCCCTGCACGCCATCCCTTTCCGAACTGAATGCTGTTGTCGGTATTTGGGTCGCCAGTGAGACCCGTGACCGCCTCCAGATTCTATCGCACCCCCGGATGGGTTGCGACGGTATGACACGCGACCGAGTCACTGGTTCTTCATGATTCATCCATTCCCGAAATCGGCCCGGCCGGTAAAATAAGACAGTTTGGCACGGGGATCTGCGAAAAAAGGCTGGCGAATTCGGTGACTCGCCTCTAGACAGCGGTTTGCGGATGTGGTCGAGTACAACCTCTGCGATTCCTGTCATGGTTCGGCAAGACTCCTTAGAATGTTCACGCGTGACCCGCGAATCCGCGAGCTGGTGGGACAAGGGGAAATGGTATGGCGGTGAGTTCTGTGCGTCCGGATGTCGCCGACCTGGTGCTCGAGGTCTTCGAACGCTCTGTCCATCCAGAACTGTTGACGATTCACGCGCAGGCCGAATGGCAGCACTCGGCGTGTACCGTCAAGGTGCAGCTCTGTGACGCCGGACATGTCTTGACGGTCGCTCATCAGGACGCCGTGATTACCGAAGTTGCCACGGTCCGCTCGACTTTGCTGCCGAAGCACTACCGGATTTTCTCGCACAAGTTGAAGGGCCATCGCCAGGATTCCCTGCGTTGCCGGGACGACATCACTTACCACGTCAGCTTCGATCTGGACGAACTCGAACCAGAAGTGTTTGCGAACTACCACGAAGAATTGCTGTCGGACAGTCTCCGGTCACCGGTGTCGTACCACTTTGCGACCAAGTCGCGGTTAAATCCGACCCCCTTGAGTTTCGTGCAGTTGGAAGCCACCGCCGACAGTCTGCAAGTCCATACGTTTCATACGTTTCCGGACAATTTTGCCGTCGTGAAAGTGCAGTCGCGGCTCGAATTTCA
>CAZQUW010000365.1:0-5428 GCA_964596215.1 uncultured Planctomicrobium sp. | reverse complement strand
AACTCGTTACTGAACAATGAATTCCGAAAAGGGTTAACGGCGTAGGGTGCCACTGACTCGCCTTCATGCTCCGCGTTGATGGCGACTTTCTCAAACCAACAATCCGGTGGTTTCCGGAAAACCATACATCAGATTAAAATTCTGCACGGCCACTCCTGCCGCGCCTTTGATCAGGTTATCCAGGCACGCGACGATCACCGGCTGCTGGCGATTCATGCGGACGGTGACGTCGAAATAGTTGGTAAATGCCGAGTCCTTGGTCGTCGGCAGATGATCGCACACTCGGACGAACGGCTGGCCGGCGTAAAATTCGCGATAGACGGCCAGCAAGTCCGTCACCGTGGCCGGCGCCCTGAGGCGCGGGTAGATCGTCGCCAGGATGCCCCGGTCCATCGGCACCAGATGCGGAGTGAAGGTCACTTCCACATCCTGCCCCGAGACATCACCGAGGACCTGTTCGATTTCCGGTTGATGGCGATGCGTGCCAATGCCGTACGCGCTGAAGCTCTCGTTACATTCCGCGTACAACGTGTTGAGCTTGGGGGCCCGCCCTGCTCCGCTGACGCCACTCTTGGCATCGACAAAGATCCCGGTCGGTTCGATCAACCCGCGTGCCAGCAGTGGTGCCAGAGCCAGAATCGAGGTACTCGTATAACAGCCGGGATTGGCAATCAAGTTCGCGGACGCAATCCGCTCGTGCCCCAGTTCGGGTAATCCATACACCGCGGTTTTCAGGCGTTCCACGTCGGTATGCACATGGCCATACCACTTTTGGTAAACCGCTGGATCACGCAACCGATAGTCGGCACTCAAATCGACAACGCGGGTGCCACCAGCCAGCAAATCAGGCACGACAGCCATACTGGCGACGTGCGGCAGAGCGCAAAACACCGCGTCGGCCCGTTCGCAAACTTGTATCGCGTTGAGATCTTCGCAATTCAGCCGGAGGCGGCCATACAGGCTGGGATGCACTTGGTGAACGGGGGGCGAACCCTCCTGGCGGCTGGTCAAGGCGGTGATTTCCACGTGCGGATGCCGCAGCAGAATTTTAATCAACTCGAGCGCGGCATATCCCGACGCTCCCAGCACAGCAACCCGGACCATGATTTCCCGTTTCCTGTCTCAATACGTGACCGACTGCAACCTCTGCTGCATTTTAGAGTCTTATTCCGCCAGATGCACCTGTCGTGTCGATTGCTGAGGGATGAGTCCGCAGCCGTGACAATAACAGGACACCGCTACCGGATCGCCGGTTCTACGAATTCAGAGCCGCCCCCAGATAAACGGTTCCAATAAACGGTTCCAGGCGAGCCGGTGGGCGTAAGCCGCCGGATTCTTCGTCCGTCGTGTCCTTTGTGACCGTCTGTTCCAAAACGGTTTTGAACAGAAGGTCACAAAGGACACGAAGAAAGTGGGGGCTGTCCTGAATTACCTTGCACGATTCAGGGATACGGACGTCAGGGCAAACAGACCGCAGGACGGACAATCCCGTTCGTCTTGTGAGAGTCGACTGGCAACAGCACTGGCGGAAGCCGTGGCCCCCCGAGTTCTCGCGGATGGAATGTCCGATGGGCCGCCAACGTTGAAAACGCGTACTCCCGAGCCCGAATTTAACGGAACTCCCTACTTAAAATGGGTTTAAGATTTTTGCTGAACGCCGCGAGTCGTCTGGCTGTGGGGCGAATGGGAAGTTCCGTTCACGACGCGTCCGTAAGATCTTGTCGATGCAGGTGTTACCTCCCGACGGTCGGACCTAAAGCCTTCGGACCGACATATACAGAATTATTGATGCGACAGGTGCTGCGAGGTTAACTGTTTGGAACCTCGCCACTTATGGTGTACACCTTGTGAGTGGTTCGCGCGTTGCGTAGTATTAATCGAGACTCAAAATTCGATCTCCCCGACGAAACCGAGTCTGCTGCGTGGCGGAAAGATGTGGAATTGTAGAGCAAGACATTTGTTCTACAGGCACATCGCACGATTCGCCCTGCAGTCATACGTCTGGCCCCACAGGATGCGTGGCCGGGCCTCTCCGCGAAATTGCTCGATGGGGGCTGTTGCGCCCATGGGGTCCCACCCGAGGTGATTACCAAGATGTCATCCCGCTCCTCAGTGCCGTTCAATCCCGCCGTTCACCATGCGCGAGACACGTCCGGCCAGGGGGCCACGCGCGTGGTGACCAATCCGGCCGCGGCGTATCGGCAGCGGGCGAATCGGGGTGGAGGCGGCGTGCCCTACAACGCGCCGGAAGTGTGGCACGAACCGCACGGTCGCGGGGCATTGACGATCGCCATTCAACCTGCCGGAATCGACTACATGCATCCGGTGACGGAAGCCGAGGTTCGCGAGCGGCTGGCTCAATTGCCGCGACACTATACGCGAGACCTGGAAGTCGTGCAGTTGAGTCGCATGACCCGCAAGCGGCGGACGTTCCCATGCTATGGGATGCAGTGGGGCCAGTCGGTCTATCTCTATCCGATTGAAAGTAATTTAGTCGAACTCTATTCAGTTCCCCCCAAGCCGGCACAGCGAATCGAAGCGCGGATGTATGGAGCCACCTGGGCCCAGTGTGACGATCACTGGACGCTGACCTGGACTCTCGAGTCGATTAAAGATTTCTATCTCAATAATGTGCTGATCCATGAGGTCGGCCATCTGAACGATCCGCGCAACACGACCTATCGCGAACGGGAACGCTACGCGAACTGGTTTGCCATTGAATACGGCTACCGTGCTTCACGCGGCCGCAGGTCGTAGCGGGCGGGTATGCGCCAAGCCTTGTGGGGGACCTGGTGCTATTGGGCGTCTGCCGCGGCGCCGCCGACTTTCGGCGGCATGGGCAGTGGTGGCAGCAACGTGCCGTCCTTTTCGAGAATCCTGCGGATCTTCTGCACGGCGGCATTGATGTGCATCGGCGTGCCGCGGGCGTCGAAAACCTCGAGCTTGCGATTCGTCAGAGACTTGATGTAGTACCACGCCAGTTCGCGCACGGCCAGCCGGTCGTGTTCGAGCCAGTCGACGAGTTGCTCGGAAGTTTGCTTGCTGCGGGCATCCTGTTCCTGGTAGCCCCAGATCAGGCGATAGACAACATCCACTTCCTCGGGGTAGAACTTGGCAGCAATGGCCGCCTTGAGCTTCACGCGATTCTCCGGATCTTCGTTCACCCAGGTTCGCAGGCAGTGAATCGCAGCGACTCGCGACTCATGATGCTCATTGCGGTCGAGGACTTCCAGCATCATTTCATAGTCGCCAACCAGCCCCAGGCAGGAGACTGCCAGCCGCGACAGTGCATAGACACGACTGTCTACTAAACCGAGCAGTGCGTCGTGAGCCGACAATTCATCGGCCTGGAATTCATCCGCGAAGAGACGGGCATTCTTCTGCGCGATCGTCGACAGGCGGCGATCCCAATTGGGCAGGTCCTTCGAGTTAGCAGATGCGGCCTGGGGATTATTGGGATCTGTCGCAAGCACGAGGCTGTCGGGGGCCGTCAGGGTCTGTTCCTGACCTTCGGCACTGGTGAGTTTGACGGTGCCGCTCCAGACATACAGATTGCCGGACCAGCCGTGCGTGGCAAAATCTTCTTCCAGTTGACGCGGTTCACGTGGCATGACTTCGATACCGCACCGCGTGGCGGGATCAGCCAGTTCCAGCTGCCACGTGGCGCCCTGGATGGACAGCAGCAGTTTGACGGGTGCCGGCGCACCGGCCGCGGCCTCCGCAGCCTCGGCCGGTTGCAGGATGATTCGTCCGCGGAGCAGATTGATCCCCATCGGCAAATCCTTCATGGGATCCGTCACACCGACGACAGCGGGGCCCATCACAGTCAAACGATGCTTTTCGCGACCCATCTGGATCTGGGCATCAAAAGGTTCCGGCACGGCGAGGGCGTCGTCCGCGAAGACATGCGAGCGGTGTGGTAACTGGTACCAGCCGGCGCGGTCGGCGTCGTAATGCAAGACGATACCATCCGGGCTGACATACTGAGCGGGATGCGACCGCACGACCGGAGCGACTTCAGGAGCAGCCGGCTTCACAGCGGTGGGGGACTTGGCCTTGGTCTTCGCGGCATTGGTGTCCGCCCTGGCGACCGCCTTACCGGGCGCCTTGAAGGGGGATGCGTCCTCGTCGTCGGCGGGAGTGCCCGATTTGGTGGCGGGCGTCGGCCTGGCGGGTGCCACAGCTTCGTCGGCGTCCGCAGGGGGTGGCGGATCAATGGACGGTCGAGCGGACTGGGGTTCGTTCGTGCCGGGCCTGGTCACCGCGGCCACTTGCTCACCGGGTGCCTCCAGCTCCGTCATTTCAGGTTGCTCTGCGGGATTCTCGGCAACCAGTTGCTGCGGGGCCTGGTTGGCGGCAACTTCCACTTGTGGCGCGGCGACAGCGGGCTTGGCCGCTGCCTGCGGGGCGGCATTGGTGACGGCCTCAGCAACTTGTTCCGGGGCTGTCGATGTCGCTTTACCACCGATGAGACTCCGAACCATTTCGTGATCGGTAAACAGAACTCCCAGCCAGACAATCACCAGCAAGGCGATGGCCAGAGGTAAGGCCCGCTTCCACAAGGGGGGGGCCTTCAGGTAGTCGGGAATGGTCCGGTCGAACGGCTCTTCGGTTCGCCGCTCGATCGGAGATTCGGCCGCGGGAGGTGTTGACGACGACAACCGGGAACCGGCGACCGGCTTCACGGCGGGGCTGAGCCCGGCTGCGGGGACTGCGGGAGCGATCGGTTTCATGGCCACTGTAGCGCTTTGGCCCGCGATCGTGGTGGCCACCGGGGCTGGAGTTGTGGTTCGAGCTGCTTCACCCAGGGCATACATGCGTTCGCGACTGAGCGGCCCGATATCGACCGGTTCGCCCAGGACGAGCGTCAGAATCTGGTGCGAGGCCGCGACTTCGGCCAGGTGCACGTCGGATTCCAGGCAGATCCGTTCGAGGTCCGTGACCCCTTCGGCGGAGAGGGTGTTATCCAGGTATTCGGCGACCAGATTGGCATCCAGGTCGCAGCCGGGGCCGCTTACTACCGGAGCGGTCAGCCGCCGTTTGCGAATGACATCGCGGATCTTGGAAACCAGTTCCGAAGCGACCTCGCTCTCCTGGATCTTGGCCCCCAATTCCTTGGCCTGGCTGGGTTCCAGCAGATCATCGAGGTAAGCGAGCAGCGTGCGGAGTGTGAGTCGCATGATAGATTCCCAACTTGGCTAACTTCCCTGACAAAACCGGCTGCGGAAAGTTCAGAACCGCGGTCTTTCCAGCGGTTACGAACTGACACAGGGGCCTTGTCAGCGTGTTCTAAAACACCCACTCAGAGCTCTGTCAACGCGAAGAAGCAGGGTGCTGTTGGCGAGTCAAATGACACGCAGCACTGGCCGAGCCAGTGGCACCCAATCCCAAACTCAAACGCTGACAAAGCACTCAGAGAGTCAGGCTG
>CAZQUW010000364.1:0-5461 GCA_964596215.1 uncultured Planctomicrobium sp. | reverse complement strand
GGTCGCAGGGGCCGACGGCCGATCAGGGGCGCGGGGCGAGTGCGAAGCAGGAACGCTGCGTGCAGCTCCAGGAACATGCCGGGTGGCTGCGGCAATATCTGGCGAGCGGATCGTGTCCGGCCCGGCAGGTCCTCAAGTCGGCCGCGGCGGCCGGTTTGTCGGTGTCGCAATTGAAGCGCGCGAAACAGGCGCTGGGGATTCGGTGTTATAAGGAACCGGTGCCCAAGGGACGCTGGATCTGGAGCGCCGGCGGAGGGAAGAGTGAATTGTGAAGGGTGAAGAGTGAAAGGGGTCGAAGGGATCAAAGAGGTCAAAGAGTTTTCGGAGGGTGAAGTCCGAAAGTAGCCTTCATCGCTCCGCGCTCCGCGTGAAGTTGGCCGGACTCGCGGGCGAGGTTGGAAGGTGTTTATGGTCCACCGCGCCATCGGCTGTCTTCACGCGGAGCGATGAAGGCGACGTTGGAAGAAGTTCCCTCGACGCCGCGAAGTCTGTGTGCGTTGATAGCCTCGGCCGACCGGGACACCAAGCCAAAATTCACAGTGCGACAATGCGGTAGTGGACACGCGATTAAAGAAGTCGAAGAAATCAAAGAAGTTGGTGACTGGAATCGAGTCTTCCTCCTTGAGGGAGGCCAAAACAGTAGAATGTCCGCTGTCTACCTGCGTCATTTGCTCAAAATTCATGTCAATCCGATATAGTCAAGAACTCGGTCGGCATGTTCAAGCACTGGAGGAGCTGCCATTGACTGCGGAACACAGTAACAACGGTACTTGCCAGAGGGACGCAAACATCGAAGGCGTTCTCGGGGAACTCGTGGCCATCCGGGCGGATCTGGTCGCCGTGACGTCGGTCCCGCAGCCATTGCTTGAAAGGGTTCATGCCACCTACCGGGACAGTGCCCGAAACCTTCTGCATTATCTTGCGCTTCGTCGTCGCGACCTTCGCCCACTGCAGCACCAGCTGGCTGCGTTGGGGCTATCTTCGCTGGGGCGGGCCGAGTCGCACGTCCTGGCAACGGTCGACGCGGTTCTAGAAGTTCTCCACCGTCTCGTACAATCATCCTCGCAGCCGCTTCCGCACGAGGCTGAAGTCGTCGATTTCGCCACGGGCCAAAGGCTGCTTGATGAACACACCGAAGCCTTGTTGGGCTCCGCGATCCCGGGACGCGGAGTCCGTATCATGGTCACCATGCCGAGTGAGGCGGCGAACGATTACACGCTCATCCACAATCTCCTTCAGCGAGGCATGGACTGCATGCGCATCAACTGCGCCCATGACGACGCGGCAACGTGGTTGCGGATGATCGAACACATGAGGCGGGCCGAGGTGTCGCTGGGGCGGACTTGCCGGATCGTGATGGACTTGGCCGGACCGAAGCTGCGCACCGGGCCACTCGAGCCGGGCCCTGCCGTGATCCGGATTCGCCCTCGTCGCGATGTCTATGGACGAATTACCGGTCCAGCTCGCGTGTGGTTGACCGCGGGAACCTCCCCCCATGCTCCGCCTTCGCTGGCCGATGCCTGCCTGCCCGTTCCCGCCGAGTGGCTGGCGGAGCTCCGCATGTCCGAAAAGTTGCATTTTACCGACGCTCGTGACGCCCAGCGAACCTTGATCGTGGTGGACGTGACCGACGGCGGATGTTGGGCGGAAATGGTCAAGACGGCTTATGTTGTCCCCGGCACCATCTTGCGTCACGCACGCGGGGTGGTCAAACGCGCCGACCGCGAGGCCGTGGTCGGCGAACTGCCGCCCGTTGAGAACTCGCTCACCCTGGAACGAGGTGATTTGCTGATCCTGACTCGAGACCTGAGGCCGGGCCGACCGGCGACCGTGGATAGCGGAGCGGAAGTTTTGACCCCGGCCAAGATCGGCTGCACGATCCCCGAAGTCTTCGATGACGTCCATTCGGGGGAATCGATTTGGTTTGACGATGGAAAAATCGGCGGTGTGATCGAGAAGATCGAGCCTGGTCACGTTGTCGTGCGCATCACCCAGACACGCATGGAAGGTGGAAAGTTGCGTGCTGACAAAGGGATTAACCTTCCCGAAAGTGATCTGCGGCTGGGAGCAATGACCGCCAAGGATCTCGATGACCTGACCTTCGTGGCACAGCACGCCGACATCGTTGAGTTGTCCTTCGCCAACACGGCCCGTGACGTGGAACGGCTGCAGCAGCACCTGGAGCGGTTGGGGAGTTCCCCCCCTGCCCTCGTACTGAAAATCGAGACGCGGCGGGGCTTCGAAAACTTACCCGACATGTTGCTGACGGCCATGCGGTCTCCCAGTTGCGGGGTGATGATCGCTCGGGGGGACCTGGCCATCGAATGCGGCTTCGAGCGACTTGCGGAAGTCCAGGAAGAGATCCTTTGGATTTGCGAGGCGGCCCACGTCCCGGTCATCTGGGCGACGCAAGTCCTGGAAACACTTGCCAAGGAGGGGATGCCGTCCCGTGCCGAGATCACCGATGCAGCGATGGGGCACCGGGCCGAGTGCGTCATGCTCAATAAAGGCCCCCATGTGCTCAGCGCGATGCTGGCACTGGATGACATCCTCCGGCGGATGCAGACTCACCAAACCAAGAAGCAATCCATGCTCAGGGAGTTACGACTGGCCCACACACTGCCAGTCGAAAGCGTAATTCCGCGGGGTGGCCCAGGTCGTTGAACCTGGGGGAGCGCAGCGAAATAGAGGCCACATTCCCGAGTGGCGCCGTGAACAGCACTCGGCCGCGGGGGATTTGCGAAGCGAGTCAGATCCTGCGGATCTCAGCCCATTTTAGATTCTCGGCGTAGTGAGCCTGAACGAGAAGTGGCCTCTAATTCGCTGCGCTCACACAGGCATGAAAGTCTGTGCCACCCACGCGGTGCCCAAACACGCCTCCTGTAAACCCAGTTTGCAGAGCAAACTGGACCACCCTTTGTATTGGCATCACAGACCGACATGTATCTGTTTGATGGCTTGGTTCGTGTTCGCGCCGCCGATGTTTGTGATCTGCATCTGGATCGTGCGGGCTCCGGCAATCTTGTCGGTTGATTTGAACCCAATGCTTCTCAGCAAGAATTGAACCGAGGTCTGCGTCGCGGCACTATTCATGCGAATCGTCAGTGCCTCGCCTTTTTTGCCGCCGGCTACAGTCGCGATGACCACCTTGCCGAACAGCACATTTTTTCCTTTGCGACTGATACCATCCTGCTTCAAGATCGATAAAGTGTCCTTCTGCGCGTGTCCCGACACCTGCAGTATGGATCCCGTAAAGTTCAATACCGACGCATCGTCGTCCGAGATCGTCGCAGTACCATCGATGGGCAGCACGTCTCTGGAACGGATCTGATAGCTAAGCGGTTCCGAGTTCAGGGTGATGATGGTGGGAAACTCATCGACGTCCGTGACTGTGATGGTGAACGGTTTTTCAAACGTCATGCCCCCCTGGTCGGTGGTGCGAATGCGGATCGAATAACTCGATTTCATTTCCGCGTTGGATGTCGTGATGATCTGCAGCGTGCTGCCTGAGATGTCAAAATTGCCGTTATCCGCGCTGCCGGTTCCCGCCACTAAACTATAGGTAAAGGTATCGCCAACATCGGGGTCTGTTGTAATCATGGTCCCGACCGTCGCGTACGGCGAGTGGTTTTCCAGAAGGCTTGTCGATGACAAGGTGAGATTGGTCGGTGCGGCGTTCGCGTCGGTAATCGTAATCGTAAACGGCTTCTCAAACGTTAATCCACCTTGATCGGTGACGCGAACACGGAGTGCATAACTGTTCTTCAGGGCATAGTTCGTAACGGGAATAATCTTTAGTGTATTACCGGTGATGGTGAAGCTGGGATTGTCATTGCTGCCGGCACCCGCAACCAGGCCGAAGGTGAATGTATTGCCTGTGTCAGGGTCGGACGCGCTGAGTATCCCAACTGTCGCGTTGGGGGCATTGTTGTCCATAATACTCGTCGCAGACAGAGTGACATTTGTCGGCGCGTCATTGAGGTCGATCACGTTGATCGTGAACGGTTTCGTAAACGTCAGCCCGCCTTGATCGGCCACCTGGATCCGGACGGAATAGCTGTGCTGGCTGGAGAAGTTCGTGCTGGGGATAATCTGCAACGCGTTGCCGTCAACGAAGAAGCTACCGTTGTCGGTGCTGCCAGCACCTCCAACCAGACTGAACGTGAAAGTGTCACCGACATCGGGATCGGTCGCACCGAGCAACCCGACCGTGGCGTAGCTGGCGTTGTGCTCGTCGATGCTGGTTGACGATAACGAGATATTCGTTGGTGCCTGGTTGGCCTTGATGACATGAATCGTGAACTGCTTTTGAAAGGTCATTCCGGCACGATCAACGACTTCGACGCGGATGGAGTAACTGCTCTGGCTGGCGTAGTCTGTACTGGGAATGATCTGCAGCGAGTTGCCAATTATAAAGAAGCTGCTGTTGTCTGTGCTGCCAGGACCATCAACCAGGCTGAATGTAAAAGTCTCACCGACATCGGGATCGGTCGCCGTAAGTAATCCCACGGTATCGTTGCCGAGATTATGTTCCGGGATGCTCGTCGAGCTTAAAGCGATGTCTGTAGGCGGCGTGCTGGTGACGTTCGCTGCCAGCCGTCGGGCAAAAATATCGCCGTATCCGATATCTCCACCTCCCCAGCTCGCGACGAATTGATCGTTGGACTGTCGCGCCAAGTGTATCGGACCGGTATAGTACGCGGTCCCCAGAGGTATCGCCGGTCCAACGGGCGTGCCATTCTGCTGGAACTCACGTGCGTAGTATGTGTCATCGGCAAATGCGACCGGCACGTCCCACGCTAACAGCAGATTTCCATTCGAGAGCGACTCGCCTGAAAAGTCCCCTAGTCCATAGCTGGGATTCAGCTCCGCGTGATCAATAAACTTGATCTTCAAGCCTTGCTTAACGCCGTCGGCATCAAAGTGTTGCACAACGAGGTCACCAATATTGTTGTAAAAGAGCACCGAGAACTGGCCTGAATCTCCTGGAATGAGTGTCGGCAGGCGGTGCTCGACCCGGCCTGCATCGTCGTAATAGACCGCTGCGTCAACCAGAATGTCAGATCCGATCTGCTGACCGCCACTCGAGGAAAAGCGTCTGACGATGAGTTGCGACGTGTATTGCTGGCCGACGTCAGGGATCGCTTCATTGTGTTCGACATCATAGGTCACATAAAAGGTTCCGTCAGGCCCCAATTGAACATCGGTGGGAGACTGCACGACCGTGCCACTTTGTTCGTTGGCTAACCAAGTCTCGAACACATTCGTCGATGTACCGTCTGTACCCACTTTCCAGAACTGAAACCCTTTGCCGCTAAAAATGCTGTCATAGTGGGCAACCGGTACTGCCACCCAGAATTCGCCAGCCGAATCTGAGAACACCAACGGTTTGGGCGGGAAAGTCCAATTCAGAGAGTTTCCCGGATCAATGGACTCATAATCTTCGGGAATCAGGTTAACA
>CAZQUW010000363.1:3652-5462 GCA_964596215.1 uncultured Planctomicrobium sp. | reverse complement strand
TCCGTCCGGTTCTGATCAGCCGCTGCTTTGAATGTCACGGCAATGGTCAGTCCAAAGGGGGCTTGAGTCTGGAGAACCGCGAGTCCTTCCAGAAGGGGGGCGATGCCGGCGCCATCGTTGAGCCGGGCAAGCCGGATGAAAGTTCGCTGATCGAAGCGATTCGACATACCGGCGACATCAAGATGCCCCCGAAGCAGAAGATGTCGGATGCCGAGATCGCTGATCTGACCAAATGGGTCGCCGGCGGTGCGGTGTGGCCGACTCTCAATGTGCAGATCCCGCTGGGAAATCTGTTTGACGATGTGGCCGAAACCTCGTTGGGCGACGCCCTCGATTCAGACCAGTTTGGCGGGACTGCCGATGCGACGGATCTAGGAGTTGATCGCGTCGTTCAGGGGTGGGGCACCGAGACGGAAATTGCCGGCGGGATCAAGTTCGACTTTCAATCGGTCGGCAGCGGGCGCGAGACCCACGGTCTGGTGCTGAATGATGCCTGGGGCGAAAACGGCGGCATCCGCACGCTGGGGCAGGCCTTCCCGGCAAATTCACCCAAGACCGAGCAGGGTGTTGGCCTGCATGCGAATGCGTTGGTCACCTTTGATCTGACAGAGATTCGCAAAGCCGGCGGACTGCCCCCCACGCAAACTTTTGCGTTCCGATCAGAGCGGGCCGGTATTAATGACGATGCTCTGGGCAGCGATGCCGGCATCCATCTATTGGTGATCGTCAGCCGCACGACCGGCGACGCGGCCCAGAAAGTGATTGCAGCCTATGTCAACGGAGCACCCGTTGAAGTCAAATTTCAAGATGGCAAGTTCGCGGTGTCGGGGACCATTCCGTCACCGCTCAAGGCCAACGGTCAGTTCGCGAACTTCCAGGTCCCGATTCCTGCCGAAGCGCAGTTCGTAACGCTTGTGGCGACAGGTGCGGCGATGGGCCCGGGGGGCAACCCGATTAACAGCGATCATGCCGTGTTTTCCGGGGCGCGGCTGGAGTTCGAAGCCCCCACTGTGACGGTGGCTCAGCTGGGGCGCGCGGCCCCGCTGGGCGAATATGTGATTTCCGCCGAGCAGCGGGCCTTCTGGTCCTTTCAGCCAATTCGCGACCCGCAACCGCCCGCAGTCCAGATGACGGGCTGGGTGAAGAAGCCGTTCGATGCCTTCGTGCTGGCAGAGATGGAAAAACGCGGCCTAAAGCCGGTCGCTGCGGCGGACCGCGCGGCACTGATCCGCCGGTTGTCGTTTGATCTGATCGGATTGCCCCCCACGCCCGAGGACGTCCAGGCCTATCTCAGCGATCAGTCGACCGATGCGGATGAGAAGGTCGTCGATCGGCTGCTGGCGTCGCCCCATTACGGCGAACGTTGGGGCCGCCACTGGCTCGATGTGGCGCGGTACGCCGAGGATCAGGCCCATACCTTCCAGGCTCGTAACTACCCGAACGGATTCCGGTATCGCGACTGGGTCGTGAATGCCATGAATCGCGATCTGCCGTATAACCGCTTTATCACGGAGCAGATTGCAGGTGACCTGTTAACCGACGGCGACGTGACCGAACGCCTGCCCGCCTTGGGGTTCTTCGCGCTAGGGCCTGTCTATTATGCGGACGCCGGATGCGCGGCGAAGGCGGCGGCCGATGAACTGGATGATCGCGTCGATACGCTCGCGCGCGGTCTGCTGGGACTGACGATTGCCTGTGCCCGTTGTCACGATCATAAGTTTGATCCGATTCCGCAGCGCGACTACTACAGTCTGGCCGGGATTTTTTCGAGTTCCGCGTACCGCGAAGCCCCCCTGGTTCCACAGGCTGT
>CAZQUW010000363.1:0-3552 GCA_964596215.1 uncultured Planctomicrobium sp. | reverse complement strand
TTCCGCAGCTGAAGGATTGGTTTGCGCTGGCGGCACCGGCGGATACCGAAACGTCGGCGGTCCCCGAAGCGGTGCAGACAGTGGCCGATGCCTTCCAGCAGGAATTGATCGCCGCACTGGATGCCCGTGACGAACTGCAGAAACAACATGCAGAGCGAGTCGCCGCGGCACCTGAAGCGGAACGCAGCAAGCTTAAGAGTCCTGAGTTTAAAGGTCCCCAGGCCGAGTTGCTGAAGGTCTTCTTCAAGAAAGAGGAGGGCCCCGGTTACGTGCCCCGTGACAAGGTGGAAGGATTGCTGTCGGGTGAACCGGCCCGGAAGTCGGGTGAGCTGAAGGCCGAACTGGAGAGCCGCAAGAAGAGCTCACCGCCGATGTATCCCGTGGCGCATAGCCTGGTGGAGGGGACTGCGGCCAACATGCGAATCTATCTGCGCGGCAACCATCAGAAACCGGGTCCCGAAACACCGCGGCGATTCCTGTCGGTGCTGTCCCCCGAGGAACCTGTCCCCTTCTCGAAGGGGAGCGGTCGCCTGGAACTGGCCGAAGCCATCGTCAGCCCCAGTAATCCGTTGACGGCCCGCGTGATCGTGAATCGCGTCTGGCAGCAACATTTCGGCCGCGGCATTGTGGCGACGGCCAGCAATTTCGGGGCCCTGGGCGAACGTCCTTCGCATCCGGAACTGCTCGATTACCTGGCTCATTGGTTCCAGTCCAACGGCTGGTCACTGAAAAAGCTGCATCGCGAAATCGTGCTGTCCGCGACATATCGAGCAAGCAGCAACCACGATGCGAAGAACATGGAGCTGGATCCCGACAATCGCTATCTGTGGCGGATGAATCGCCGTCGCCTGGATGTCGAAGCCTGGCGCGACGCGTTGCTGACGGTCTCGGGCAGCCTGGATCCCACGGTGGGTGGACCGTCGGGGAATCTGGCGGCGAGCGATTATCGTCGCCGGACGCTGTATGGCTCGGTGAGCCGTCATAATCTGAATCCGCTGTTGCGGCTGTTCGACTTTCCGGATCCCAATATCACCAGCGAACGACGCACCCAGACGACCGTGCCGTTGCAGCAGTTGTTCGTGCTCAACAGCGACTTCCTGGTCCGGCAGGCCCAGGCTTTGACACAACGTTTGACGGCAGATACGCAGGAATCAGATGCGGTACGAATCGATCGCGCTTATCTGCTGTTGTACGGCCGGCCGGTGACCGAAGACGAATTGAAACTGGGGTTGGCATTTTTGACGGCGCCCATCCCCCCGGATGAAAAGAGTGAGCTCGGGCTCTGGCCGCAATACGTGCAGGCGTTGCTCGGAGCGAATGAATTCACGTACGTGGACTAATGTTATTAAAACCTAAGAAGTGGGGAGCCACTGGCTCTGCCAGTGTTCTTGGCAAGTCAAACGACACCCGGCACTGGCAGAGCCAGTGGCACCCGATTCCAAGGTGAATGTAGACTAATGACTCGCTGATGTTGATAAGACGCTCCAGGAGGGTCGCCTGAACCTCCTCGCAATTGCAATTACGAACTTCGATCCACTCAATCCAGAACTTCGCCTGGGGTGACCCATGACACACAATCTGTTGCCGCTGTCTCGCCGTGAAATGCTCCGTACGATGGGCGTTGGGTTTGGTTCACTGGGGCTGGCTGCGGTGCTGGCCGGTGAGGCTTCCGCGGCACCGGGCGAGTCGAATCCGTTGGCTCCCAAGCCGACCCATTACCCGGCGAAAGCCAAGCGGATCATCCATTTGTTTATGAATGGCGGCCCGTCCCAGGTTGACACCTTCGACCCCAAGCCCGCGCTGGAAAAATTCGCGGGGCAGGTCCCTCCCGAGTCTCTCTTTCCCCGCGGACGCTCGAAGGGCAAGCTGATGCCTTCGCCATTCAAGTTTGTGAAGGCAGGGCAGAGCGGGATTGAAGTCAGCGAAATCTATCCGCACATCGCCAAGTGCATCGACGACATCTGCGTCATTCGGTCGATGCACACGAATCTGCCGAATCACGAGCCTTCGTTTCTGATGATGAACTCGGGTGAAGGTCAGCCCACGCGGCCCTGCATGGGATCGTGGTTGACCTACGGTTTAGGTTCCGAGAATCAGAATTTGCCGGGCTACGTGGTCCTGTGCCCGGGCAGCCCGACGGTCGGTCCGCAATTGTGGAGCAACAGCTTCCTGCCCGGGATTTACCAGGGCACACACATCAACAATTCGAACATCGATCCCAAGACCATCATCCGCGATATCAATAATCGCTATGTCTCACAGCCTGTGCAGCGTCGGCAGATGGACTTGTTGCAGCAGTTGAATCGCAAGCACCTGGCCGTGCGGGGCGAAGATGCTCAATTGGAAGGCCGGATTGCGTCCTTGGAGATGGCCTTCCGGATGCAGTTTGAAGCTCAGGAAGCGTTCGATCTGCAGAAGGAAACTCAGGCGACGCGAGAGTTGTACGGCAACGGGCAGTTTGCGAATGGCTGTCTGCTGGCCCGGCGACTGGTCGAACGGGGCGTGCGGATGGTGCAGGTGTATTACGGCGGCGGCCAGCCGTGGGACGACCACGGCGACATCATGAACCACAAGAACCACGCTCAGCAGAGCGATCAGGCGATTGCCGCGCTGTTGACGGATCTCAAGTCGCGCGGTCTGCTGCAGGATACGTTGATCGTCTGGGGTGGGGAATTCGGCAGAACGCCGTCCTCAGAAGGTGCCAAGGGGCGCGATCACAACAACCTGGGTTTCTCGATGTGGATGGCCGGCGGGGGCATCAAGGGTGGCCAGGCTTACGGTTCCACGGATGAACTGGGTTTTGCCGCAGTCGATCAGCGAATGCACGTGCACGATCTGCATGCCACGATCCTGCACCTGATGGGGCTGAATCACGAAAAGCTGACATTCCGCTACAGCGGCCGAGACTTCCGTTTGACCGATGTCCATGGGCATGTGGTCGACGGTTTGCTGGCTTAGCCGAACTGGTGCAAGACGGTTTCCTCAGAGGGGACTGTCATCCGTTGCTCTGGGAATTGGGTGCCATTGGCCGAGCCAGCAGGCCCCGATGCCGTTCACTCTTTTCCGGACGCAAATTCTCGGGTTGCGTTCTACGGAATGCACCGGCGTTTGCGCCTCGCACCTGAGGTAGCCCGCGTGCTCACCCCCGTAGGCTGGCCGCCCCCGGCCTTCCCGTGCTTCGGCGAGGACCTGCTTCCCAGTTCGGGTGCGCCTATGAGTCTCGAAACGTGTCCGAACTGTTTGTTTCTCAATGGGTTAGAAGGCTTTGGACATCCGGGAACGAGGAGATTGCCAGCAATCAGGCGACGTGGAGATTGGGCCGTTCGAGTAAGGGGTGGTAGAAGAAGGGTGGAGAAAAGGCGAAGCACGAAAACCGAATGACGGACACAGGATGAACCTGTGAAGAGTTCAAAGAGAGCAAAGGGGACAAAGAGAGCGCGTCAATCTGGCGGGTTGTTTTGGTCCGTAAGATGGGCACTCTTGCCCGTCTGTTTTATTGAGCTGCAAGCAGAGACGGGCAGAGTGCCCATCTTACGTGCGAAGAAATCAAAG
>CAZQUW010000362.1:0-5470 GCA_964596215.1 uncultured Planctomicrobium sp. | reverse complement strand
TTCCCCGACTACGACTCGAACGTAGAATGACGGAACCAAAATCCGTTGTGTTACCGATTACACCATCGGGGAATAGGATGACCAGCACCCTGAGATTCAACGTGCGATTTGCATCCCACATTTGTTGAATCGGGCGGAATTCTAGTCCATCCCCCGGGCATTCGCAAGTTCGACCCGCTGCGCACCGGACAGAAAATTGAGATGACCTGCGGACGGGCCTCGCCGGGCAGATCGCCGCGTACTTCCTGCGAATCAAAGCCACGGGGCCCGAGCGGAGGAGTTTAAGCTCGCTCGGGGGCTGTAGGACGGATAAGATGTGGTGACAGCAAGATTTACCCCTTGTCCGACGGCGGCCACGGGCCTGCTTCGATTCGATTCCGTCAGCCGCTGACCGAGGTTTCCGTCATGGTCCATCGTCGCGAATTTGTCTCGCAGCTCGGAGCTGGCCTGGGGAGCATCGCCCTGGCTCAATTGCTGGGTTCGACGGGGGTGCTCGCGGATGCTCCGCGCCCCGAATTCCATGGCGGACTGCACCATCCCGCCAAGGCGAAACGTGTCATTCAGCTCTTTATGAATGGCGGCGTCAGCCAGATGGATACATTCGACTACAAGCCTGAGCTGAATAAGCAGGATGGCAAAAAGGTCGACTTCGGCGTGACTTCGGCGGCGACCAGTGCGCCCGGTAATGTCATGAAAAGTCCGTTTGAATGGAAACAACACGGACAGTCGGGCCGCTGGGTTTCCAGCGTGTTTCCCTTCACTGCCGAATGTGTCGACGACCTGACGTTTCTGATGGCCCTGCAGTCGAAAACAAATGTGCATGGCCCCGCCAGCTTCATGATGAATACGGGATTTCTGAGCCCCGGGTTTCCGTGCATGGGGGGCTGGATCAGTTATGCCCTCGGTCGCCTCAGCGACAACATGCCGACCTTCGTCGTACTTCCCGACCCGCGTGGACTGCCCTACAACAATACCGGCAATTTCTCCTCGGGATTTCTACCGGCAGCGCATCAGGGAACGGTCATTCGCCCGACGGCCCCCGTACCCATCGCCGACTTGTTTCCGCCAGCGACCGCCAAATTCATCACTAAAGAGAGCGAAACCGCCAGCCTGTCGCTGCTGGACCAGTTGAACCGTCAGCATCTCGCCCAGAACCCGGGTGATTCCCGGCTGGAAGCACGCATTGCATCATTCGAACTGGCCGCGAAGATGCAATTGAGTGCCCCCGATGTCCTCGATCTGACCAAGGAATCGAAAGAGACGCATTCACTGTATGGGACCGACGATCCCGTCACCGCCAACTTCGGGCGCAACTGCCTGACCGCGCGGCGGATGATTGAACGGGGAGTGCGCTGCGTCCAGGTCTGGAGCGGGGCCGGGGGAGCTTCCGGCAACTGGGATAACCATACCGACATCCACAAGGAGCTGCCCTTCATCGCGAACAGTGTCGACAAGCCGATCGCTGGATTGCTGAAGGATCTCAAAAGCCGAGGTCTCCTGGATGACACGCTGCTGATCTGGTGTTCGGAATTCGGCCGCATGCCATTCACGCAAGGAGCCACCGGCCGCGACCACAACGGCGGAACCTCGGTCGCCTGGATGGCCGGCGCGGGACTGAAACCGGGAGTCAGTCACGGCGAGAGCGATGACTTCTCGTTCAAAGTCGGATCGAATGGCAACTTCTGCTACGATTTCCACGCCACCATTCTGCATTTACTGGGCATCGATCACACGCGACTGACCGTGCGTCACAACGGCATCGACCGTCGACTGACAGACGTGCATGGGCATGTGATTGATGAGATACTGGCTTAGGAAATGACGAATGACGAAATCCGAATGTCGAAAGAATGACCAAATGACGAATGCCCCAATCATTCAGAGGTGACGTGTGGTCTGTTGATTCTGTTGGGTTCGACATCGCAATTTTGGTCATTCGGAATTTTGGTTATTGGTCATTCGTTAGTCATTCGGATTTCGTCATTCGACATTTTTCCAGAAGGGATTCTCCAATGATCATCGGTTTGCCTAAGGAGACAAAGCTTGACGAGTACCGTGTGGCTCTGTTGCCTGTAGGCGTGGAAGAACTGACGCGGGCCGGACACCGGGTGCTCGTTCAAAAAGGGGCCGGCACCGGGAGCGGGCTGCTGGATGAAGTCTACCTTGAATACGGTGCCATTCTCTGTGACACGGCCGAAGAAGTCTGGTCGCAGGCCGAATTGATCATCAAGGTCAAAGAGCCTCTGCCCGCGGAGTGGCCGCTCTTACGGCGGGGCCAGATCGTCTTTACGTACTTCCATTTCGCCGCCAGTTCCGCCCTGACCAAGGCCGTCGTGGACTCGGGAATTACAGCCGTCGCTTATGAAACGCTGCGGGGTCGCAAGGGGGATCTGCCCTGCCTGACTCCGATGAGCGAAGTCGCCGGCCGCATGAGCATTCAGCAGGGAGCGAAGTACCTCGAGCGGCCGCAGGAAGGTCGCGGCATTCTGCTGGGGGGAGTTCCGGGGGTCCAGCCGGCCCATATCACCATCCTGGGCGGAGGTGTCGTCGGGGGCAATGCCGCACGCATTGCCGCGGGGTTTCAGGCCGACGTGGCCATCCTGGACGTCAACATGGAACGCCTGCGATACCTCGACGACATCATGCCGCCGAATGTGAATACCATCTTCAGCGATCGTCACAACATCGTCGAGCAGTTGAAACGCGCGGACCTGGTGATCGGCGCGGTCCTCATTGAAGGGGCCCGGGCACCGCGACTGGTTCGCCAGGACGATCTCAAGTTCATGAAGCCGGGGGCCGTCATCATTGATGTCGCCATTGACCAGGGGGGATGCGTGGAAACGTCCCGGCCGACCACCCACTCAAAACCGACTTATATCGAAGAAGGCATCGTCCACTATTGCGTGACCAACATGCCGGGAGCCGTGGGCCGCACCAGCACTTACGCCCTGTGCAATGTCACGTTCCCCTATGCCCTGCAGATTGCGCAGCGCGGGCTGTCCGGGGCCTGCACGCGCGATCCGGGAATTGCCCATGCCGTGAATGTGCTCAACGGCAAAGTCACCAACCGTGCGGTCGCCGACACGTTCCAGCTGCCCTGGGAAGAATACGTCCCCTAGCGACGAAGCCGGGCTCTACCGGTTCACCAATAGCAGCCCGTAACGCCAGCGATTGACCCCGCTGCCCTGACGCCAAGTTCATTCATTTGCGCCAGTTGAAGCTGCGCGATCGGGACAGTGACTCCCGTTCGCAGCCCAGCCAGTAAGGAATTTCGGGACGGCGTGATCGATCTGATTGTTGGTCTAATCCTCATACGGAGCGTAGGAAGGACGCATCGGGACCGAGCTGCGAATGGAGTTGCCTCCCGTGATCTGCAGGTCGGCCGCGGCGCTCAAGACCGTGCGTTCGGTCACCGAATTCTCACCCGCGGCCAAGGCGGCCAGCAGCGAGAGATCGCACAGGTGCGACAAGGTGCGCGGTGATCCCTGGCTGATGGCATACAGCCGGTCGAGAGCACGGTCCTCGAAAATGGGCAGCTCGTCGGTCGGCGACTGAAAGACCGTACGCACGAACTCACCAGTCTGCTGGCGATCGTAGCAACTCAATTCAACCCGGATGTCAGTGGCATCGCGGAAGGTTTCCGGCAGATCCCCGAGATAAAAGCCGCGAACGGCGAGGATCAGCGTCAGACCTCGGCCCTGGCTGGCCAGGTGAACCAGTCGCGAAACCAGGAACGCACTTTCTTCGCCCCCCTGGTCGGCGTGATCGAGTACCACGACCGTAGGAAAGTCCAGACCGCGATTCGCCTGGAAATGGTCGAGCACCCGCCGCCACAGGACGAACGCGTTGTCGTGATAACTGGGCGACAACCCGAGTTCGCCGCACAACTCCCACAGGACTTCGGTGCTATTCCGGCTGTGAATGTCGACGACTGCGATTTCGCGTGCAGCCCGCCGAACGATGCGGCTTAATTGTTCGAGCAGCAGCGATTTACCCACTCCGGCCGGACCGAACAGAATCCCGCAGTGGCGTTGCTGTTCGATGATAAACAGCAATCGCGACAGGGCCTCTTCGTAGGCCGGGCTTTCATAAATTTGCGACCTGGGAATTCCGATGTCAGTTCGTGATTCCCGCAGTGACCATCCTTGATCAAGCATCGCAAGTTCCTGGCGCTGGTGGTGGCAATCATTGCCTGTGTGGTCGATCTCTGGTGGATTGGGTGGTAGGGGTTTGTCGGCAGTTGTCCGAGACCAGCTTGAACCCGTTGCCGGGACTTGAGTGAAACTCCTGAAAAATGGACAGATTTGTGATGACCACTTCCCGCAATCACCGCCACTTGCCAACGATCCCGGCCGCGCGGAGATGTCCCTGAAATATTTCTCTCCGCCGTCGATACCATTCGGGCTGCCGAGCGGACTCAAAGGCCCCGACGCAGGTCGGGCAACAAAGTCACCCAATCCAAAAAACAAATCCCGCTGACCTGTTGCCAGATCAGCGGGATTCGGTAATTCAAACCTGGGAAGAACTCTCGACTATTCGAGAACCTTCTTGGTTTCGGCGACGAGCTTCTCGATGGTCTTGGCGTCGAGAGTCGGCTTGCCGAAGGCTTCGTTAACCTTGACGGTCGATTCGTTCCACATCATGACGGTGACAGCAGCGTCCTTGGACAACTTGTAGTTGTCGGGGCCGGTGGTCCCTTCGATGATCGTCAACGGGGTGTTGGTGATCTTCTTGTCCTTGGCGATGGCTTCGAGTTGCTTCTCGACCTTGTCAGAGTCTTCGGTGATGACACAGACGAAGGCGGCCATCTTGGCGTCCTTGTTCTTACCGACCACGGCGTCGATCTTGGAGATCAGTTCGGTCACCGAGTCATTCACTTCACGCGTGAAGATGGTGACGACCGGGCGGCTGCCGTACTTGCAGCGGTAGCAGAGGGTCTCACCTTTGCTGGGGCCCGTGATGTCGCGAACGTTGAAGGCCGGAACGCGTTCTCCGACCGGCAGACCCGACTTCAATTCGCCGGCAAACGCCAGCCCGGCGGCCAGTAGACAGACGGCTGTTGCACTGATCAGCTTCTTCATTGACATTGAAAATCTCCTGCGTGTTCAACTCCATGACTCGCGGCCCACCCGCGCGTCGAAACTCCGATGCCGCCAAATTGCTTTCAGTGACAATCTTTTTCGTCAGCTGCAGTCAATCGAGTGGCCCCTCTGGCAACGTCAACATCGGAAAACTCGCTGTACGTGATACATTTCACGTCGTTGATATCTTGGCTCATTGTAGGCGAGACTTCAAGTCACGGCCCCTCTACCGACAAATTTCACATGCGTTTATCACGCTGGGCTGGCACCACAAAATAGGGGGTTTTTGCGCAGGCCAGGCTGTGCCTGGCGCCGTTGCCAGCGAAACACAGGCCATTACCTTCTGATCACCCACCTGTTCTCAGAAAACACCTCATGACAGGTCGGGC
>CAZQUW010000361.1:0-5472 GCA_964596215.1 uncultured Planctomicrobium sp. | reverse complement strand
CTGGGGCGGAGCATTGGGCACGTTCAGGGTTTGGGCGGCAGCGATGAAACCGTTGATCAGGCCAGGATCGAATCCACGACGGTGCCATGACTGATCGGTATTGGTCGCCCCTCGACGTCGTGAACGATCGTATCCGGCGCATATCCCAGACACTGGAAGACGGTCGCCAGGTAATCGGCCGGCCGCACGATCCCGTCGAGCGGCTCGGCCGCGTAGCGATCGGATGTGCCGTGAACGACTCCGCCGCGGATTCCCGCGCCGGCCAGGGCGATCGAGAAGACCCGGCCCCAGTGATCGCGCCCTTTGCGGGCGTTGAACTTCGGCGTATGCCCGAATTCAGTCACGAGGCAGACCAGCGTCTCGTTCAGCAGACCCCGCTCTTCGAGATCGAGGATCAGGGTGGAGTAGACCTGATCCATCGTCGGCAGCAGCCAGCCCTTGATGCTCTCGCTGTGCTTCTCGTGCGTATCCCAGCCGCCGCCGTTGGGACGGCGCTTGTCGGCGGTCACCGATTGCACCTGAACCAACGAGACGCCCGCTTCGACCAGCCGCCGCGCCAGCAGGACGCTCTGACCATACCTGGTTCGTGTGTAACGGTCCCTGGTCGCATCGGATTCCCGGGTCAGGTCGAAGGCCTCCCGAGCCCGTCCGCCAGCGATGAGATCAATCGCCTGTTGCTGGTAGGAGCTGTAGTTGGAGACGGATGCGTGTTGCTGCATCTGGTCCAGCGGATTGCGGAGCTGATCCAGCAGCGACATCCGCCGGTTGAGTCGGGCCTGGACCATCCCCGGCTGGAGTTCCCCTCCCGGCACGGTAAAACCTGGCTCGGAGGGATCGCAATCCAGGAACCACGGGTCGAACTTCCGACCGAGGATCCCGGCGTCGGTCCCCGGCCAGGGATCCTGGCCATTGTTGTTAGCCATCCGACGTGGCAGCGACATCGAAGCTGGCAGTCCTCCGACCGGAGGTCTCAATGCCTGAACAATCGCATTCAGTGAGGGCGAGTCATTCGGTTTGCCGGGGCCGGCGTTTTCGCGATTGAGCGGCACGTGCGGCATGCCGGTCAGCATTTGATAGCCGCTGGTTGAGTGGGCATTATCCCCGGTGACCATGGTCCGGATGACCGCCATCCGGTCCGTGAGCTGCGACATCTTCGGCAGCAGTTCGCCAAAGAACAGTCCGGGAGTGCGGGTGGAGATCGCACCGAAGTCCCCGCGGACTTCACGCGGCGCTTCGGGTTTGGGATCGAACGTCTCGTGCTGCGGCATCCCGCCCGAGTTGAAGAGCACGATCACCGACTTTGCCGGTCCTGGGGGCTGTCCTAAATCCGCTTGAGCCCGCTGCTGCAGAAGGGCGGGCAGCGCCAGGCCGCCCAGACCAAGGCTTCCGACGCGCAGCCACTCCCGGCGGGAAACCCCGTCGCACATCTGTGTTCCGCATGCTACCAGCTTCAGCATATTGTCTCCCCAAGTCTGACGAAACATAAAAGATCGTCGATATGGTCGGTCGCTGCAAGGGGAAAGCCACGCCGACCAGAAGCCGGCTCGGCAGCGCCAAATGCAGCCACGATTCTGCCCCTCCCATTTCGCAAGACCAGCGTGCCGAGAAGGGAAGTTGCTCAGATCAACTCGCGAATCGGTTGGCCTTCATCGAGCAGGTGCTGGGGCCGCCCTTGCGGATCGGTCAGCGCAGTGCGATGGGGATCGATACCGAGGTGGTGATAAATCGTGGCAAAGACATCTTTATAGTGGACTGCGCGCGAAACGACGACACTGGCAGTGCGGTCGGATTGACCGATGACCTGGCCCCCGCGCAGTCCCCCTCCCGCCAGAATGGCGGGGCCGACTTGAGGCCAGTGGTGCCGGCCGCCGGTCTTCGGGTCAATCCGCGGCGTGCGGCCAAACTCACCCCAGGCGACGATCAACACGTCATCCAGCTGTCCGCGTTCTTCAAGGTCGGTAATGAGGCTGCTGAGTCCATGGTCGACAATCGGCAACAGATGCCGCAACCTGGGGAAGTTTGCGGAGTGTGTATCAAAGTCACTGATTGAGAGACTGACGCACCGCACGCCGGCATCGAGCAGACGTCTCGCGAGCAAAAATTTGCGAGTGGATTCGGGGCCTTCGGAAGTGAAGTTAGGAGCCCCGGCTGTGGCCTGCAGCGTGTACCGGTCGAGAATTCGGGGATCTTCGCGGGTGAAATCCAATGCGTCAGCCAGCTTCCCTGAGGTGAGAATGCCGACAGCCTGTTCGGTGAAGCGGTCCATGGCAGCCATCATTCCGCTGCCATCGACCTCGCGGCGGAACAAGTCAAACTGTGCCAGCAAGGCCGTGCGCTCCGTCAGTCGATCGATATTGATCGCACCATCCAGCTTCAGACTCACGGTATGACTCGAGCCCAACCGGGCCAGTTCACGCTTCATCCCGGGCTCGAGCTGGCGAGCGAAGAGCTGCGAAATGTCGGGGCGGAAGGGCTGATAGGCAGGCCCGAGAAATCCGGGGCGGGCACTGTTCCGCACCAGCGGCCGGCCCTGCATCAGATCGACGAATGAAGGTGCTGCATCAGCTGTCGAACCGCGCAGCTTGGACACGACTGATCCCAACGCCGGTCGTCCCCCCAGGGACTGCAAAGCCTTCTGCTCGAATCCTGACTGACACTGAAAGCCATCGTGAGCCCCCGCCGAACCGACCAGCGACCGAATGAACGCCACGCGATCCGCGATCCGTGCCAGTCTGGGCAGATGTTCGCAGATGGCGACACCGGGAACACTGGTTGCGATGGGAGCGAATTCACCTCGGATCTCAATCGGGGCCTGTGGCTTGAGATCAATCGTGTCCAGTTGTGGCGGTCCACCGTCGAGATGCACGAAGACGACGCTCTTCACCGAGGCCCGCTTTCCGGCGGTCTCTTCTGCACGCAGCAATCCGGACAACGAGGCGACAGCCCCACCAAACAAACTCGCCTGGCAAAAGTCACGTCGTGTGACAGGTCTGCACGGCGAGATCGTCTCGTTGAAATCGTGATTCATCGCAGCGGTTCTCCAGCATTTCAGAAATCCGACAGCCTGTTACCCAGACGGCAATTACAACAAGGACATCTTCATTCTCGCCATTCTCTATCCTTGGCTCAGTTCGCGGATTGGTTCACCCGTTTCGATGAGCAGGTAAGGCCGGCCAGCGCGGTCGCGAAAATGGATTTGGCGGCCGTCGATTCCCAGGTGATGGTAAATAGTCGCCGCAACGTCTTCGGGGGACAAAGGCCGTTCGGAGACATAAGCTCCGTGATCGTCCGAAGCGCCAACTACGATGCCGCGCCCCAACCGGCCGCCTCCCATCAGGACACTGAAAGCATGCCCCCAATGATCCCGTCCCGCGGCATCGTTCATGCGGGGGGTGCGACCAAATTCTCCCATGGCGACAATTAACGTCTTCTCGTACAAGCCTCGATCGATCAGATCACGCACTAATGCCGCCAGAGCCCGATCAAATGCCGGTAGCAGTTGCCTGGCTCCTTCGGCGGTAGTAGCGCGGTTGGCCGTGCCATGGTGGTCCCAAGGTTGCGTATTCACTGTGACAAAAGTGACACCGCGTTCGACCAACCGCCGGGCGAGGAGTGCGCTCTGTCCGAATTCGTGACGACCGTATGCATCCCGACTTGTCGCCGATTCGGCACTGATATCGAATGCATCTCGGACCCGAGGGTTGGTCAGCAGGTCAAATGCAGCTTGATAATGTCCATCAACATCACGCATGGGAAGATCGAGATCGCGGTGCAGTGAATCGAACTTGGTCAGCAGCGTGCGCCGGTCCTGCAGACGATCAAACGTAAGGTTGCCTGCCAGGGCCAGATCGCGGACACGGTAGTCCGCAGCATTCGGATTCGAATTGACGACGAACGGGTTCGCTGACCCGCCGAGATAGGCAGCATAGTGAAACAGGTTGTCCGTGCCACCCCGCAGGTGAGGCGCGGCGGCATAAGCCGGCATGCCCGGCACATTTGCCTGACGCAAGACCGCAACGGCTGAGCCTATCGATGGCCGACGCTGAATCTGGTTATCCGGTTTGTTGAAATCGGGGCCCTCAAATCCAGTCAGCATCCAATGATTGCCTTTGGTGTGGTCACCGCTCCCATGACGTACGCTGCGCAGAATCGCCAGCTGATCCATGACTTGTGACGACTCCGGCAAAGTTTCGCTAAATAACACTCCTGGAACGCTCGTCTGAATCGCCCCAAACGGACCTCGAAACTCCGAGACGGCCTGGGGTTTGGGATCCCACGTCTCATGATGGCCTGGCCCACCGCTCATCCATATGAGAATGACGCTTGTGTCTGCATGTTCGGCGGTGACTTGAACTGGCCGGCGTTCGGCAGCGTGCGAGCGTGCGGCGAAGAATTGTGGCAGTGCCAAGCCACCAAGTCCCAGGACTCCCGCTTGCACAAAATTACGGCGCGTCCAGCCTTCACAATCGAACGATGCTCGTCCAGTCACTCTAAACATGGGATATCCTAGAATCAGCAACACCTAAATGCGCGAACCTGACCGAGACGAACCTGAACCCTCATTATCGCAGTAAAGAAACCCCCAGAGCAATATATCAACCATCAGTAATCTGAAACTTGAAGTCAAGTCGCAGTCGTCATGCTGTGATCCTTAATAACCGGCTGCTGTCACGGCTTCAGCAGATCGCGGGGTGGCACAGGTTCTCTGAACCTATGTGAGCGCAGCGAATGAGAGACCGCTGTCTCCGGATGGGCCACTACGTCCGGGATACTCGACTGCAGGGCGGTCATCGTCGGGGGCAGATCGTTCGGTGCTTGCACCGCACCAATTCTCCGGATCGCGAGGCGTTTTCAAGAATCGGCCTCTAATTCGCTGTGCTCACAAAGGTAAAAAACCTGTGCCACCCCGCGAGTTCCTGGGAAGCCTAAGACGCCCCCTCGGGTGCCACTGGCTCCGCCAGTGTCTTCGTGACGGACAAAGTTGGCCCAACGCTCACCAGTGCCACCCGCCGAGCGGCTGTTCATATAAAGGATTGTGTTTGACCGGATTTGGGCGTTGGAAAAAACGGGAGTAACGCGACAAGAGCACCCACGACCACACCCACAACACCGCCATATGGGCCACACAAGGGATCGAGAGTTCCGAATACACCGCCGACTCCACCAAGGAAAATGCCCGACACGGTGTTGAGATAGCGTTTTCCGATTGCGGCGGCGGCCGTTGCGAGGACCAGGAGGGGGAGCAGACGCCAAGTATCCATTGACGTTCCTTTGAGTCGAGCATGGGATGTTTGCATGCACAGGAACACGAGCAAGATCAGTGCGCACACGACGAAGACGCGACAGAAAGCAGAATTCGTGCCTACCGCACCACGAGGTTCCTGCTTCCCTGTGTGAAGAGTGGTTGACTCCATCGCTCACTGCCTAACGAATTGCGATCTATCCGTCTGCAGGGATGCAGACGGATAGATC
>CAZQUW010000360.1:4204-5486 GCA_964596215.1 uncultured Planctomicrobium sp. | reverse complement strand
GCCGCCCGGCTTGCGTGGTCCAGAATGATTCTCCGCAGTACATCCCCTCTTCGAGTGTTCCACTCATGCGAATTCTTGCATCCTGCCGACGTCTGTTGCTGACCAGCTGCCTGGCACTGTCGTGCTTGCCGGTGGCCGGACAGGATCCGCTTCCCAAGAGATACTTTCCGCTCAATACACCCCTGCCGCCACCTGGCCGCGCCGGTGACTGGGCGGCTCGTGCCGCGCACGGTTCTCCACTGCGGTTTCAACCCGTCGAGATCCAGCTGCCGGGTGAGGGCCAGGTGACGTGGTATTCCGGCGGACCGGCCGGTGCCATGCCCGCCCCCGCCCCGTCCATGGCCGGGCTGCTGCTCGGACCGGTGTACCGCGTGAAGCTCAGCGGGCTGGCCGATTTTCCCGGCCTGGAGCTCTATCCGACGATTGAACTCGTCGACCGGCTGCACCCCCCCGCGGGTCGTGCCAACGAGTTCCCCGTGATCGTCCCGTTCACCGCCGACGAACTGGAACTCGCCGAACGGGGCCAGTTGATTACCAAGATCATCTATCTCGAGCAGCCAAACCGGGCGTCACTGCAAAGTGCCGGCCGGGGTCAGGCCATTCCCGCTGTCCGCGTGGGCTCGCGAGAAAACCCGCTGGAAATCGCCGATCTCAACGGCCGCCCGCTGGCCATTGTCCGCCTGGGTGGCCGCGTCCCCGACACCAACCGCCCCGAACCGGGCTTCTTCGGTTCCGGGGCCCCGGTCAAGGCGCTCGAACGACCACCGGTCGGCGATCGGATCGACATTCCCGCCGTCAGATCACCAGCCCCGGCCCAACAGACCACGCCGGTGCCTGAAGCAGATGCCGAACCCGACTCCCCGGCGACCCCGGAATCCTCTCCGCCCCAGGCCCAGGAGTCTGAGACGGAAAGTCCGGTCACGCCGGCCCCGGAGCCCCAGGAATAAGCACGATCGGGGCCATCCCCGCCGCGTGCTGTGCGACCAGTTCTGGAACCCAGTCTTTCGACTCGAACGAGTTTTAATATGTCTCACACCAACAGCGAGTTCCCGCCTTTCAGCGTGAGACCCACGATGTCCCAGCGGCGGCGTTTGCCCTGGTGGTCAGCTGTGGGACTGTGCGGCTTTTGTTCTTGTGCGTCGCTGGCTCCGCCCGTGGCTTCGCGTGATCCGTTCCATACGGAGCCGGTCGCGCCGGCTGCAGCGGCCGCTGGGGCTGCTGAAGCGCCCGTGACGCGACAGGTCGCGCAGTCCACGATCGGTCGGGCCCGCATCGAATCGAC
>CAZQUW010000360.1:0-4104 GCA_964596215.1 uncultured Planctomicrobium sp. | reverse complement strand
CCGTGACGCGACAGGTCGCGCAGTCCACGATCGGTCGGGCCCGCATCGAATCGACTCCTTTTGATCAGGCACCCAGCGCGCAGGCGCCTCGAGTACAGGCACCGCGACCGCAGGCGGCCTACCCGGTTGCTCAGCCGGCACGTCGCCGTGCTCCGCAACCCATTCAACTGGCGTCGGACGAAGTCGTCCGGACGGCGGCTTCGGATGGTGCTGTAGAACGTGTTGCCGCGGAAGCCCGCACCCCGGCCGTCTGTCCTGACGGCTACGGTTTCGCGGCCGGTCCCGTCTACGATGACGAAGCGGCCTCCCCGGCGTTGTTCCCTGACGAATACCTGTTCGATGGCGGTGATCGCGCCTATCCGATTACTCGTAATCCCTACCAGATGACGGGGCTGGACACCGAAGACACGATCGCCGAATTCGAAGACGACACCGGCCGCGCGAAGATCAAGAAATCGAACCGCGTCGCCATCTATGCTCCGCGGTTCGGATCGGTGGTCATGGTGAGTGGTCCGAATTCCGACACACTGGTCGACAAGCTCCAAGGACACGTGGTGGCCCAGGGGGGCGTGAATCTGCGAAATCGGACCGTCGTCGGGACGCAGGCTCAAAACCTCGATACGGGCCGCATGCAGACGCGGCTGCGGGCGAACGGCGTCGGGACCGATATTGCGACCGATTCGCTGAACCGGGGCCAGGGGCGAGCCGTCAGCATCAACGTGATGAATACGCACGAATCACGAGCCCGTGTGCAGAACGGCCAATTCGAAGACAACTTGCGTCTGACCCAGTTGCAGGGGATGCAGTTTGCAGAAATCTGGACACGTAAGCAGAACCCAGTCATCGAAGGGCATGCCTCATCGGCTTCGCAATCGAAGACCGTGCAGGTGCAGGCCGACTTCACCGGGATCGAAGACAACGGCAAGCGGGGCGATCTGTTCCTGCTGAAGACGGCCGACAAGGGTGTGGCTGCGATCGGGGACATCGTGACCTTCACGATCACCTACGAAAACCGCGGCGACCGCCCGCTGACCAAAGTGTCGATCCTCGACAACCTGACCCCGCGGCTGGAATACATCGCCGAGAGCACGACGACCGATCGACCTGGCAAGGTCGAAGCCGAAGATAACGGCGAGGGAAGCGTGATCCTGCGATTCATTCTCGACGAAGCTCTGCCGGGCCGGACGAAGGGCACAGTAACCTTCCAGGCTCGCGTGCGGTAAACCTGCCGGCAGCCAGACAATTCAACTCAGGATTCCCGCGAATCCCGGACACCCGTTCGTTTCTTCGGAAGCGAGCGGGTGTCTTTTCTTTCACTCCGGCAGCACGGTGCGATACATCAGCCTGCCGTCGCGGGATGTCCTGAGCCACATCTGTTGCAATAACTCTTGGCATCTCCAGGCAATGTCGCGACAACTTCGAAGATCGGCGGCCAACAATTGTGTTACCATTGACAGTACAAATATGATCAGTGTACACTCTAGTTGAAACGCATTTCTGACACATAGATGGATAAATATGTGAATTCCTCGCTAAGAATTTTAGCCTTTGGGAATATCTATCATGTCGATCGTCACTGCTCTACTTCTCTCCTTGATCGCTGCTGGAGGGGAAGCCCTCACGCCACAGGAGCTGTCTGTCGCCGTTGCGTCATTTGAAGAAGCTGTCAGCAGCCAGGCATCACTGATCGTTTCCTATCGCACAAGCTTCGAGTGGACCAGGCTGGGGGCTGCTGAGATAAAACGTCCGGTTCTCGAAAGCACGGTCTGTTTATGGGAACAGAGCGGCGGCAAGGAAGTATTCGTGGAATCTCTGGACCGATCCCCTCCTGTCTTGCAGACAAAATGGATCTACGATCTCACGACGACAAATGAATGGTTGACTGTTGGCGACACAGGCCGGAGTAATAGTGTCGGAGTGAACCGTGGTCCCCCCCGTCCCGCTATTAAAATGCAAAACGAATTGGCATTCCTACTAGGCTGGGAGCGGTGGGGTATTGAAGGGGGGCTTGTCAATGACTTGAAGGACGCTTCTAAGCATAATGCAATTTCTGGTGTCAGAATCAACGATCGCTTCGAGATTACATTGCCTATGAGGCATTCAGATAACAAGAGCGATGTTGTTCTATTACTTGATCCGCTGCACGAACATCGGTTGGCCGCATGGTATGTCCAGAACCACACCGACACGGAACAGGATCGACGTGGCTACGAATATGTGGTTGATGAATTTCAACAGGTTGCCGACCACAGCTCTGGCTCTAAAGTCTGGTTTCCATTGCGAGCGCACTACGGCAACCCCTATTCCATCACTAAACTCGAGATCGACTCCGTTCAGATTAATCCTACCATACCAGATGGCGAATTCGCCCTCCCTCAGCTTCCGCCCGGAACCAAGCTGCTTGAAGCATCGACTATTCCAGGTGGCCTGCCGCGAGTCTCAGTTGTTGGAGGAAAAGTTGCTAATCAAGAGCGACTGGACGAACTGGCAGTGAAGGCCAAAAGTGAATTGCAACGACTGGAGCAAGAAGGAGTCGTATTTGATGCAACACCTCACACGACATCTCTTAGCTTGGTATGGCTTGTGTTCGGATGCGGGCTGCTCTTAATTGCAGGAATGAGTTGGTTGCGACGCAGAACATAGTTTTCTCGCTCTGATTTGAAAGGAACGCAATGATCAAGTCGATGGGTATCGCCTCAATTATGCTATTAGGATTTAGCGTGTCATTTATGGACTCGACTGAAACACTCGGGCAGGGCCTCCGTGATTCAGATCTCGTTCGTCTCACAGGCGGCGCGGATCAGTTCTGCGTTAAAATAACGCTCGACCTGCCTCATATACATTGTCCTACCTGTGTCGACACTTCAACCCCAACTGCGTTCTCATCTGAGGACTGCACTTCGACGGATCTTAGTTATAACTGGGGCTACCTCGCAGGGCAATCTCCAGCTGAGAGATGGGACACGCAATTTGCCGTGGGATGTACTGGAATGCTCCGGAGGTATGGAGGTAGCTTTGACTGTATCTCAAATCCCGCCAGTCCTCCGCTTTTCGTGGGTCCCTGTAGTCGATCGATTAATACTGCCACGTTTCTTGGATATCCGCCTGGGGTTTCATGTCCCTAGAGCGCGTTTTGAGAAGATATGGTGAGGTTTCCAGCATGTATTCTTGTTTGCTTATGTAACCACAAATTGTGGTGAAATAGGAGAGTGCGACACATGCCGTTTCTCGATTGGGTATCGATCTCCTGAGAAGCTCGGTGAAGTCTCCCATTCCCGAGAATCGGCTATTCAACGTGTTCTGAGTAAATTGTTGGCAAAGGCTATGAAACCGACGTCCGCCATAGCAATCTGCTTTCTCGGCCACATCATCTTATTTAGTGAATGTGTGGACGCGAAAGAGCACGTGACGCCAGCCAGACCTAGTTCGACGGGTGATCTCCGCGACCGTTGTGCGACAAATAGTTTGGCCATTTGCCTGCGGATTCTGGAAGTTGCGCCCCCGCAATTCGGAATACGGAGAACGCAAGATTAAACGGGGCGGCGACCAGCTTGAAAGATTGTGCCGACTTAGCCCACCAGAACGGCTTGTTCACAGCCGGGTTCCGCTGGCATGCTCTGACTCCAGAATTCAACTTGCATGGTGCGCCTGCAATTGTGCCGATCGTCCTGCTTGATGGACGTCGACACTTCATTGCAGCGGTGGCAGTAAAATCCGGAGAGCTCTTGATTGCCGACTATCCGCACGATCTTAAATGGGTGTCGTTCCGAGAACTTCGAACGCGATGGAAATGGGATGGCACAATGCTGCATGTCTCAAAGGATCCTGTTTACTTGACGCGACTGTCAAGTTTGGCGCTACAACAGCTTGGTTTCCCCGTTCTCTCGTATCTTGGAACACTTCTCACGTTCAGTGCGATTGTTTTGTTTTGTGTTCAGATTCGGCAAAAGTTCTTCCACGATGGAAGAGTGGGGGTGGTGACAGGTAAACCCCAATGCCGTGGGTGCTGACCTTTATGGGGAGGGATCGGCCTTGATGTGCAGCTTTAAGGGTTCATCCGACTAATGCGTGCTGAGCGTTATGTATTGCCAAGAGCTTGAGTTG
>CAZQUW010000359.1:0-5496 GCA_964596215.1 uncultured Planctomicrobium sp. | reverse complement strand
CCTACTTCGCCAAGCTTGGGCTGTACAGTCTCGTTACGGCCCATGTCGCGGCCTGTCAATCCTTAAGAAGGTGACACCATCAACCGGAGAGCCGGATGCGGGAGATCTGCCAGTCCGGTTCGGAGGGAGGGCGTCCCAAACCAATGGGACGTTCCTACCCCTATCCCGGGATGAAGGGACCGCCAACAAGGAATCCACGCCGTTTTGGTGGGTGGCCCAGTGTTGCTTCGCAACCTGGGTCTACAGGAGGCACAACCACAATAGATTGAAGATGTTCTCACCAACCTGGGGCACCCGGGGGAACTGTGTGCTTAATGGCTTTCGGGCAAGGTGCCATCATGTCCAGAAGGTCGAAGGTTGCCGTGAGTTCCCCGTGGCTGGTTGCTATCTCGGGAACCGCGCCCCGTTCGCGGGGGGCGCGTGATGAGCAACAGCAGGACCACACTTATCAGCATGCCGGTCGTCACCAGCGACGGACCGGCGATGGCACGGCACGAAAGGGCGAGTCCTCGAAGCAGCAGGAAGCAGAGGGCGCCAGGCAGGATCACCAATCCGTCAGAAAGCTGCCTGCGGAGCAGCCATCCCGCGAGTAGCGCGGAGATCAGTGCCGCGGCGAGTTCGTACAGCTGGGTCGGATGGACCGAATCCGGACCGGGGCTAAGCGGCGCGAAGCCCTGCGACATCTGATACTGGTGCGCGGGACTTCCCCACGGAAAGACGACTCCCCAGGGGAGCGACGTCTCGCAACCGAAGCAGCAGCCCTGCAGGAAGCAGCCGAGCCGCATGATAGCAAGTCCCAGCGCAAGGGCCGGGGCGAGGCTGTCCGCCAGACGCCATGTGCTAATACCCTGCCAGCGACACGCGCCCCAGCCAGCGATTACGGCGGCGAACAGGGCCCCGTCCATGGCGAAGCCGCGCCAAGCAGGTGCCAGCAGGCGGCGCGGCAGGTCTACATCCAGCAAACCCGATGACGCGGAGAATGCGATTCTCGCCCCCACCGGCAGCGCCAACGCCGCCAGCAGCAGCACAAGCGCCACCGCCCGCCCCGGCAGACCACGGCGGACGGCGATCCAATAGCCCAGCACGGGGACCAACAGCGCCGCCACAAGCAGGCTCGTTTCGTATGACCGCACGATTAGCGGGCCGGCACCGACATCCAGAGTGAACAATTCAGGAAACACGGCGGTTCATTTCGCGTTGGGGTTGGTTCCCGACCAGGTTCCGTTCATCACTTCGATCTTTTTTCCCTTTTCCTCTCCAAACGCCTTCCACGTGCCGCGGATCGTCCAACCCTGCGTGGCTGGGATGAATGTGCCTCTGAGCACCGTCGTCATTTTGTCCTTGGTCCCTTCAATCGTGATAGTCCCGTTGGCATAACGATACGGATACGTTGGGGGTTCTTTGGTGCCTTTGATGGCTGTGGTACCTTGTGGAGGCGCGGCCGCCAGTGTCGCCTGTCCGCCGAGAACGTTTTGCGGCTTGAGATCGACGGTCAGCGTCATCTCCTTTCCCTTGAGCTTCTCGAGTTCCTGCTTCATTTTCCGAAACACCTCCGGGGGAATCGAGCAGCCTTCGGCGAGGGCATCTTCCAGTTTGCCGTTCGGCGGTGGCGCCAGTGTGCCGTCGTCCTTGAAATGAGCGAGCACGGGAATGTCGGTGATGACGAGCGTTCCCGTCCAGCGGCCGGCAATCTCCGTGGGGAATTCGAGCGGCTTAACCTCGACGGTGAGGCTCCCTTCCTTGGAATGCACCCGTTCGGTTACCGCTTCGATCGTGGCTGCGTCCTCGTCTTCGGGCACTTCAGCGGTGATCTGAACGTGGCGTGTGACGGAGACCGTCAGTGGTTTCATCTCCTGAATGGGCACGGAGATTCGGGAGAAATAGGTCGGGCTTCCGCTGAGGTCTTTACCGTCTGCTCCTTTCCAGTAGTACCAGATCCTGACCTTGGGGGCCGAACCGGTCAGCCGCCGCAGCAGGTCCCGCATGGAACTCAGTGTGCCTTCCACTCCCTCTTCGTTCGAAACGAAGGCCACCGCCGCATCCTTCGCGTCCGGATGCCAGAAGACCGGTGACGAGGGGTTGCTGGTGAGGACGACCGGACTTTCCAACAGCAGGTTGGAGAGTGCGTGCAATCGATCGATGCGCCCTTCGCGCGCGGCCGTGAACCGGCGTTTGACTTCTACCACAACTTCATCCGTCAATTCCGGCGCCTTATTCTTTTCGAGAAACCGCTCCAGTTGTTCGACCGTGAGAATCCCTTTGGGAAGCCGGTCGATTACGGCCTGCGCGGTGACCTCGTACTCTGGCGGGGGCGGAGCGGGAGGTTTGCCGAGCACTTTCTCCAGGTCAGAGGCCACCCAGTCGAGCGCTTCCATGACGCCGCCTTCGGTATTGATCGTAGCGGCATTCAGGCCAGGTCGCCCGCCGCCGGCCATCATCTGCCGATTCACGCGCCAAATTTCTTGAGCCTGTTTGTGGACTTGTTTCCATTCGTCGCGCAGCCGGACCAGCCCGGCGCGCTGCTCGGCTTCGGTTTTGGCAGTCTGCTGCAGTTTCTCCAGGTCCTGAACAATTCTTGATGCGGCTTCCTGGATTCCCCGATCCTGATGGATCAGGACAGCCAGCGGCCCGGGACGTCCGCTGCCGGCAAAGCCCTTCTGATTCTCCAGCCAGCGGTCGCGGGCTGCGTCCCGGCGCACCTTCCAGGTTTCAATCATCCGGGGCAGGTCCGGTGGCTGCAGTTCTGCCTTTGATGCCTCCGCCGGCCCCGCGGCGGGCTGAGCCGAGAGTTCGCGCGAATTCTGGAACGCGACTGTCGCTAGTAGCAGGCACGCCGCCACACTGAACAAGGCAACCTGGGTCTTCATGATCTTTCTCCTTCAGCAGCGTGGTGTCTTCAATTTCCAGGGTTGACCTAACGGGCGTGCCCCTCGATTGTGCTCAGAATCCGGCGGAAGACCGGCTCCAGCTTGGCAAATGTTTCCGACGGTGCAAAGGCGGTGATGATCACCGATCCGTCAAAACGCTCATTGAGCAGAGCGATAATCAGGCCCGTCTCCGGTTTTCCGTCGGTGCGCTCCACGACATACTGCAGCGCGGGCCGCCCGGCGACTCGGATCTGCCTCTTGTCCCGCAGCACTGCATCGCGGCGGAGTTCCTCGACGGTCGTATCTCGATGGACGCTGAACGACGCCTCGGGAAACAATTCCGAACCCATGAACCAGGTTCCTTCGTCCGGAGTGTTAAATTCCGACGCCTTCCACTCCGCTGGCAGACGAAGCGTCACATCACCCGCCCGGGCTGTCTGCCAGTCGGCTGGGATCGTTTCGGGGGCCGGCGCGGGCGGAACCGACGGCACCGACGCTCCAGGAGTCGTTACTGCGGGGGAAGGAAGCTGCGGCGGTACTGTGGCGACGTCGATCGGCCGAAATTGGATGGCCTGCAGAATCGAGACGATCGGCAGCGGCAACTGCGCAGGATCCGACAGTGCCGGCGCTGAAGCGTTGAACACGTACCGCCTTCGACCGTACACGAACGAAATGCGGTACAGCCACTTGCCATCCTCAAACGGAATGGAGACCCAAACGCCAATGGCGTTATTCAGCGCCACTCGCCCTGACTGCCGGTTCGGCCCCTCGCTTAAGTTTTTCTGCACAAAGGCAGCGAGCGTTTGCTCCGCATCGCCAGCCGGCCAGGCCCCTTTGAAACATTTCAGTTCATAGGCCGCGTATGGCGAAATGATCCGGGTGTACTGCCGCTCGTAGGCGACTTCCGGCTGATCGACCGGAAATACGTACCACAGCGGCGGCATCTGCACCCGAAAGCTGTCATCGGGATGGACGTAATGCCACGGCGGCTCAATTCGAGGAGTGGGAGCGATCGTGATCGTGGTCGCCAGTCGATTGTGGCCCCGCACAAACGTCACCGGTTGCCGGCTTTCGAGCGGGCACAGGAAGGCCACCGCCTGGTAGTCCTCGACTGTCTCCGTGGGCCGCCCGGCGAGTTCCAGGATGAGATCTCCCGCCCGCAAGCCAGCCTGCTCTGCCGGACCGCCTGGTCGAATCCGAGTGACAACCGCTCCCACGGGCGACTCGACTTGCAGGCGAACTGCCTGAGGAGTCCCGGCGGGAACGACCGACATCCCCAGATCGAATGTCTGGGGGACTTCCTGTGGCGGCGGCGGTTCTGCGGCCACGATGTTTGCGAACAGATACTTGCTCCCCCGATAAAATTCGGCGCGATACCGGGTGCCGATCGTCGCTTGCCCCATCAGCCGCTGCAGAACTTCAATCCGCGGCGTATCGACGCCCCCGAAACGGACAATCACATCGCCTGGCAGCAGGCCCGCCTGTTCACCCGGAGATCCCGTACGCACGACGGTCACCAGCACCCCGCGCGACTGTTGAACGCCGAGCCGTTGCGCAACGAGCGTATCCACTTCCAGCACTTTGATGCCAAAATACGTCCGTTGCCACTGGTAAGCGAACGCGTCCGGTAACGCCGAGTCGCTGATCAGCAGCCCCAGCGCGATCAGCCCGCATACGGTCCAGCCCGGCATACTGGATTTTCGAATGGCCATAAAATCCCCTTCTCGCAGCCGCTGAACTCCGGCGACCGCGCACGTTACAAACAGTGCAAGAACGCCACCAGATCTGCCTTCTCCTCGGCCGTCAGCCTGGTCTCCGACACGATGTTGAAGAACTCGACGGTGTCTTCCAGTGTCAGCAACCGGCCATCATGCAGGTACGGCGGCGAGTTCTTGATGCCCCGCAATGGGAACGTCCTGATCGGCCCGTCTGCCGAGGCCTTGCGACCGTTGATCATTCGCTCCTCGAAAAACCGTTCCACGCGGAGGTTGTGCATCAGGTTGTCGGTGTAGTACGGTGCCGGATGACAGACCGCACAGAGAGCCTTACCAGCGAACTGCGCCTCGCCATGTTTGCGAACGCTCTCTTGCATGGCCGCCAGGCAAGCCACCGCCGACTCATGTTCCGCTTGCCAGCGGTCAATATCCTGCCGCCACTGATCATGTGCCGCGAGCCAGGTTCGGTGATCGGCCTGCATCGAGGCGATCGTGACGGTGTTCTCGTTCAAGACTGATTCCTGTTCGCGATGAGGCACATGACCCGGGACGATAAATGATGCTTTCCGTGTGGGATGCGTGGGCGCTCGCGCCAATCGATTACGCGTGCTGATTGCCGCTCAGACAGCGATCCCGCTACGCGAGCGTATTGAAAAGCAGTCCGCTCTGAGTTTCCGGATGCAACGACCGCATAAGTCGTGCCGTCCAGGAAAAACCGCTGCGCGGCGGCGAGTGCCAGGTATTATTGCGATTCGAGAAGGCATAAGTGTGCTAAAGCCGCACAGTACTCCGCGGCGTTAGCCCGGATCTGACACAGGGACGCAGGGACAGGAAAGCTGCCATGTGGGTTTATTGATTTTGCACCGAATTGAGCTCGGCGCGCACCGCGGGGTGGCACAGGTTTTTAAACCTGT
>CAZQUW010000358.1:0-5498 GCA_964596215.1 uncultured Planctomicrobium sp. | reverse complement strand
TCCGAGGATGCTTTCCAAACCTTGATCGCGTTGTCGCGAGGTTGTTCCCGTTACCGGCAGGGTCTAGATTCGAGTCCTGTTCTGAAAGGCAAGCCGAAGACGACTTGTAATAAGCGTCCGATGTCCAGGTCACTGAATCTTGGTTAGGTAACCGACATCCCGTGACCAATTTTCGGCAAATTCTGCCGATTCGCAACCGCTAACGTAATCGCGTCCTCTCCATTTCACCGGCGTCCGCAATTCGGCTTAATCGCTAATGTCAACCTAATTGAAACTTTCATTCAAATCGGCAATCTTGCGCGACGATAAAGTATTAGATATTCGTCGATTGCGGAGAGCGTGCGCTTGATTCGTTCCTTTTTGAGCCGAATTCCGAGCATTTGTGAAATACTGATTCTGGCCAGCGGATTGCTTGTGACTGGCTGTCAGACGGCGCCCCTGCGCATTGCGCACTCCAGTCCTGCGACGGAATCTGTGGTCAGCCTCACACCTGAGGTCTCGAGACTCAACCGAAATTACGCCGAAGCCGTACTTCCTGTAAATCTCCCGAACATTGCATTTCCCGAAATCGTCGTGACTACTGAGTTGAACGAGCCGTGGCCGCTGACGTTGCGTGACGCGGTCAACATTGCCCTGCGAAATTCTCAGGTCATTCGGACTTTGGCCGGCGATCAAGTCACGTCGACCGGCGTCACCAACTATGATCCAGCCGTCTACGAAGCGAGCCGAGATGCGGCGATCGCGGCTTTCGATGCCAGCGTGGATCTGAACTACACCGCAGATCGATTCAATCAAGCACCGGCCACGGTTTTCGGACCGGGCATTCCCGCCAACAGGCGCCGCGACGATGCCACCCTCTCGGCCTCGTTGGTGAAACCGTGGGCCACCGGGGCGACGACGTCAGTCGCCTTCAATCCGAACCCCGGATACCTGTTCTTTCCCGGCCGCGCCAGCCGGAGCTACAATCCCAAATACGTCTCGAATACGGAGCTCTCCGTCAAGCAACCGCTGCTGCGTGGAGCCGGGATCGACGTGAATCGTGCTCCGATCCGGATCGCGCAATTACAAGCCGATCAGTCCATCTGGGACGTCAAGCAGGCGACCCTGTCGCTTGTGCGCAGTGTCGAAGAAGCCTACTGGTCATTGCAGGCCACGCGCACGGCGCTGCATGCCATCGAAGACATCTTGCCGTTGCTGGATAGTATCGTGCGAATCCAGCAGGAGCGATTCGAAGAAGAGCTCACGATCCGAGCGGAAGTCGCCAAAGCGCGCGCCCAAAAAGCGACGTTTCGCCAAACCCTGATTGAAGCTCGCTCCAATGCCCTAAATCAAGAGTTGCACCTGCGCAATCTCCTGGGGCTCCCTCCCAATGATGGACTGATGATTGACCCGACCGATCGGGCCTCGGAATCACCGTTGAAATTCGACCCTGTTCAAATCATCCAGACTGCGGCCGACAACCGGCCGGAGCTGATGCGTCAACGGCTGGGGATCCGGATCGGCGAGATGAAGCTGCTCGTCGCCGAAAACGGCTTCAAACCTCAGCTCGACCTGCAGGGATTGTATCGCACTAATGGACTCAGCGACAACGTCATAGATTCGCTGGATATGATGTTTCAGAACAAATACACCGACTGGACCGCAGGAGCCTCGTTCTCGATGCCAATCGGCCGTCGCGCCGCACGCGCGAATCTGAAAGGCGCTGAACTGGAACTGACTCGCGAGCGCATGCTCTTGCGGCAGAACATGCACGCGACGGCCCACCGTCTGAGTGACGTTCTGCGGCAGCTGGAATCGGTGCGTTACCAGTATGACAAAGCGAAGACGCGGGTGGAAGAAACCGCGATCTGGCTGAAAGGGTCTCGTGGACGCTATGATGAAGATCCCCCGCCGAGCAGCGATGGTCAGGATTGGTTGTTCGTGGCCCTGAATGACTACCTGTTATCGTTGCGTGCTCAAGCCGACTCGATCACCTCAAAAGCGCAATTGCTCGCCCAATACAATACTCTGCTTGCCACTCTGCAGGAGGTCCAAGGAACATTGCTCACGAACTATGACATTCAGCTGGAAGGTGACCCGATCACTCAGGCGCGGAGAAGGAAGTGGCTTCCTGAGAGCGAGCGGCTGATCGATCCGGAGATCTGGAATCTCGACGAGGGGACGTCCGTAGCACCTGTCGCCGCTCCTGTCCCGGCGCATCCCCCAGCCTTGCCCTCGCCCCGGCCTATTCCTGGAAGTCTTGGCTTCTAAGTGCATGCTCAGTGTAAGCGGCTATTCGGTTCGGTTGGGAATGCGCCCCGAGAGATCAGGTTGATAGCGATAGTGTCTGCAATGCTGTATCAAGCGCATCCACAGTTCCGGCGGGCAAGGTCAGGCTGGATGCGTTAAGAACTCCGACCACCTTCGCCAGCAGCCCGTTAAGATTCGCACACAGTTCCTGTAATTCAGCGGGCGATGCACTGAGGGTATTTAACGCAACTGTCAACAGGTTCACAAACCGCAGACCATTCGCCCGTAGTGGCTGTTGCATCGACAGTAATTGGGATGATGTTGAGCAACACCCAGCAAGTTCAGATCAATCACCGATACGGTGAGACTTAGAATCTGGCCCTATTCCCACGTCGAGGGAGGGATCTCCGCCGAAGGGATACCAGGCAATTGCTCCTTCAGATGCGAGGATGTATGCGAAACGTTGATCAAGTTGTCATAAAATGGCTGGCTTGTTAATACAGGTTTGCGGTTAGAGTCTTAGTCGGGCAACTTTTCCGTCGTTTGATTGAATCGGAGCCGAAATAGGCTAACAACTCGAGAGGCGTTCCACCTGAATCGCTCTCGGGCTGCATTTTTAGGAGGTCCATTGCCCGGACGGAAATCCGGCGAGTCATTCTAGTCGAAACTCGTTCCAGCCGGACTACCGGAAACGGCCTCATAGCGTGCATCCAGCATTTTCGATTCCGGTGTTATGCAGGCAACGTGCCTTTAAATCGATCGAAGCGATAAGCTGCGAGGGCGGGGCATCGGGGCGACGTCGACAAGTCTTCCCACAAGCAAATAAGCGCTCCACGAACCCGGACTCAAGGGGTGGGCGCAGCAGCACGCGGAAGTTCCCAGCGATAATTGTCTCTGTACGACTCGCGTTCACGATACCTCGCATCGCGGCGCTTAAGCACAGCACTTTACTCACCGAAAAGAACGAAACGGTGCCAAGCTCGGTGCTGGGGCGGCATGCGATGGGCTTGCCCCTCGCCGTAATGCAGCTGAGCCTTGCGGCTGGGAAGTAGGACGAGGGTTTTTTCGAAGTATTCGCGCAATGCGGAGCCATGTAATAGCCGCTGATCTCGATGGGATACAGGTGTCAAAAATTCGACCCGAGGGTGTTCATCCGTATTCAGGGATTTCGAGTTGCGTGTTACCCAGTCTCCCAGGTAAAGCGTGTGGAACATTTGGGATGAACTTAAGTATTCGTCAGGTGTCTTTGCTGTTCTTTCGAGGTCTGCAAGTCGCACGGTTACTCTCCCGATGTCAACTTCAATAGACGATTCTGTCCCGACAAGAGCAATGATCGGTTGAGCTTGGTCGATGTTTCCCCACCAGACTGTCGTTGCGGGAAAAACGCTAGCGAAGCTCTCCGCGATCAACTCGAACTCTCGCTCGCCGAGTTGGTAGAGGGGAATCCATTGGCAAAATAGACCTCCCGGCTTCAGTCTCTTGCGTGCCACTTGATAATGCTCGACTGTGTACAAATACCCCGTTTCGCTCTCCCAAGGCACAAACATATCAGAAAGGATCACATCGAAATGGCGTTTGGAAGTCAGCAAGGAGTGCCGCGCGTCGTCAATACGAATCTCGACCTTGGGATGATCAACGACGCCCTGATTGTGATCCGCCAGCAAGCGTGCCGCATCTACGACTTCGGGAACCAACTCAACGACAACAATGCTCTCGACGTCCTCGTGCGCGATGACTCCACCTGCTGTCAATCCAGTCCCTAAGCCCATGACAAATACATCCTTCGGTCGCTCATGCAGCAGCAGGGGAATGTGCGCTTGTCGGAACTCGCGGACCGCTGTTCTTGTTTCACCAAACCGATAATGCAGGTTCTGGCGCACCTTGAAAGAGCCCGTCTCGCGATTCTGCATGACGTCAATTACCCCGTATGGCGATTGCCAACGACGAACGACGCGTTCCGTACCCTCTATGCGCGATTGTTTGGATTCAAGCGGGCTGCTCAGCGCGAACGTCGCCAATACAGCGAACACGACACTGCCAACAGCCGCCAACCGTAGTTGCCCGTCCCGAATAAGCAGGACAAAGGACATTGCGTAAAATAACGCGGCGATTAGTGTGAAAGACAGCCACAACCCCAGCTGGGGAAGAATGGCGAAAATTGTTGCTGCCGCACCGACTGCCGAACAAATCGCATTAGCCGCCGTCAGCCGACCCACAGTTCTCCCCGCGCTCACTTCGCTTCCGCAGGCCTTCCAGGCGACCGGCAGCAACATGCCCAAGCACGTGATTGGAGGACTGACCACTATGCCGACGAGCAGAAAGACACCGCATAAGTAGCTGCTAAATGAGTCGCCATAGCTGAAATAGTCCAACCCGGTTAGTTGGCAAAAAATGAGCAAGGAGAGCAAAGTGGCGAAAGCGCCCAAGCCCCCGACGCTCCCTGCAAGACCGTTGATGTGACAGACCCCCTGGAGCCTCGCAACGATTCCAGCGCCCAAGGCGAGAGCCGCCAGGAACACCGCGGTGACCGCACCAAACGTGTATGTACTGTTGTGAAACACCAGCGAGAACAACTGGATGTAGAGAACTTCCAGGCTCATGGTGCCCAATCCCGAGAAGGCTACAACAGCAAACCATTGTCGATGGTTCGAGCGATTCCGTCGAACCATCGCGGGTTCGGTCGCCTCCACCAGCCTAGAAGGATTTCGGCCCGGTAATGCCGCGGATGTTGCGGATGTTACGGGCGTCTGTTCATATCTAGACGGGTTTGCTGTGCTGCGTTGTGCCCGGTCTATGACTGACACGACGCATGCCAATAATCCGCATCCGACAGAGAATCCCGCAGCGACGTAACTGCTTCCGCATACACCCACGACCGGCAGCAGAAAGTATGTGGCGCCTATAACTCCCAATAGGGCGCCGGCCGTGTTCAGTGCGTATGCTAGAGATACGCGGTGCATGCCGAGTGCATCGGTTTCTAGCGAATACCGGGAGGACAGAAACTCAGCCATCATCGGCAAAGTCGCGCCCAAAGCAACGGTCGCCGGCATTAGCAGCGAAAAGCAAAAGGCAGCCCTCACAATCGTTTGCAAAGCTGGCGACGAGCTGTTCATCCAGACGCCGCTCGCTGGCGAATCCGAAAGATGCAGCAACTCGGGGATGATGCACGCCCATCCGGCCACAACAAGTTCAGCCACAGCATAGATGAAGAGAGGCCGTACTCGCTCTGCCCATCGTGCGCCCATCAAGCAACCAACTGCCATTCCGGC
>CAZQUW010000357.1:0-5498 GCA_964596215.1 uncultured Planctomicrobium sp. | reverse complement strand
GAGTTGTCATGCGGAACTTGGGCTTTCGAAGGGACCGCACGCTTGCCGCTGCCATCCGTCCTCCCCACTGACGAGACTGCCGCTCGCGGACAGCGAGAACGGTTTGGTATTCGACATTTTCGAAATTATTTGCTGGTATTCCAGGAATGCCAAGGATAAGAATATAAAATCAAATCTCGATCGTTTCGCTCTTCACATCTTTTACGTCAGAATCTGTTCAGGAGAAAAAATGCGCTCGCAATCCGTTTCTCGTCGTCCGCGCGGCTTTACTTTGATCGAGCTCCTGGTCGTGATTGCGATCATCGCGGTGCTGATCGCCCTGCTCCTGCCCGCCGTGCAGCAGGCACGTGAGGCTGCGCGACGCAGCCAGTGTAAGAACAACATGAAGCAGATTGGCCTGGCCCTGCACAACTATCTCGATTCGATGGGCATCCTGCCACTGAATGCCACTTATGGCACTTCGATCAATATGCATCGTAGTGCGTATGTCGGGTTGCTGCCCTACATGGATCAGGCCAACATGTATAACCAGATGAACCAGTCCACCGATCAGGCGGCGGCCCCCAACGTGCAGTTCAACACCATCAACATGCCGATGCTGGTGTGCCCGTCTGATCCCGATGCCGGAATTGTGGCCGCGGTTGCTGATGGTTGTGGAAATGGCGTTCCTTCCGATTATTCGTTCAACGTCGGTGACAATCCCAACGGGAGTACGACCACCGGCGCCCCCGGACCTAACGGATACGGCAATATCACAGCCGGCGCCCCGGGCCGCGGTCCCTTCACTCGTTATTCCTGGAGTGCGCGACTCAGCCAGATCACCGACGGGACGTCGAATACCATTGCCCTGGGTGAAACCATTGGTGCTTATTGCATCTGGCAGAATGGCTGGGCCAATCAAAACTTCGCGACGACGGCGTTCCCGCCCAATTACAGGAATCTATATTTCAAAAACGGCCAGACCGGCAATCCTGACTGCATTGGCTATCGCAGCAATCACGTCGGTGGCATACATGCCCTGCTGTTGGATGGTTCCGTGCGATTTATCAGCGATAACATCAGCGGCACGATCTTCAACGCCATCCAATCCAGAGCGAACGGCGAGGTCGTCGGCGACTTCTAAGGTGCGTGGCGCCACACGGTAGAATCGGATGAATGAAACCGGGACGAATTACCGTAAGGGATTCGCCCCGGTTCGTTAATTAGTATGGGGGCGTGCGGTTTTGTGGAACTCATGTCACACTGTGATGCCGCGCCATGCCTGATACTCCTGAAATTCCGACATGCGCAACTTGGAGTCCAACTCTCCTGGAGTCGGTAATAATTGTTGGGGCGTTACTGCTGTTGGCTCAGTTACTTGCGATCGGCATCCGGCAAGCTCGGGATGCCGCCCAGATGTCGCAATCGAAGAATAATCTGAAGCAACTGGCGCTGGCCTTGCACAACTACCATGACACCTCGAATGTGTTGCCACCGGGTGGGGTGTTCAACGCGAATGGGGTGCCTTATCACTGCTGGTCAACACTGATCGATCCATACCTGGCCAGTTCGCCCTGGTATTCGCAGGTTGATTTTACGGTGCCGTGGGATGATGCGTCTCAGGTAGATCTGTTTATGAACACTCGCCTGCTGTATGGCTGGGAGAATCCGCGGGCCAAACTTCGGCCTCGCCCGGATGGATTGCACGAGACTTCGTATGCAGGTAACTCGTGGGTGTTGTATCGCAACAGTTCGGTGACGCTTGCGCAAATTGAGGATTTGCAGAATACTCTCCTGGTCTCAGAAGCGCGGGGAAATTACTTGCCGCTGGGGTGTCCCGGCAACTGGCGCGCGGTGCGGGCCGGGCTAAATCGCGATGGCGATTCATTTGGCTTACGTGCCGGCGAGGTGACTCAAGTTTTGCTGGCTGATGGGCATGTGCACGCCTTCGGTCCAGTTACGGATCCTGCGATTTGGGCCGCGCTCCGCGGGCCTGGAATGTCACCTCCGCCACCCGGCCATGAGCAACGGCCGCCATACCCCTACGAACTGAGCGTAGTGCCATTCCGGGCTCAGCCGCGGACCTTTATTCGCAAGGGAGAATGAATGACGGGCTACAGACGCGGTCCGTAGTCGGCTGACAGGCTGTATTCGAAACGGTAACATCAGCCACCTGTTGGCTCACAACGTTGTCGATTACACCCTTTGTCAGGAGTCCTTCGATGTCGCGCCCGAATCAGCTCAGTCGCCGTCTGTTCCTCAAACAGGCCGCAGCGACTCTGGCCCTCCCCGCTTTTATTCCTCACTTGTGCTCGGCCGCTCCGACTGACGTCGTGCGCCATGCCAGCTTTGGTGCGTCCGGCATGGCCGGTGCCGATCTGGGGGCAATTGCCAGCCATCCCAAGGTGAAGCTGGTGTGCGTCGCCGATGTTGATCTGTCGCGGACGGCGGAAGTGAAGAAGCGATTTCCTGACTGCCGGATTTACCAGGACTGGCGTGAGTTGCTCGACAAAGAGCATAAGAACCTCGATTCGGTGAATGTCTCGACCCCGGACCATATGCACGCCCCGATTGGCATGTCGGCGATGCAGCTGGGGCTGCATGTTTACGGCCAGAAGCCGTTAACGCACGATGTCTACGAGTCGCGCAAGCTGGCCGAGTATGCGGCCGAAAAGAAGCTTGTCACACAGATGGGCATTCAAGTCCATTCGGCAGCGCCCTATCGTGCCGCAGTGGCAACCATTCAGGCGGGCGCGATTGGCAAGGTTAAGGAAGTACATACCTGGAGCAGCAAGAAATGGGGTGACCCGGCACCGCGTCCCGAGCGGATGGATGCGATCCCGGCTTCGCTGAACTGGGATCTGTGGCTCGGAATTGCTCAGCCCCGATCTTACATCAATGGCTACGATCATCCAGGCAACTGGCGCAAGCGGCTCGACTTTGGTACGGGCACCTTCGGCGACATGGGCTGTCACATCTTCGATCCGGTCTTCAAGGCACTCGAACTGACAGCTCCCTTGACGGTGAAGTCGTTGGGCTCGGCACCGAACGCGTCGAACTGGGCCAATGACGCAATTGTCGAATTCACCTTCCCCGAAACGGCGCAGTCGGTCGGACCGGCATTTCCCATTACGTGGTACGATGGCGACCAGCGACCGTCGAAAGAGGTGACCGCGCCCGTATTGGGAGACAAGCCGCTGCCGGATCAGGGGTCGTTGTTCCTCGGTACCAAGGGGGCGATGTTACTGCCCCACGTGGCGATGCCGATCCTGCTGCCCGAGGTCCAGTACAAGGATTACGAGCGGCCGAAGGTGACGGACAACAATCACTGGCACCAGTTCGTCAACGCCGTCAGGGGCGAGGGCCAGACTTCAGCCCATTTCGGCTATGCAGGTCCGTTGACCGAGAGCGTTCTGCTGGGGGGTGTTGCGACCTACTTCCCCAATGAGAAGCTCGAATGGGACGCCGCGGGTTTGAAGTTTAAGAACAAACCCGAAGCCGCCCGGCACATCCGCCGTGAATATCGCCAGGGGTGGGAAGTAAAGGGCTTGAGCTAGAGCGGTTGCACTTCATGTAGACGCAATCGACAGCGTTTGAGTGCTTGAGGGTGTGAGAGCAACCGAGTCAGAGTGCAGCCCGAATATGAGTGGACTGCACCTGACTCTCAAACCCTTGCGCTCGCACAGTTCGAGTCCGCGTAAACGTCTTGTTAAAGAGCGAGCCCCAGATTGCGCTTGCAACGCCCCTTGCCGATGCGAGCCAAGCGGCTGATGTTGCGGCCATGGTGCCGCGATAGGTTTCGCGATGTTGTGGCGTCGGACATGGGAACGCGGCCCTGCAACAAACCGGGGAGCAAGAAACGATCCATCGAGATCATTCTCGATGGAACGTAATTTGACGGCCCGAATCTGCTCCTGCATAACCTATTCTGCCGGTCCCGGTTCAGGGGGTTGTGGTTGTTGCGCTCCCGCCGGTGCCGCCTGATTCGGCGCGTCACCTTGTGCCGCTGGCTGGCCATCGCCATCGTTCGGCTGTTCGATACGGAACAGCGTGAACTGTTGCGAGCGGTCATTGCTGTAGTGGACCATCATGGTTGTATGGTCTGACGTCAGATTGGAAATCCCCGCTTCATACACGGGGGTCTTCTTATCGCCGACAGTCCATGCGGCACGCTGCGATTGCTTGTCGACCGAACCGAAGACCGTTTCCGTGGTGTCGGTCAAGGCGTTGTAGTAGTTGCCGCGCAGGATCCCATCGTTGTTGATGGCCAGCTGGAAGAGATTATCGGCAGTCTGCTCTTCGCCGCGGACCATCGCGAAGACCCCCAGTGGCGTCCAGTTACCGTCGACGGGAGCCTCGGTGGTCTTGCCAGTTTGAGCAATGTCAGTGGCTTGCTGCGAGTACTCTTGAGCCGTGGCCACTGGCTCGCCGTTCTGATAAACGCTGTTGTCCTGATAGACAACGGTGCTGCCATAGTCATACACGACGGGCTGCGAGGGGTAGCCACAGGAAGCGGCCAGAACTCCCCAGGTCGCGGCGCGCCAGGCGACGGTCGTGCCCCACGCCGCGGCGTACCAGGCCCCCGGGTATTGAGCATGCCAGCCTGCGGTAAAGCAGCCGTAGTACGGAGTACATGCCGTGCGGACATAGGCTCCTTGCCCTGTAATCGCGGCTGTCGATCGGTAGTAAGTCCCATTGGAGACGGCCACACCCGAGCGACCTGCCACGACGTTGCCGTTGGGGCCGACGGCGACGCCCGAACGACCCGCGACAACACCATTAGGGCCGACGGCGACACCCGACCGGCCGGCGACGACTCCGCCGTTCGGTCCCACAGCGACTCCGGAACGCCCCGCGACGGCGCCATTCTGCCCGACGGCGATTCCCGACCGGCCCGCGGCAACGCCATCGGAGCCCACTGCCACGCCGGATCTGCCGGCCACAGTACCATTGGGGCCACTGGCCAGGCCCCAGCGACTGGCTGAGGCACCGTCTGGTCCGCCACTGACACCCCAACCTCCGGCCACAGTGCCCCCCGGGCCGGATGCGAAGCCGCTGTGTGATGCCGAGGCACCCGAACCCTGCGGTCCGTAAGTATTCGAGACACTGGTGCGACTGCCGGCACTGTAGCCGTTGGGCCCGCTGACACCCTTTCCGGTACCAGCCTTGTTGATCGTCTGTCCGCCAGCCGTAGTCACCTGGACTCCACCCACGTAGCGTCCACCGCTGATTCCGCCGCCGGTCGTACCGCCGATCGCCGCACCCTTGTAGTCGATGGTGCCGCCATTCCTGGTGGTATAGGACCCACTACCGCTACCAGCGTTCCATGAACCCCCGTTTGGCCCGACACCAGAGGTGCGGTTCGCAGAACCGGAGCCCTGGGAACTTCCGAAGCTGCGTGAACCCGATGTCGCGGATCTGGCTGGTGCTGCAAAGCCACCAGGCCGACTGCCGCTGCCCGCGTAACTGCCACCACCCAATCCGCCGGGGCGAGAACTCGCGCCACCACCGAAACCACC
>CAZQUW010000356.1:0-5545 GCA_964596215.1 uncultured Planctomicrobium sp. | reverse complement strand
CGTTTCCTCGCCCACGTCGCACAGCAACCTGTGCCAACCCGCGAATATCCTGTCATTTGCATAATCGCCGGAAAATCGCTTGCAAGCCAAATATTGCACAGCTATGATTGAAAATCAATATTTTGTGTAATCAAAAACAGATTGTTGGGGCGCAGAAATGTCTAAGCGGACTTCGAAAAATGGCCCAGACACCAAGTGTGGCGCCCGTGGGTTTACGCTAATTGAATTGCTCGTCGTCATTGCGATCATCGCCATTCTGATGGCGCTGTTATTGCCTGCTGTTCAGCAAGCACGTGAGGCCGCTCGAATGACGCAAAGTCGTAACAACCTCAAGCAAATTGGGCTGGCCCTGCACAATTACCATGACAGTCACAAGATCTTCCCCGCATCCTATTTCGCGGACACTCGACATCCGAGTCGCGACCCCGTGACCTACGATGGTCCCAATGGCTTTGCCTGGGGAGCCATGCTGCTGCCTCATCTTGATCAAGCCCCTCTGTACAACCAGTTACGAACTGATCTTCCCTGCTGGGATCCCGCGAATGCCAATGCTGCGGCCATCAACCTGCCGGTGTTTCTGAATCCTTCCGCAACTAATTCCGACGGTCCCATGACCGTTCGAGACTCGAGCGGGAATCAGTTGGCCAGGTTTGGGCGTTCACACTATGTGGCGAACGCCGGGCAGGAGGAAACCTGGGGATTTCAATTGGAAGACTATGGCAGCATCGCAGACGGTCCGTTGTATCGGAACTCGCGCACCTCGACCGCCGACGTGATTGACGGTTTGACGAATACCGTGTTCATCGGCGAGCACAGCATGATCAGCGATAAGACCTGGGTGGGCGTCGTACCAGGAGCGCAAGTCTGCACGATCGATTCCGTTAAATACCCGATCACAGCCTGCGACCACGCTGCGACGCTGGTTAATGTTCACTCCGGACCGGCAATGGGAGAGATCGATCCGGTCACCGGATTTGCACCAATTCATCCGCCCAACAGTCCGCTATGCCATGTATGTCAAATGTATTCGCCGCACGTTGGCGGCGCGCATGTGCTGTTGGGGGATGGCAGCGTGCGATTCATCAGCCAGTTAATCCATCAGCCCACTTGGGCCGCACTGTCGAGTCGTGCCAAGGGCGAGATCGTCGGCGAGTTTTGAGCTGGATTCAGCTGTTTCCGCCTGGCTTTGAATGGCGTCGCGCCGAGGGCAAGTTTGCTACCTGGCCGCAGTCTGGTTCGCGTGCAACGTGCTTGCGCGTTGAGCCTGACGGCTGGTGAAACCTGCAGCTGAGGAGCGTCGGTTTGAAACTCAACTTGGCAGCGGCGATTCTCATTGTTGGCATTCTGGGCTGTGGTTCGGGTGAGCCGATCATCCAGGTCGCTAACTTGAAATACGTACAACTGCTGCGCACGGCGATCTCATCGCGCGATCGTATGAAGGTTGATAAGGTCCTTGAAGCGGTCCGACTGCAACAAACTCGTGGCGACATGGATGAAGGCGAGATCACCGTCTTGACGGACATTGGGCTCATGGCAAGTGATGGTGACTGGTCCGAAGCCGAGCGAGCCTGCTTGAATTTAGAGCAGGCTCAACAGTCGCGTCGTCGATAGTCAAGCAATGGTATAGAAGACTCTATGAGACCAGATACAGACGAGATGAGTTGGCGAGAGCGGATTTGGCTCATTCCGATGGCGATCATTTTGGGGGGCGTCGCGTTTTATGCCTATTGGTGGTGGATGCGCCCGCCTGTCGTGGAACATGACAACCTGAAGTATATTCAACTGCTGTGGACGGCCGTCTCCAGCCGCAACGAGGAGTGGTTGAAAGGTGTCGAGCGAGCCGTCCTGGAACGTCATGATGCTGGCAAGATGTCTGACTCTGAGCTGCGCCATTTCGAAAGCATCATCGAGGCGGCCCAGAACGGCGATTGGGAATCGGCGAATCGCGAGAGCTTTGCATTTGCCGAGGCCCAACTTGGAAGACGGCGGCAGAAGCCCAGTTCAGAGTCCCATCAACATTCGCACCAACATTCGCATGAGCACAGTCACAAGACTGAGCACAAGTGAAGCAACTCGGCTCAGAAAAGGGACGTGTTCGATGGCACTGCCCCAGGTGCCCCGGTTTGGTGCAAATCCCCTCATGTTGGTGGGCCAAGGTTGCTGTGCCAGCTGGCTCGACGGGAGGTCCGTTCGGAAATCAGGTCAGATTTTCATCGCACCGCTGCGTCACGGCCAATACCCTTTGGCGTGTTGGATTTGTAGATTGATCGCAAAGGGATCGATGCATCGAAATCTGTTGTAGTCGTGCCTCCTGTCAACCGGTTGCACAGCAACACTGGCCGGAATATTTTCACGAATTCGGCCTCGGGCGAGATTCTGGCAACCGAAGTCTTATTGCCTCCACAGCGATTCAGCCCTCAAAACTCATGAGGATCTCAAATACCGACCGTGTTCGCCGAGTCGGCCAGGCTGGCGGTGACGGCAATCGTCGGCAAGATCATGGGCCCCCGCTCCGCGCTCCACATACCAGTGTGTCAGCCTGTGATGCTGCGATCATCGCCGACATTCAGGAATGCCTATTTTTTTGCCGGCACTTCAAAGTCGTGGGTGGACTGCTTCTTCGGAAAGTCAACTTTCGTAGAATAATCGGGAAACAAGGGACCACCTCGAAATGCCAGCGGCCCTGCGGCTCCCTTGGGAACTTCGTAAGCCGTAATCTTTACCACGTAGGGTCCGCCAACCACCCCTTGTTCGACCGGCACGGAATACTTGGAATCCCGGATACCGGCAACCGTTGCGGGGCCCGAATTCCCGGCCTTTTCATCAGGCTGAAAGAAGATCTCGCCATCCAGAACCGGCTTGCCATCAAACGTGACGGCACCGGAAATGGGAAATCGAACTGGTCCATCACTAGCGCCAGAACACCCCGAACTGACCAGCAGCGCGGCCAGCAGCAGCGAGCTGAGCAGATGGCGAACGATTTGAACCGGAATGCAGAAGTGCGTTGAGGCAGGTGTCGCGCAATCGGACATCAATTGGGTCTCTCGAAAAAACTGACCATGAAACGACAAACAGAACGGACCGCGAAGTATCTCAGTGAGAAGGACCACCAGGGGGCGGACATCGAGCGGCACACGAGCCATGTCTCGCCACCCGGTATTCGCCGCATCTCACTGCATTCCCCCGACGGGCGCTCCATCGTTGCGAATGCCCAGCGTTTGAAAAGTTGTACTGTTCATGTTCTGGCTGAGAAAATGGACGGAACCATCGGCCATCAGAAATTGAGCCCCGCCGACATGACGACTGCTGAAATAGTCTGCCATATAATAAAGGTAGCTGGTCGATGCGGGATTGTAGGGAAAGCTGTTAATTCCCTTCCAGGCAGACGCAAGCGTCGGAGGCAGCGCCCCGTCCGTACGAGTGCTGGCGGCCGAAGCCCAACCTTGAGCGCGCTGGGCAATGGTCGTATCGGCCAGAGTCGTATTATAAAAACTCTCGCCCGCCAGCAACACGTTGGAGGCTCCGTCAGTGAGGTCTCGAAAGGCAATTTTGGAATTTATATAGAGTGTGCCGTTCGTGTAGAACTTGATCCCAGTGGCGGGATTACAGTCGTGCAGCCCATCGCCTCCTCCCTGGACGCCCCGGTAGTTACCAATATTCGTGGTCGAATTCGCATTGGGATCCGAGGGGCACCAGTAAACAGGCATCGGTATCTTGTAGGCAGCATTGTTGGTGGCGGAGCCTTGGTAAACCGCCGCATCCGCGAGGACCGTGAAATCTTCGCTGAAATTGAACCGGTTGTAGACGGTCGTCTGGTCGATGTACGGCAGAATCATCACCGTCCAGGGGGCCCGCCCCTTATAGCTGGGACTTCCGACACACCAGTTGGCAGTGGGTGGACCCGACAACGAGACTCCCCCCGGGCAGAAATACTGAAAGGTCTCTGCGTAGTTGTGCAGTGCCAGACCGATCTGCTTGAGGTTGTTCCTGCACTGCGTACGTCGGGCGGCCTCTCGAGCCTGCTGGACCGCAGGCAATAATAAAGCGATGAGGACCGCGATGATCGCAATCACCACCAGCAGTTCAATCAGTGTGAAGCCTCGACGTTGCTTTGACATAACGACCCTGTTTCTAAGTGATCTGGGAGATAACTCCCCCATTTACTGCGTCCAAAGTGCTTCGCAGCCATACGTTACACATTACCGGCCAGATCCATCCACACATCCACATGCGACGCTGGCAGGCGTTGGATTATATCGATGAACAACCTGGAATCAATTGGGATCCCCGATTTCCACTGCGGCAGGACTCAGCAACGCGCCGAGCGTCTTGCCAGTCCCAACCGGCTGCGCCCCAAGAAAGGCCCGCCAGTGGCCTCGCTCCGCTCAGCTGGCATTAGGGCCAGCCCGAACGAGGCGATCAGCCTGCAGCGGCACATCTGCTGCCCAGTTCGGGAGCGCCTATTGATTGCAGGTTGTGGCGAAACAGCTAGTACTTCTGCAGTTTGAAGGGAGGTTGGTGGTCGACGATTCAGCAAAAGCGGGGATTGTTCGGCCCGGCGATTCGGGGATTCCTGAACAAACTGCGATAATGGATGCACGCAGCTGTGATTGCCGGTCTCCCTCAACTTAAGAGTGGCTGTTCGTCGAGCACGCACCTGCTTTGGAAAAATCATTGACCAGAGCCGGTTCTGGGAGCTTGATATCTGTGCCAATTCGTGCATTATGAACAGCCGCACGCTCAATGACCATCAGCCCCAAACTCGAAAGCATCAAATGAGTGAAAACCCTTACGAATCGCCCAGTACAGACTCGAGCCACGAAGCCACCGGCGTCGTGAGTGGCACACGCGCCGATCTCAGGAAGGTCGCCCAGTACCAGAAAGCCATTCTGGTGTGCATCCTCGTTTATCTGCTGGCAGTTTTTGGCCAGTTCCTGCTGCCACCTCAGCTTCGCCCATTGCTTGGCGTGGGGGTCATCATCGTCGGCCTGGTAAGTACCGTCTTTGTGTTCATGCTGGCACTCAAGGTCTACAGTACCGGGACAGGAATCATATTGGGAATCCTGGCGCTCGTACCGTGTCTGGGCCTGATTATTTTACTGGTCATTAACAGTAAGGCGACAAAAATCCTGACTCAAAATGGAATCAAAGTCGGGCTGTTAGGGGCGAATGTATCGAACATTTAACCCGCGATTGCTGCAAGACGCTCATCACGCTCATCGAACGAGTGGGGCGGCCCAGTAACACATCAATTGGCCACCCCACATTATCCTCGACCGATGGAAGCCCTCCTCATTGAACCACCTTAAGAGCCACACTGCTGTCGTTTCGCATACACCACGTCAACCCCGAGAGATCACCAGGGGCGGTCACCTTCGACAGGCAGGCCGAGCGTAGCCAAAACAGGTGATCAGAAACGTGTTGGCACGCATGAAGAGATAAAAACAATCAGAAAAACATCGACAAAGAATGCCCAAAGCCCGCGATCAATCGATCACGGGCTTTGGGGTTGTAAGTTTCCGGCAATAACCTACTTTCGCACTGG
>CAZQUW010000355.1:0-5592 GCA_964596215.1 uncultured Planctomicrobium sp. | reverse complement strand
AGGGTGCCACTGGCTCTGCCAGTGCCGGTCGTCTCGCGACTGTCCCGAAAAGCACTGACTGAGCCCGTGGCATCCTCATTTGGCACTTCAACCGTGTTCGAAAAAGCCTTGCACGATTCAGCGCTACTGACGTCACGGACATCAGACCGCAGGACGGACAATCCTGTCCGTCTTCTGAGAGTCGACTATAAAAAAGACGGACCGGATTGTCCGTCCTATATCTTTTGTCCCACAATCGCGCGGGCAGATTCAGGCCTTAAACGTCGCCTGCTGAATCGTGAGTTTCGCGAGTCGATCGGCGACTGGTTCTGGCAGTGAGTCGGTGGCTCGAATGCCAGGCGTGCCATCCGCCAGCGAGATTAACTGCAAAGCGGGCTCCGACAGGTCCTGATGATAGAACCGCGAGCTGGGGAAGATATCGGCGGGGTAGGTGAAGTTATCCAGCATCGACAGTGCGACGCAGATCCCGGCCCCCAGGCTGCTTTCCAGCATGCCCCCCACCCAGCAGGGAATTCCGGCGCGCTGGCACGTGTCGTGGATCTTGACCGCGTTGGTCAGCCCCCCCACGCGCCCCGGCTTAATATTGACGTACTTGCAGCTGCCCAACTTGATCGCCTGCTCCACCTGCCGCACCGTTACGATGCTCTCATCAAGACACACGGGTGTCCGAATCTGCCGTTGCAGTTCCGCATGATCCAGCAAATCGTCATGCTGCAGAGGCTGTTCGATCATCGCGAGGTTGAATTCGTCCACCTGTTTGAACAGATCGATATCCGACAGACGGTAACCGCTGTTGGTATCGATGTGGAAAGTTTGCGTCGGGTATGCACCGCGCACCGCCTTTAACACATTCAAATCCCAACCCGGACGGAACTTCAGCTTCACCCGCGGGAAGCGTGCCGCGACCGCTTTGTCGACGGCCGCCAGCAAGTCATCGATCGAATCCATCACTCCGAAGTCGGCCCCCACTGGGACTTCATTGCGCGTGGCGCCCAGCAGGCGATACAGCGGCGTGTTGGTCAAACGGCTCTGCAGACTCCACCAGGCCGTATCCAGAATCGCCTTGGCAAACGGGTTGCCCTTGTAGATCGCCAGCTGCTTCTGCAGGTCATCACCCGAGGCAATCTCCTTGCCAATCAATGCCGGCGCCAGCCAGTCGCGTGCCACGGTGAAGATGCCCCCGCCCCATTCCGGGCTGTAACAGGGGGCGGTCAGGGGACAACTTTCCCCCCACGCTTCGACCGAACCGCTGACCATCCGGCACAAGACAGCATGGGCCGCGGTGTCCTCGCCGTAGGCGGTGCGCCACGGATAAATGAGGGGCATGGCGACGTGATAGAGGTCAATTCGGTCGATCCGCATAATAGAGCCTGTGTGTTGTCGGTTCTTGGAGGCCAGAAAATCAGGCGGCCTGGAGGCGTAACTTTCGCAAATCGTAGACCATCTTCCGTGTGAGGTAAAGTTGCGGGGGTGATGGTTGATGGGTTATTCTGGCGGCCGTCAAAATGGGGCATTCTGATCACGCAACCCGGGATCGCACGTCTCATCGCTGGCCCCCCATGGTATAACGTGTTCTTCGATCCGCGTGCGGATTATTCCGAACATCATTTTTGAGGCCCTGACAGAACCGGTTGTGAGCAGCACGTCACTGCAATAGCGCAGGTGGTTTTGAATTGGGGCAGAGCTTTTTATAGCGTTTAATTCGAATCTTTTCGGCGGCTGCTACCGCCACCCAGATTAGGACCGACTGATGAGCCGAGTGATTGATTTGCGGAGTGATACCGTCACCAGACCGACCGCCGCCATGCGCCAAGCCATGGCCAACGCCGAAGTCGGCGACGACATGAACGGTGAGGATCCGACCGTCAATCGTCTCGAAGAGATGGTGATCAAGATGTTCAACAAGGAAGCGGCAGTGTACTGCTGCTCCGGAACACAATCGAATCAGATGGCCGTTCGGGCCCATTGCCAATCGGGCGACGAACTGCTGATTGAGGCCGGCGGGCACATCGCAAGTTTCGAGGGGGGTGCCCCGGCGGCCCTCAGCGGTGTGACCTCGCGCGTCTTGACCGGTCACCTCGGAATGCTGGACCTGCCGCAACTGGAAGGCCAGATCCGGGCCGACAACCAGCACCTCGCCCGCACGCGGCTGGTCTGTGTCGAGAACACCACGAACGTCGGCGGCGGACATTGTTACCCGCTCGACATGCTGGAACGCGTGGGAACATGGGCCCATTCGAACGGTCTGCAAGTCCACATGGATGGCGCCCGGCTGTTTAACGCGGTCGTCGCGACGGGCCATTCAGCTGCAAAAATCTGCGAGCATATCGACAGTATCTCGGTCTGCTTCTCCAAGGGACTGGGTTGCCCCATGGGGTCGATCCTGATCGGTTCGAAGGATCTGATTTACCGCGCGCGGCGTGCCCGCAAGATGTTCGGCGGCGCCTTGCGGCAGGCAGGAATCGTGGCCGCTTCCGCAGTTTATGCACTCGAAAACAACATCGAGCGACTGGCGATCGACCACGAGAATGCTCAAGCCTTCGCCGAAGAAATTCGCAAGATTCCCGGGATCAAGCTGGATGCCTCCGGCGTGCCCACCAATCTGGTCTTCTTCGAAGTCGACCCGGCGCTCGGAAATGCGTCGCAGCTCTCTTACGCCCTGAAGCAGCGCGGCGTCCTGATCAACGCAGGCGGCAAATCCCGCCTGCGAGCCTGCACACACCTGGATGCCTCACGCGAGGATCTGCTGAGTGCCGCCAAGGTTCTGGCCGAATGCGTGCACGCCGGATTCTCGCACTTTCCGGGCACAGCCTCCGGGCCGTATGCACGGGGGTAGAATTGCACGCCGGCGAGCGTCCGGGTGGAAGCCGAATGGTTGTGACCGCCCCGAATCAACCGTTGCACGTCACTCAAACGTGTGAGCAAAACAAATCAATCGATTCTCAGTTGGGTGCCACTGGCTCTGCCAGTGCCGAGTGTGATTTGACTCGCAAACAGCACTGGCAGAGCCAGTGGCACCCAAAGAACTCAGAATCGATGATTTGCGTCAGTCGCCAGCAACCATCCGGCTTACGCCGAACGCTCGCCTGATTGCGATTCAGGTGCTATGGATCACTCTGGCTTTTTCCCGGGTTCAATCATCTCCGCCAGCGTTTTCTCAAGCAGCGCATTGAACTCGTCCGGGTATTCCATCATCAGAAAATGCCCCGCGTCGGGTAGCGTCAGGACTTCGAATTGCGGGGCGTATTTCCGTCCGGCTTCGACCTTCTTCGGGTCGAGGATTGCGTTGATGCAGACCAGCGGCACCTTCACTTCTGACAATCGGGGCCGTTCGGATTCGTTGGCAAAATCGAGCATCGCCTGGAACGCACCGACACCGACCTCGGCGGGCGCTGACGACATCTTGGCCACGATCCGTTCGATCAACACGGGATTCGTCTTCGCGGTGAAGAAGTCATGCTCATGCCGGAGTGCCTCGCGCATGCCGCTCGCAAAATCCTGTTCAAACGGCTTCCGGTACTCGGCCATCTGCTCGGGAGAATACTTTTCTTCGGGGTCGGTCAGCGTATCCACACCGACCAGGCCCACGAGTCGTTCCTTGAGCAGCGGAGCCGCTTCCAGCATCACTGGACCGCCCATGGAATGCCCGATCAGGACGACCGACTTCAAACCCAGCTTGTTGACGACGGCAGCCACGTCCGCACCAAACGCGGCCATGGTCCACTTCTTCCGTCCCATCCCGGACGTACCATGCCCACCCAGGTCAATCGCCACGACCCGTCGCGATTTCGCGAAATGATCGAGTTGTGGTTGCCAGAAGGTGCGATCGCAACACCAGCCGTGGATGAACACCAGGGCCGGCTCGCCGGCTCCGTGCACTTCATACCGAATGATGACGCGATCGGCTGACGGGACATCCCCCGTTGCCGAAGTCGTTGCGGGCGCCTTCTTCTTCGCCTCGGGCGACGCAGCCGCAACCACCGCGCCTGGTTTGGCCGGCGACTCTGGGGCCGGTTGAGAATTGCAGCCAGCCAGCAGCCATAAACAGCAGGCCCAGGCTGCCCCCCTCGTGAAACAGCGGTCGCTCACACGGCACACTCGTCGCGAACCCATAGCATGCATTCCTTCTCAGGTAGTCAAAGAAGACACGGAAGTGCCGCGGCATTCTACCAGTAAAATGGCCCGCGTTTCGTGCGCCAGTCTGGCGCCGCGCGAGTGCTTCGTCAACAGTTGATATCGGTGAGGTGCCCCTCAGCGATGACCGTCACCCAATAACCTGGCAGCAAGGGGGAACAAAATTGTTCAGGGTTTTTTCGCCGTCACGCTGAATTGAATGACCGCCAGCAGCGCCGCACGGTGCTTTTTCCAGCATTCTTCACCCGGCAGGTCGACCGGGAGCTCCAGGGTAATCGTCGGGATCTGCCGATCCACGCCTGCCCAAGAGCCAAAGCTACCCGGGGTGGGATAGCCAATTGTCTTGGCGATGCGATAGCCATTCTGGACCTTCATCGCTTCCGCCAGTTCGCTGCCGGGGCCATCGTAGTTGTTGCACTCGCGGCCCCGGGTGATGGCATGAATCGACACAATGCGGTCTGGTTCGAGCAATTCCACCGCCTTGATGATGGCCTGCGTCTCCGGCTCGCTGGCAGGCTTCTCACCGCCGAAAGTCGCGCCGGGCTTGGTGACCTTCCAGTTACTCGCCGGGAAGTTGCGATTGAGATCGATCTGATGCTCGTTCAAACGCCGGGTGCGCACCAGTCCATCCGGGTTGGTGACCGGGACCACGGCAACCCGGCGATTGGCATAGGCGGCGGGATTTTCCAGCAGATAGTCGAGCAAATGGCGGGCGAGATGCCCGCTGTTGGGTTCGCTGCCATGAATGGCGCCGAAGATCAGGGCGGCTCGGCCGTGACTGCCAAACACGTGCATGGTGATGGGCACCCCCTGCACCGAGTACCCGAGCAAAACGACTTCCGGTGCCGCCACGCGCGGGGGTTCCGGTGGTGGAACTGGTGCAACAGCCGCAGTCGGTGCGGCGACGGCACCGCAACGTGGCACCGCGCCGCAGGTCGGAGCCGGAACAACGGCACCTGGCACCTGCGGACAGACGTGGTGGCGGTGATACCGAGCCCAGCGGCGGTCACCGGCGCAGAGTAGCGGCGCTGGAGTAGCGCCCAGCAATTCCAGGATCACGGCGCCAAGAAGTAATTGCCGAATAAGTCTCACAAAAGCAGGCATCGAATCCCTTCGTGCAGCCGACAATTCTCAGGCGGAGTACCATTGCCCGTCGGCATCAAGTCGCGAGACCTGGAACGAGAACTCACGCTGTCAGCGCCTCGTGAATGCTCAATAAAGTCCAACCCCCGGATCGGCGCTGATGCCCATCCGGGGGTTGAGGTTTGCCGGTGTTACTCGGAATCGCGCTGTGAATGAACGGCATACAGCTTGCGCCAATCGTCAAAGCTGGGGTCGGCGAGATCCCATTCGGCTTCGAGGCGGCTGCAGGCCAGTTCCCACGCCTGTTGTTCGTCGGTCGCCATCTGGTGAATGTCGATCACGACCTCAGTACCTTCGGGCAGGTCCAGCGGTTGC
>CAZQUW010000354.1:2634-5651 GCA_964596215.1 uncultured Planctomicrobium sp. | reverse complement strand
CACTGGCCGAGCCAGTGGCACCCAATCCCAGAATCTAACGCTGGCAAAGTACTCACTACGGCCTGTCCAGAACGGCCGATACCACTTTCTCGCCGTGAGACAACACGATCCTTTCCAGATCATCCAGCCAGGCAGTGGGCACTGTTTCCGGCATGATGGGCCGCTGCCGATCGAAGTAGGGGGAGTAACTCAGTCTCGCCCGGACAGTCACCGAGTCCCGATCGACGGTCAGACTTTCACCACTATCACCACGTGTCCCCGGTTGCAGGCTGGTCAACTGACGCCCCGTGTCGCAACCAATCTCATAGGCGCCAGCACTGGGGCCGAGTTTTCGCCGTGAGTCCCCCGCACTGCCAAGCTGAGACGTACGCTTCGCCCCCTGGGACTTTTTAGCCCCCCCATGGCGCCGCCCACGACGACGCAGGGAACGCCCCTCAATGGCATCCCAGCTGATACCATCACTTCCGGTTCCACCACCCGCCTTGACGACATAGGCATCTCTGACATGATCCAGCAGTTCGACCCCTAACTGAGTCAAGACATCCGCACTGCGTCGGTCCATTTGATTCCGGACATCGTCAATGAGTCCCGTCAACTCCCGAATGGGGAACGTGACGGCTCCGCGATCAGCATTTCCAGACTGCGACACTCAACACCTCTCTGTCTATTCGACCTCGGAATACGTCAACGTTTTCGCGGCGGAGCTGGAGTCAGGCTTGAGGACGTCGAAGGTCAGCCCCTCTTCGATCAGCGCGTTCATCGCTCGCGTATCTTCTGGGTTCACAAATGCCAGGCGGTTGAAGTCGACGGTTAACACCGTAAAGTTTGTGCCGCCGGTGCCGCTGCCGTTGTGTGCGCCCTTCAGGACGATCTGGCCCGTCATCTCGACTTCCGCGAAGGCCCGTTGATAGGCGGTGTAGGTGTCGTCCGCTTTCATGAAGGTGAAGTTCAGGCTCTCCACAAGCTGGCCCGCCGCCAGGAACGCCGGCGACGTGCCGTTGACGTAGGTTGCAGCCAGATTGTTCTGACCCTGCCAGCGGAAGGAACGGAGCGCCTGGGACACGCCTCCCAGTTCGAACGTGCAGTCGGAAAACTCCATTTCCACGCACAGCTCGCGGTCATTCGGTAACGACTGTGCCGTCGCCAGGGCTGACTCCGACTTGCCCATCAGGTCGAGTGAGATCAACACTGTCCCGGAATCGGCGGAGCCTTCTACCGTCCAGCCGTTGACCCGCAATCCGTTGTGTCGCACGTTGGAAATATCCGGGCCCTCTGCCCAGTCGGCAAACTTGCTCAGCTTGTCGATCGATTCCGGTTGACTGCACGCCCAGGTGATGAGGTACTCCATGATCGATTGCGCCGCACCACCAGGCTTGTAGCCGTAGAGGTTCGTTTGCAGCTGCCCCGACGGCATCCCGCGAAATGAGCGACCGTGCTTCCGTTGCTGCAGGCCGACAAACGGGGTCGAGTTCCGCCGATCGCGAGCCATCTTCACGCCATACGAGGTGACCGGCAGGTGATAGTACTCGGGAGTACCGGGGGTTGTGCCCCAGGTGGTCTCGGCACCCAGTACGAGATAAGACTTAATTCCATGAATCGCCATCTGCTAGACCCTTATTAAGAAATGTGTAAATCGTCGTTAACTGCCTCGCAGTCCCCACCCGTTTGACCAGGGAGCGATTAGAGACACTCAGGTTGCTCCGAACGGGTCCTGGTTGAACACCAGGCCCAGTTGCACTGTGGCCACCCAGACTTTGGTCGCCTTGTCCTTACCCAGGCCATCCTTGGCCCACGAGACCTCGTAACCGTGCGGCAGCCGTCCTGTCGCCGCACGGATATAGCTGACCGTCGGAGTCAGCGGATCAGCGGCCTGATAGAGGCCCCGGACCGTGTCCTCGACGATCTGTTCCAGGGCCCCTAACTTCAGCCCTGCGATGCGCAGCGTGATCGAGTACGGAACTTCCTGCATCCGGTGAGTCTGCCAGGCCGGAGCCGTTCGGACGGGCAGAACTTCAATCACCACCAGATCCCGCAGGCCAGCCTCGATGCTGTTCTGCAGCAGTGCCACGTCATCGGCATGTGTCAGCTTCCGCTTGAAGACCGACACCCCGGCGGGATTCAGTGGCTCCCAGTTGTTGATGACCGACCAGACCGCCAGCCGGGCCTCAGTAGTTTTCGCCGTCATGTGCGATTGTCTCCGCATGGGGTGTGAACGATTCCGGCAACAGGTCGACCGCGTCGTTAGCGGGGACTAGCTGCCGGTTCTCGTGAAGATCCGGCGCCCCCTCTGGAATGACATGCTGCGGGCCGACTTTCGTCCAACGCTGCCCATGCCAGCCGCAGGGACGATCGAGTTGGATTTCGTGAAACAGAATGCTCATGTGAAGGCCTCCGATTGGATTTCAAAAATGTCCCGGCCGTTGTCGTGCCAGGTGGTCGTGCCGTTGTTCAGACCGGGCACTTCATTGCCCCGCTCGCGGATTCCCTCCAGCATCTCCACGGCCCGCTCATATGCCGACTGGAATGACGTCGGCACATCCCGTCCTCCGTGAGTGGTCACTTGCCACGCGGCACAATCGATCGCCCGGGAACGCAGAAAAATGTTGCCGCTGGCTCGAGCCACCGCCAGAGAGTACGGGGGCCGATGGTTGATCAACGCGTAGTCGATCTCCGCTCCCGCCCACTCAATCGCGGATGTGATCGACGCTGCGACCTCGTCGCCATCGACCAGGCCATTACCATCGAGATCACCGACATTGAGATACCCGTTGGCAGTCAGCCGGTGGCGGACGTCTTCGGGAGTGCAGTATTCCGGCATAGATTGGTCTCCATCTGATAAAAAGTGCGGAGTGACTCCGGCCAACCCAGGCGAGCGCCCGGCGTCAGCCGGATGGTTGTTACCCACTGTCGACCACCTGCGCGTGGCACCAACATTTCGAACGCAGCGCCACTGCCAGGATGGGTCGTGCCGCTAACAACCATTGGGCTTACGCCCAACGCTCGCCTGAGAAGATTCG
>CAZQUW010000354.1:0-2534 GCA_964596215.1 uncultured Planctomicrobium sp. | reverse complement strand
GTCGTGCCGCTAACAACCATTGGGCTTACGCCCAACGCTCGCCTGAGAAGATTCGCGCCGGCCAACCCAGGCGAGCGTCCGGCGTCAGCCGGATGGTTGTTACCGACTGTCGACCACCTGCGTGTGGCGCCAACATTTCGAACGCAGCGCCACGGCCAGGATCGGTCGTGCCGGCTAACAACCATTGGGCTTACGCCCAACGCTCGCCTGAGAAGATTCGGGCCGGTCTGATCGGCTACGACACCGTGCACTTCGTCGTCACGCGCGGTTCGACAACCACAGCCGCCCCGCGTTCGCCCGCCTTCCAGCTCATGGCGATATCGCGTTCCCACATGTTGCCGGCACCCACGGGAGCCTGCTCGACCTGCAGCGGGAAGTTCTCCATGTACCGCAACTGGCGTGTGATATCGCCCAGGAACCAGTCGGAGTCGGTTGCCATCTTGGCCGCCAGCAGCTGGCTGCTGACGATCTTGTAATTGGCAATGGGGTTCGCAGCCTGGGTCTCGCTGGGATTGCCCGTGGTGGCATAACCTGGCGTGGTGACCGTGATCTCCGTCGCATCGACGATGCGCCGCGCGGTATAAAGATTCTGCCGCGCCACGACCAGGTGCTTAGGCAGGTTCAGCAGCGGCGTCCCGGTGTTCGGGTCGAGGATATTCGCCAGCGTCTGCTCGGCTGCGTCGATATCGGTCCAATCCACCAGGGCGTTATTCGACGTGATGTTGTCCCACGGAGTCCCCGACTGGTAGGTGTTATAGATCGTCCCCCGCCAGTTGTACTTGTGAGCCGTTTCGTTCTCGTCGAGGAACGCGTTGATCAGCCTCATTTCCTTGTCGTAACCCAGCCACCGGCCAATCTCCGCGGCCTTCTCAATCAGTTGACTCGTCCGGTCGAAGAAGACCTGCTCCCGAGTCAATTCGATCATCATGCCCCGCTTGTGAGTCGTCGGAGTCTGAATCCAATCCTCACTCAAGCCGGCCCGCGGGTACGGTTTCCCCTCGGGAATGATCTCCGCGACATCGCCCATGCGGCCAATCCCGGGGATCACTTCGCCATTGAACTTTGTCGAGACATTCGGCACGAGATCGGTGAAGACATAAGCCTCATCGTCGAAGCCCTGCATTACCTCGGTATAGATGATCTGTCCCGTAATATTGCCGAACATCGCCGTCGTGACGGACGCCCCGTCTTCCAGCAGGCTTTGAATGCGATAAGCACCCGCACCCCCATGTGCCGGATTCCACGAGTCCACAATCTCCCGGCCACCATCAACGAACTCTTCCAGCAACCGCCGGAATGAAATGCGGCGGCGGAAGTCCTTATCTTTGGCAATCGCATCGGAGAACTCTTCCAGGAAGAGCTCCGCCTCGCCCTCGCGAGCCCGCAGCTCGAAGTCACGTCGCATCCGCTTTTCGCGGGTCATCGATCGACCCGAATGAAACAACTGCACTGTCATTACAAGCTCCTCACGCCATCTCGGCAGATTGAGCACCAGGGATAGAAAACTGGCATCCGCGGGCGTTTCCCAACGATGCGCAGAGGCCAGTCACAAGTGAAATCTGGAGGCTGGGCACGCTTACCCATCCTCGTGCATCAATTACGGCCGGGCAGGGGCGCCCAGCCCGGGACTACCGCAGCGTCTTCAGCTTGGCGGTATACACATTGAGAGTCTCGACCGTCGTCGCGGCACCGTTCTTCAATCCCACCACAGGGGCCACGGCCACGGCATTGGTGTAGGTCCACAGATGCTTGGCCACCAGGATGCCATCAATGAAGAACAGGACATCCGCCAGCGTGCTCGTATACGGAATGAATTCAATCCGCAGCGTCTGTTTCGCTGATCCTCCGGCGGTCTTCGAGTTCTGATCGAGACTGGTGGTGGCGATCAGCCGGGTCGTGGTTTGGGTCCCCCCGACCGACGATTCCACCTGCCACACGGTGTCGCCATCGACCTTAAAGAAGACGAGTCCCGTATAGCTTGCCGGGGGGCCGCCGCCATCGTCGAGCAACGCATTCGCCGCACTCGTCGACATTAACCCCGCGATCACGTTAACGTCATCAACGTTCCCCTCCGTGAACTGCAGCACGGTTTGAAACACGATCGGTTTCAGGTTCGTCGGGACGATATTCTTGTTCGTCCAGCCGAGATACGCCTCATCGTTGTCCGCAACAGTCCCATCACTGGGCGTCAGCGCGACACCGCCACCGTGCGTGGTCAATGGGAGAACGGTCCCTGAATCGGTCAGCGTCGCCGTCCATTGATGCGGCGAAATGTACCACAGAAAATTATCTTCCCAGACCAGTGTCCGGTCCTGGTCGACGAGATCAACTTGATCCAACAACTTCACAGTCATCTTGCACCACTCCTCCTGCCATCGCGGCGGATTTGAGTAAAACGGGATATTTGTAGGTATTCTTTCTGCGTGGCGCAGCGTTAGGCGTCAGCCTAATGGTTGTTAGCGACGTACAATCGAGAACCAGGTTGATCCAAACGAGCGCTTTGTCACAGTTTGATCTTGAGGTTGGGTGCCACT
>CAZQUW010000353.1:0-5672 GCA_964596215.1 uncultured Planctomicrobium sp. | reverse complement strand
GCACTCCTGCCCGTCTGTTTTAGCGAATCGAATCCAGAGACGGGCAAGAGTGCCCATCTTACGGTCAAAGAGGTCAAAGAGGTCACCAGTTTTGATCAGCATTTTTCGAGAGGGAAGTCTGAAAGGTGCCATTCGCTCGCCGGTCGAGCTGGGCGCATTGTGGCTCCACAACTCCGCCGCACGTCAGGAAGCCGGCAAGACTTGCAGAAAGACATTCACCACAATGGTAAGTTCTACAATTCAAAGTTGCAGATGAGAGGGCCAAACACACTCCCCAAGCATCCCATACACCCCATGGCACCAGAAAAATGGCCAAATACGGAATTCGGCCAAGAATCTCCAAGAGTCCCTCTGACTGGCACGCACCTTGCATTATCAGTTCTCATGTGATCGACTGAGGGGGTTCAGAAAATCACAACGCAGCCAAGTGTCGCCAACAGAGGGGGTTCTGAAAGCGACATCAAAATGGGAACTTGGGGAGTTTCCGAAAACTAGATGAGGCAGCGACTGGCGGGGCCAGCGCTGCCCTTTCTTTTTCACGTTTTCCTTTTGCCGAATCTGGCAGCCTCCGTTAGCCTATGCTATATCTCGATGCGTGCCGATGAGGTCTATCATCAAGCGCACGAACGGGATGAGAGGTTGCTGAATCGCTTGCCTTGAGGCATATTCATTTCGCTCGCGTTGCTCACTGGCAATCGATGGCAACTAGAGAGTCGCAGAAATCTCAATACGGGCCACTACATAGAGTATGTTTTGCGAAACAATTTTCAGGGGCATGATGTCCTGGAGAATTCGTTTCTTTCGTGCACGGAAGGCAGTTTCGGCTGGGATGATACGATTCTCCAGCCTGGATTGAACTCCGCAATGGCTAATTTCACGTCGACTCGCAAGGAGCGTCATGGCCATGGAGAGGATCTCTACGGTGGCTCGTGATCGCAGCGTGCAGCATTGTTGCTGGTATGCCTGGGTGATCGCCTGCGTGGCGATTTGCGGGCTTTCGTCCAATGTCCTGGTCGCCGACCCTGCGCGGCCCAAAACCAGGACCGCTCGACCACAGCGGCCCCAGCAGGCGCAACGCTCCAATGCGGACCAGCCCGCGGACTCACAGGACAGCGCGGACAGCTTATCGGGCGGCGATCAGCCCCCAATGACGGCGAACAATCCCCCGGCGAGCACCGCTGAGGTCGATCCACTGCCGCAACACGTGCATCCCAAGCATCCGCTGGTGCCAGCATTGAAGATGGCATATGCCAGCCGCGGCACATTGCGTAGCGTCCGGGACTACACGGCCCAGTTCGTAAAAAAGGAACTGGTTGGCAATCGCTACATCACACACAGCATCGACATGAAATTCCGGGAACAGCCCTTCAGCGTCTACCTGCGATTTCGGGAGCCGCATGAAGGGCGGCAGGTGCTCTATGTGAAGGGCGCCAACAGTGGCAACATCCTGGTCCAGGAGGCCGGAATCAAAGGCCTGGTCGGGCCCCTGTCCATCAACCCGAACGCCCCGATGGCCATGTCCGAGAATCGGCATCCGATTACCGAAATCGGAATCTCCAATATGCTGGAAACCATCATTCGACAATGGGAAGAAGAGGGCAAGTTCGGGGAAGTCGACGTCCAGTATTTTCCCAAGGCGAAGCTGGGTGATTTCCCTGTCCGCGTCATCCGCGTCACACACCCGACTCGGCGCCGCCAGTTCAGGTTTCACATGACCCAGTTGTTTCTGGACGAGCAGACGTTATTCCCCGTGCGTGTGGAGCAGTTCGACTGGCCGCAGAGCGAGGGAGCGAAACCGATGCAGGTCGAGCTGTATATGTATAGCAGCGTTCGCACGAACCAGGGATTTTCGGACCAGACATTCGATCCGCGTTCCTATGGCTTAGCCCGGTAGTTCCGCGCGGGCTGAACTGAGCAGATACGATCCTGAACGGGCAGGAACGACACATCGATTCAGACCTACACAGAGCCACACCCGCGCCGGCATCTCGAAAACTTTTTGCACAAACCATGGTCAGTCGGTATTCACTTTGGTTTGTGGATCGGTCATAATAATGGTCTAACTGGACCTAAGTTCCACCCACCACGATCCTCGCCACGACATGACGACAACACCATCAGCGACCCCGCCGCGTTCACGCTACCACCGGTTGGCTTATGTGTTTGTTCTGGAAGCGCTCAACCGGGCACAGGCAATTCTTGGTCGCCCCGAGCGCAAAGAAGCCGATCAGCACGTGAGCGGTCCAGAATTGCTGGAAGGCTTCCGGGAACTGGCATACGAGCAGTTCGGTGGCATGGCGCTGACTGTCTTTCAACAATGGGGCCTGACATCGACGAATGATGTCGGACACATCGTTTGGGAGTTGATCGACCGTGGGAACATGCGCAAGACCGAGGAAGATCGGCTGACCGATTTCTTCGATCTGTACTCGTTTGAAGAAGTCTTCGGCAACCGCTATCCGCTGAACGTGGCCGCCGCTTTCCGGGACGAGTAATTCTCGCGGCCCTGTTTCTGGTGATCTGCAGCTGGCACATCGCGCGGCATGTACTGCGACATGGCCGCTGCAATTCGCGACTCTTGGCGACTGAATCGATTGAACAACATGACTGACGCTGCCGCTCCCCTGCCCGTTCCGACCCCTGCTCCGGCAGCGCCCGCGGTTCCTGCAGTCGAATCAAAACCGTTGATCTCGTATGAAACCTTCGCTCAGCTGGACCTGCGCGTCGCCACGGTGCTGGAAGCGCGCGAACACCCCAATGCCAACAAGCTGCTGCTCCTGAAAATTCAGGTTGGTGACGTCGTGAAGCAGATTGTGGCTGGAATCAAGGCCCATTACGCTCCCGAAACGTTGGTCGGCACGCAGATCGTCATCGTTAATAATCTCGAGCCGGCCATGTTACGCGGTGAAGAGAGTCAAGGCATGCTGCTGGCGGCGTCCGATGCGACCTCGGTGGTTTTGTTACGGCCTGAGAAGGCGATTTCCAGCGGAGCCAAAGTCAAGTAGCCTTTGCGCCACGTCCCGCGTATTGCGGCTTCTCAAATCGCGGTCGGCGCCGCGAGTCACCTGCATTCCGGCCTGGAGTTTCTGAAACAGCGGGAAATTCTTGACTGTCGCCCTAAGCTTGCAAGAATCATTCGTGAGCGCGCGATGATCGTTTGTCGAACAAGGGGGGGCGCGTATGTTGGGACCAGCTACCAAATGGGGATTGTTGGCTGCGGGGATTGTTGTTCTCGCGCCATGCATTCTGTTTGCCATCCTCAGTTGGACTTCTCGCCGACCGTCCACCCTGGGGCCTTCCGCTGGCAAATTGCGAGCGTGCCCTGATTCCCCGAATTGCGTGTGTAGTTGCGAGACTGCCGGATCACATGCCATCGCACCGCTGATCTGGACAGGCACGCCCCAGGCAGGGCTCGAACGGCTGACACGGGTGATTGCGAGTCTGCCGGGTGGTCACTGTGACCCCATTGAAGCACCCGGCTATTTGCACGCCGAGTTCACATCCGCCTGGTTTCGGTTTGTCGATGATGTGGAATTCCTGGTCGATACGGCGGCCGGCATTATCCACGTGCGTTCTGCGTCACGAGTCGGACATTCCGATCTGGGAGTCAACCGCCGGCGTGTCGAGCAGATACGGGCCTTGTTTCAGGCCAGCGATTAACGATCCGACAACAGGGCTCACCGGTCTGCCCCAGGTCAATCCAGTGCAGCGCGGGCTCCAGTCGCTTCACAACAAACCCCACAACGATTCGTGTTAGAAATGGACGCCGGCAGTCACCCACACGGTTCTGTCTGATTGTCAGCTGTGCTAGCATACGGTGCTGCCGCCATGAGCGATGGGCATTTGACTCGGTGAACCGTGCGATGATTGGAATGGCAGACGGAGGCAGTTCGGATGCGCTGGGAACAAACAGTCGAATTCGCGGCACTCAGCGATATCGGCTTTCGTCGTCAGAACAACGAAGACAGCAATGCTGTGCTGATGGCGACTCGTTCCGAAGTGTACCAGCAATTCGGTCACTTGTTCCTGGTGGCCGACGGCATGGGGGGCCACGCAGTTGGCGAGCTCGCCAGCAAAATTGCCGCCGACACGGTACCACTGGCCTTTCAAAAGTCCCGTTCGGACCCGTTCGCTGACGCATTGCGACACGCGATCGAAGAAGCCAACTCGGTGATCCACAATCGCGGCGAGCGAAATACCGATTTCCGCAAGATGGGGACGACATGCACGACGCTGGTTCTTTGCCCCCAGGGCGCACTGGTGGGCCACATAGGTGACAGCCGGTGCTATCGGATAAGGGGCCGCCGCATCGACCAGTTGACTTTCGACCACAGCCTGCAGTGGGAGTTAATCCGGCAGGGAAAGCAGCGTCGCGAAGACATTCTCCTGCAGCAGCCGCGCAATGTGATCACCCGGTGCCTGGGGCCCGAGGCCGAAGTTGAAGTCGATATCGAAGGACCATTCCCGGTGCTGCCCGCCGATATCTACCTGCTCTGCAGCGACGGCCTGACGGGACTGCTGACGGATCCGGAAATTGGGCTGATTGCCCGCTATCTGCCGCCTGTGGAAGCCTGCCGCCTGCTGGTCGATTTAGCCAATCTACGAGGCGGGACTGACAATGTCACTGTCGTCATCGCCCGCGTCGGCGATCTGCCACCAGGGCTGTCGGAAAGTTCCATGCCCATGGTCGCAATACGCCCTGATCGCACCAGCTGGGGCTGGTTCGCGGCCTGGTGTGGCTGGGGAATATTACTGGCAATTTCGATCACGTTGATGCTCTCGGGACGCGTGGTTGAAGGCCTGCTGGTAATGGGTTGCGTCCTGATCGCCCTGGGTGGCCTGGTCATCAGCGGCCTGCGACTGAAGCCCCTGTCGAACCAAGCCGACGACCAGGACCAGACAGTCCTCTGGCGTCCCCATCGATCGGCGGAATTTAAGCTCTCCTCCGAGTTCCTCGGGATGTTGGCGTCCCTTGAGCAAACGTTGCAGGCCACGGCCTTGGAAGAAGGCTGGAGCATTGACTGGAGCGAGCACAAGACCGCCTACGAGCAGGCGTCTCAGGCCCTCGCGGCACGGGAATTTCAGGCCGCGTTGTTACCACTCGGTAAAGCCATTCACGTGCTGATGGCATCCATCCAGGAAGCACGACGAAAGTTGGACCGAGCCGTCAAATGGGGCGGCAAGACCCCCTTACCTGCCAACCGCCCCAAGCCACCGTCTGATCAGTCGATTCCCAAGCCACCATCAGACGGCAAGTCTCCAGGCAAGTAGTGCTCCCTGACAGGTAGATCACAGCAATTGCAGTCTCAGCGTGACCGGCGATTCTCGTCTCGGGAATCTCACCACGCCCTCTGGCGGGATCCGTGTCGGGGCCACCTGCATGCATAGCCACGACTCAACCATAATGGCCAGTCCCATTCACTGCATTTCACCCAAAGCACGTTTTAACCACAAGGACCCTGTACACCCCATCTTTACCTAAACGTGACATCAAACTCACACCATACACTCCATTTTACCACCATCGTGTCCGATTTACGGAAAGACCGCTGCTTCCCGTCATTTCGTCAGGAACTGATTGCTGCGCATTCTCCGCACAATTACCAAAACCGCTACCACCGGACCTCTTTGATTCAATGTGACTTCCGGTTTTATCCGAAGAATCAGAACAA
>CAZQUW010000352.1:3683-5675 GCA_964596215.1 uncultured Planctomicrobium sp. | reverse complement strand
AACACTTGAATGGACCGCTCGCGACAATTATTGGCATCGCGGAGGTCCGGTTGAGTTCCCAGTCGAGGCTGGGGTGACCATAATGGTCCCATTGACCGTGAAGCCACATCCCGAAAGGAGCCTCCATGCTGGGCCGAATGATCTTGGTGCTGGGTTGCTGTTTGTCTCTGTCGTCGGCGGCGATTGCTGCGGACGAACCCAAAGTCGATTTGGGGACTGTCACCGAAAAGCATGTGATGATCCCCATGCGGGATGGCGTCAAGCTTTCGGCCTACCTCTATTTCCCCAAAGGTGACGGACCATGGCCGGTCATCTACGAGCAGCGCTATGCGGCCTCCCGCGATGTCGGGACGCGGCAGGCGATGGCCCGGCTGGCTCAGGGGGGCTATGTCGTCTGCCTGGAGAACTTCCGTGGTTCGCAGTTGTCGGAAGGCAAATGGCGGGGCTATCGTGCCCTCGGTTGGGGTGAGTTGAAGGATGGTTACGACACGGTCGAATGGCTGGCTGTGCAGCAGTGGTCGACGGGCAAGATCGGCACCTTCGGCAGCTCGCAGGCCGGGTTCGCCCAGAATTTTCTCGCGGTGGCCCAACCCCCGCACCTGACCTGCCAGTACATGATTGATACCGGCCTCAGTCTTTACCACGAAGGCTATCGCATCGGTGGCACGACTCGTCCCGAGCGTTTCAAAGGGATGGAAGCCATCTGCCGTAACAAGGCCGATAACCTCGAGCTGATGAAAGAATGGTTTGCGCATCCGACCTTCGATGACTACTGGAAGGACGAAGACTGCTCATTGCACTTCGATAAGATGAACGTCCCCTGCTTTACGATCGGCAGCTGGTACGACTTCATGTGTATCGGCTGCGTCGACAGTTACGTCGGCCGCCGCAACCATGGCGGGCCGAATTCACGCCAGACGCAGCAACTGGTCCTCGGGCCGTGGCTGCATGGTCGTTACAAGGAGATCAACAAGGTCGCCGAGATGACCTATCCGGAGAACGCCAAGTTCCCGATGGAAGCCCACATGATCAAGTGGTTCGACCACTACCTGAAGGGGATCGATAACGGTGTCGAGAAGGACCCCGCCGTCCGCTATTACGTGATGGGAGCGCTCGGTGAGGACAAGGCTCCCGGGAACGAATGGCGGACCGCCGACAACTGGCCGATCCCGGCCCAGGCGACCTCGTACTATCTGCAGCCTGAAGGCAAACTGACGCTGACCGCCCCCACTGCCGAGAGCTCGGAAACGACATTCCTCGCTGATCCTCTGAAGCCCAATCATATTCCTGCCGGGGGCTTCCCCGGTGCCAAGGACGCACGGGGCTTTGAACAGCAGGCTGAGGTCCGGACCTTCACGACGGATGTGCTGACCGAACCCGTCGAATGGACCGGCAAGATTCAGACTGAATTGTTCGTGACCTCATCGGCGAAAGACACCGATTTCATCGTGCGGGTGAGCGACGTCTACCCCGACGGCCGCTCGATCCTGATCATGGACTATGTCCGCCGCGCCCGGTACCGTGAAGGCTACGAAAAAGAAGTCTTCATGGAAGCCGGCAAGATCTACAAGGTTGCGTTCGACATCGGCTGGTTCAGCCAGAATTTCAACAAGGGGCATCGCATTCGAGTGACAGTGGCCAGCACGGGGGCGCCCTTCTTTGAGCCCAATCCCAACACGGGAGAACCATTGACCATCGATTTCCCGTCGAATTCCGTGGTGGCGAAGAATTCGGTGAAGCACGAGAAGCAGCACGCTTCCCGGGTAATTGCACCGTTGATCAAGGCCAAGCCGTAAGGCCAGGGCAGCGTGGGACGGGCCTTCGGGCCCGTCCGTACCTGCGTAACAGGCGGAAGATTGCGGCCTCCAGCCCGCAACGCCAGCATGGAAACTGAGAAATCGGGCTGCTGACTTGCCCTGTCCAAGTCGATAACGGGCCGGAATCCACTCGCTGGCGTTTCGGGCTGGTATTGATCTGATTATTGATCTGATT
>CAZQUW010000352.1:0-3583 GCA_964596215.1 uncultured Planctomicrobium sp. | reverse complement strand
TATTGATCTGATTATTGATCTGATTTCAGTTGGCCTGATAGCCGACGGGTACGACCGCTTGCCGATCCACCGGAACTTCGGCGAACGGTTCTACGAAGGGATCCTGGGTCGAGGCCTGGGGTAGCAGCGGCCGAATCTGGGCGTCATATTTCTGCACGAGTTCCAGATTGGACTGCGGGACCGACTTCAGCTGCAGCATGAATTCCAGCATGGCGACCATGCGCGCCAACTGGTGGACTCGTTGTTCCCGCTGCTGCATGAAGGCTTCGGTCATCTGCGATCGTGGCCGCTGATCGTCGCGATCCAGAGTGGCGACTACATTTGAGATCTCTTGCCGGCACTGTTGTTCAATCTTCTTCAGGTCGTGCTTTTTTGTCAGCCGTTGCTTCACGACCGCACAGCTGAGGCACCTGATGAACGACGCCAGTTGGGCGCTCGTCCAGCCTTCCTGCTGCGCCGGTTTAGCGAGATCGAGGTTGGCATCCCAGACTTGTCCCTGGCGTTGCGGATCGCACAATTCGCGGTATCGACTACGAAATTCCGTGATCAGTAATTTGGCAGGCAGCAGAGTATCGAGTTGTGGTTGTTCGAAGGGCGTGAACTCGGGCACCTGGCCGTCGGGCAACCGGGCAATCAGCCGCAAAAATTGCTGCATCTCGGCTTCGGTCAACGATTCGCCTGCCGACTTCAGCGGCTTGGCTGCGGCGACCGGTTTGACGGTTGGAGCGTCCCCACAACCACTGATCCCAATGAATCCGCCGACGACAATTGCCAACATCCATCGCGCCGCCATCACGCACCTCCATGTACCGGGGCGGCCCACCCTCCTGGCAGGCCGTGTTCAACACGGGCAGATTCCTTCAATTCGCCAAACAGGTCAAGGTGACTTGGATTACGAAGCAGCCAGCAGACAAGTTGACACGCCAGCGAGTGCACTGGGGATCACCGTGCGGTTTCCATTCGCGAACTTGTCCTGAGAGACTCCTACGGAATGGCGTGCACCAATAACTGGTCATGGCCCGAGGCCGACCAGTTGGACGCCGCGATCAGTACGACCTTGCTGCCAGAGCGCAAAACTCCATCGTTCTGTCCCCATTGCACGACGAAGTCGAGGATCTGCTGCGGAGTACTGTCCGTCAGATTTGCAATCAGTGGCGTGACTCCCCAGAACAATGACATCTTGCTCGCGACATGGGGATAGGGCGTCAGTCCCAGGATGGGAACTCGCAGCCGCTGGTTGGAGATCGACAAGGCGGTCTTTCCGGTGCGGGTGGCGACCACGATCAGATTTGCATCGAGCATTTCGGCGACGATGCCCGCACCGTGTGTCACCGCTTCGGTCACCTCCATGGCCCGGGTGCGAACCAGGGCCAGGTTGACGTCGTGCGGCAACTGATGGACTCGCAAGCGTTCGGCCTCGTGGGCCAGCCGGTTCATCATGCTGACCGCTTCCACCGGATAATCACCGGCGGCCGATTCACCCGACAGCATGATGGCATCACTGCCATCGAGGACCGCATTGGCCACATCGCTGGCCTCGGCACGCGTTGGTCGGCTGTTCTTCTGCATGCTGTCGAGCATCTGCGTTGCGGTGATGACCGGAATACGATGCTGATTGCACAGGCGAATGATTCGTTTCTGGAGTCCGGGCACACGGGCGATATCGACTTCTACCCCCAGGTCGCCGCGTGCCACCATCACCATGTCGGTGGCATCGATGATCCGCTCCAGGTCGTTGACTGCTTCCATCTTCTCGATCTTGGCGACGATTTGTGGAATCAGTTGCGGTTTCAAGTCGGCAATCGCGGCCTGTAATTCCTCAATATCCTCGGCCCGCCGCACGAAACTCAAGCCGATAAAATCGATCTGATGGTCGAGAGCCCAGACGAGATCCACGCGATCTTTGGGGGTCAGGCTGGGGGTACTGAGGATTGCACCCGGCAGGTTAATCCCCTGCCGATTGCGGATGATCCCCGGTTGAATGACCTCGCAGATCACCCGCTCTGCAGACAGCGGTTTCTCGACGACGTGCATGGAGACTGCCCCGTCGGCCAGCAGGATCAGATCTCCCACCTGCAAGTCATCAATCAAGGCTTCGTAGGTGCAGGTCAGTTGCAGGGGCTGCATCGGATCAGCCAGGCGGACGAATTCCACCCTCATGCCGGCCACGCACTCCAGCATCCCCTGCGGCAGTTCATTCAGCCGGATCTTCGGCCCCGAGAGATCCCCCAGGATTCCGAGCGGACGGCCCAGCCGGGCGGAGATCTCGCGAATGTGACCGACGATCTGCGTCAACCACTCATGGCTGCCGTGGGCAAAATTCAGGCGGAAAACGTCGACGCCGGCCTTCACCAGTTCTTCCAGTTTTTCCGGTTTGGCACAGGCCGGTCCGACCGTCGCGATGATCTTGGTCTTAACCTGCAACAGCCGTTCGCCGGCTCCGCCCTTGTGAATTGTCGTCCCGGGCATTGGTGCTCCCTACAGCAGACTCGGTGTGCAATACTTGGCGAATTGTGACCGCCGGAAGTCTGAACGGCAAGAGGCGCTCTTGTGAAATCGCTGTAGCGAGAACGTATTTCAGGCGGCTTCGTTCTGTTCCAGCGGCCCGGCTGACTGGTTGGGGGGCCGCTTTCGCAGTCGTTGCGAAAGAGGCAGATCCTCCAGGTTCTTCAACCCAAAAACCTCCAGAAACGTGCGGGTGGTCTCATAGAGATGCGGGCGGCCCAGCGAATCATCCGCTCCGCCAATCTTGACGAGGCCCCGTTCCATCAGCTGCTTCAGCATTTCAATGCAACTGACACCGCGAATCGCCTCGATGTCGGCCCGAATAATCGGCTGGCGATAGGCCACGATGGCCAGGGTTTCCAAAGCGGGTGGAGTCAGCTTCAGCTCCGCCTGTCGCTGGTGCAGTTTGCCCAGCCAATGGGCGAAGGCAGGCCGCGTCAGCAGTTGATAACCGGCCGCGACCTGTTCGATCCGAAACGACGATCCGTGCCGCTCGTACAATTCATTGAGCTGCCGCGTGATCGTACGAGCTTCGGTCGGATCGGCCAGCAAGGCAAACTGCGCCAGCTTGCGAGAGGACAAGGCTCCGTCGGCGACGAACAGCACCGCTTCGACACGGGCCATTTTCGGAGTGCGAATTCCGGCGGCTCGGTTGGCGGAAGGAAACGCGAGCGTTTCGGCCGATTCTGGTGTGGAGGCACGCCACAGCCAGGTAATGGCAGGTTGAGGAGCGTCCGACAACAAGTGCCGGGGACTGCCCGCAGACCATATTCGAGAAGCTGGAGTGTGCCAAGCGGACATGATTGTCAATGCGATCTTCAGGCGACGATGTGGGACGGGTCTCCAGGCCGGTCGGCATTCTCCATGCAAAGTGGCGTTGCGACGCTGGGCCAGCTGTTTTGCGAGCAGAGTTGCACCACGGAGAAACGGGGAACACGGAGAGGAGTATTTTAGAACCCCTGACAAAGCCGGTTGTGGGGCGTTCAGAACCGCAGTATTTCAAGCGATCCATCTTGGTACTTCCCGGTGTTCTCTGTATCTCCGTGGTGCAACTCATCAATCGCCGAATGACTGCCAG
>CAZQUW010000351.1:3974-5675 GCA_964596215.1 uncultured Planctomicrobium sp. | reverse complement strand
TAGAGTCCCCACCAGACGCAGAAGTCACCGAAATAGTTGGGATGACGTGTATAACGCCAGAGGCCGCGGTCCATCACTTGACCCACGTTAGCGGGATCGGCCTGGAACTTCGCGAGCTGCCAGTCGCCGAACGTCTCGAAAATGAGACCGATCAACCAGAATGCACCACCGACGCCATCCAGCCAGCCCAGCGGGCTGGATATATTCTGAACAGTCGCGACCTGCAGTGGCAGCGAAACGAACCACAGGATGACACCTTGCAGGAGAAACACGGTCCACAGACTGACCCACCAGAAGCGCGGGCCGTGGTGGTCGCGCATGGCCACATAACGCCGGTCCTCGCCCCGTCCCCAGTTGCGCCAGAGCAGGTACAGCGACAGTCGCAGACCCCAGATTGTCGTCAGGCCGGCCAGCAATAAGGGGCGCGTCTGCGGCGGAGCATTCAGGGCCACGGCCAGCCAGGCTGTCATGATGAAGCCCGTACCCCAAAAGGCGTCGATAATGCTGACATCGCGCCGTACGGTGCCCAGCACCCACAGCAACGTGAGGGTCCAGATCACTGCGACCAGGGTTGCCGTGAGTGTTAGCCAGAAGGGTGACATGGTTTGTCGGTCTCCAGAACCGAATTTATGGGGCTCGTTCCAGCAGTGCGTGGGTCACGAACCATTCGTCGCCCCCCGCATAACCGAAAAGCTCGGAAACTGCCAGGAAAAACATGCGCCAGCGGTGCAGCCAGCGCCGGGCTTCAGTGGCGCCATAGGCTTGCTTCAAGATCGGCAGGACCTGCCGGCGGTGGGCATCAAGGTTGGCCAGCCACGCCTCTGCAGTCCGCTGGTAATGGGTTCCATTCCACTTCCACTGCTCCTGGACCCGCAGGTGACGGTCAAAATGCCGCAGCAGATCAAAACTGGGCATGATGCCCCCGGTAAAGAAATATCGACCCATCCAGTTCGAGGCCCCCTCCGTCTCATACGGATAGACCAGGTCGCGGTGACAGAAGATATGCACGAATAGTTTACCATCCGGACGCAGCCAACTGGCGATTCGCTCCAGTAACTGCTGGTAGTTCCGCATATGCTCAAACATTTCGACCGAGACGACGCGATCAAACTGTGCCGCCCCGGCAGTCGCTGATGGTGGCACAAAGTGGTTCATGTCGGCTGTGATCACGCGCAGGTTCTGTATTTGACGGTCTGCGGCCGTGGCCTCGATGTATCGCCGTTGAGGGGCCGAATTGGATACCGCCGTAATTCGACTGCGGGGATACTTCTCTGCCATCCACAGCGATAACGATCCCCAGCCGCAGCCTAATTCCAGAATGTCCTGGCCGTCCGCGAGCTGTGCCCGCTCGCACGTGATCTGCAGCGCTGCATCTTCGGCCTCGTTCAGAGTTGATCTAGCGTCCGGGAAGTAGCAACAGCTGTATTTTCGACGTGCTCCGAGGATCTGGCCGAAGAATTCGGGAGGTAATTCGTAATGTTGATCGTTTGCCAGTTCGGGTACGGGAGCCAGGGGACCAGAGCGCATCGATTCGATGAATCTGGCCTGGGCTGTCCGCGCCGGTTCGGACGTGATGGTGCGCGCTTCTAGCTGACGCTCACGGCATAGACGACGCATTGCACCGCGCGTCACCATATCTGGCACCAGGCCACGCTCGACCGCTTCAATTCCGAGTTGCAGGACGCTCATGAGTGGACTCCC
>CAZQUW010000351.1:1849-3874 GCA_964596215.1 uncultured Planctomicrobium sp. | reverse complement strand
GTCTCGGCGTAATGTGGGGCGAAGTCCTCAGCATGGACCAGTCGCAGGTCGGTGACCCGTCCCACTGATTCCAGCATGGCGGCCATTGACGGCAGACAACCACCCGGAAAAATATAGCGCTGAATGAAGTCGACGTTCCGCAGGTACTCGGCATATCCCCGTTCGGGTGACACGATGGCCTGGATGACCAGCGTCCCGTCGGGCCGCAGCAAACTGCTGCATTTACGAAAATACGTATCGAAATGCCGATGTCCGACCGCTTCGATCATTTCAATCGACACCAGTTTGTCGAACTGGCCAGTCAAGTCGCGATAGTCCTGCTGCAGTAAGGTCACTCGGTCAGCGAGATTGTGTTCGTCAATCCGGCGGCGTGCAATCGCGTGCTGTTCCTGCGAGATTGTGGTCGTCGTCACGTGGCAGCGATAGTTGTGAGCAGCGTGGACTGCCAATCCGCCCCAGCCGGTGCCAATCTCAACGAGCTGATCGTGTGGTTTCAGATCGAGTTTGCGACAGGCGCGATCGATTTTTTCAATGGACGCGTCGCGCAACGTGGACTCGGGAGTTAAAAAGATCCCACTGGAATAGGCGAGAGTATCATCCAGCCACAGTTTGAAAAAATCATTGCCCAAGTCGTAGTGTGCACTAATATTACGGCGGCTGCCGGAGCGGGTGTTGTCACGCCACCAGTGGAACAGGCGATGGGCCATTCCGGTGACCTTGGCGATTCCCCCTTCCAGACGGGACGCGGCATCCATGTTGCGGATAAACAGGCGGAACAGGTCGGTCAGGTTATCGCAGTCCCAGTCACCGCGCAGATAGGTTTCCGCGACGGAGAGGGTGCCGCCGAGGACCGCCTGCCGGAAGAAGCGGCGATCGTTGACGCGGATTGTCGGATGCAGATCGTCTGCGTGGCCGAGCCGCGTACTGCCGGTTGCATCCTCAAGGATGATCTCGCCCCGCTGCAGTCCCGCCAGTCGTCCGACCAGGATCCGCCGTGCGACGTTATCAATCAATCCGAGCCGCGGTGGCGTGTGCGGTTCGGAAGCTAACGGAGTGCTCATGGAGCGTGTTCCTTCATATCGGGGCCTGCGAAGTGACCCGCTGTATTCGCGGTAAGAGGTGTCATATCCGTGGGGTGGGGCACGTAGGGCACGCGTTTCAGCCAGAGCCGGAGTGCCTGCCAGTAAATGCCAATCCAGACCTGCAGCGTCATGCAGGGATATAGCAGAAGCATCAGCGCGAGGTTTCGCTTCGTGAGCGGTCTGCGCCGCATCAGCAGTGTGGCTGAGAACAGCTGGCTTCCTTGAGCCCAGTTCTGAATTCCGACCAGCAGCCGTTCACCGGGGGACCGCAGCCGCCAGTGGTAATCCATGTGCATGTCGAAGAACGGCGAGACGTGAAAGGCCTTCGGGTGTCGGGCGATCAGGTTTTGAGCGCTGGGCACCTTGTGTGTCTGTTCGCGAGTCTCCAAGACATAACAATGTCGCTCGTTCCAGGGGGTGTTGGCGACTTCCGCGACGACGGCTTCTACCGCCTTGCCGTGAGAATCGAAGCAATAGAAGAAGCTGACGGGATTCATCTGGAATCCGAAATAGCGGAAATGAGTCAGCAGCCGTACAGGACCCGCGGGGCGCCATCCCAGTCGGGCTTCAACCAGGTCACGTACCGCATCGGCCAGCGGCTGTGTGGCTGGACCGAGGTGATCAGCCCGACGGAACCAGGCGACATTTGGCCGGTTCAGCGACCATAGCCAGCGTCCCTGAAACAGCTTTGGAAGCTCCTCCAGATCGATATACAGTAAAAACAGGCGATAGCGGAACTTGTGGAGGACGGGGGTGAAGCGACAGTGGCGGACTTCGCCTTCGTACAGGCAGCTCGCGGTGGTCATGTGGCGATCTCCCCGCTACCGACCAGGATTTGGGGCTGCCGGCTGCCAGCGGCAGCGAGGACCTCGACGACCGCGAGAGCGCTCTTCACGCCGTCCTCGTGAAAGCCATTTCCCCAGTAAGCTCCACAAAATGACGT
>CAZQUW010000351.1:0-1749 GCA_964596215.1 uncultured Planctomicrobium sp. | reverse complement strand
GTGGGGCACGACCAGATGGCCGCCCCCATGGGGAGCAGGTATTGATCGATGAACGCCCTTGAGTATTGATGCTGGGCGAGGAATTCTCCCACGGTGGTCTCGTCCGAGGACTGGGCGACCATTCTCCGGGCCTGGCGATTGAAACGCATGATGTCCGCGAGCATGCGATAAAAACGTGGACTCAGCAGATTGCGGCGTTGCGCGAACAGCGAGTTCAGTGTTTCGCCATTGTATTCAAGGCCGGTTTGCTCGTTGCAGACGCTGAACCCCATGGTCGTGGGTTTGGAAGCCACGCCGAGTTCATCCAGCAGTGCGATGAAGTTCGGGTACGTCCAGTCATTAAAGACAATAAATCCGGTGTCGATGGCGTGCCGTTCACCATCCAGTTCGACGTCGACGGTGTTGGTGTGCCCGCCGAGATAGTCGTTGGCTTCAAACAGGGTGATCTCGTGATCCGCGTGCAGGCGATAGGCCGCAACCAGTCCCGAGATTCCCGAGCCGACGATCGCCAGCTTCATGATCGTGACTCCATTTCAAGAATGTGGCGGGCTGGGAAAATTGATCGCGGGCGCGTCTGCACTGCTGATGGTTCCGTAACGATACCGACGACGAAAATTGTTGCAGATGCTAGTACGCGTTACCCTGAGTTTCAAGTGGTGTAGTTTCGGTTGTGTCTTTAAATGTTTGTGGTGTCGTGACTTGTGGCGACGTGTGTCGAGTTTTGTTGCGGCGTTTTGCGAGCCGTTGAGGACGTCATTCACGCGCTTGCAGACGTGCGCGCGGCCATTGATGCGGGCTGGACCGGAAGTGAGCTGGCGTGTCCTGCGGGTTCGGAAACGCCGGATGGGAATCTATGCGTCTGTCTCGGCGGGAGACTAGCGGTTAGAACCCGTCAGATTGTCGAGCAGTTCGCGCGCTGCAGGATGTTCGGGGTGCAGTCGGAGGGCTTCGCGGAGAGACGTGGCAGCTGGTTCCGGTTGCCCCAGCGCCGCCAGCACTGCGCCCAGGCTGTAGTGGATATTCGCGTCCTGGGGCGCAATCCTGACTGCCCGCTCCAGATGCTGCTGGGCCGAGACAAACTGTCCGCCGGCCGCGAGTACCGAGGCCGCATTCAGATGCGCTTCCAGCGATTGGCTGTTGTACTTGAGTGCGGTGAGATAGTTCTCGAGCGCCTCATCCCCCCTGCCCTCTCGCAGCAAGGCCGAACCAAGCTCCACGTACGCGTTCGCGAAGCCGGGATCGAGTTCCAGGGCGGCTTCGAAGTGCGGAATGGCTTCGCGGACGCGTCCCATCTGGGCCAAAGTCCGCCCCAGGTTGTATTGCAGGCCGTCAGAATGGGGGTCGCGCTGCAGGGCTTCCTGGTAGTTCTTCACGGCCTCGGCGAACTTTCCCTGTGCGGCCAGGGCGTCACCCAGATGCGAATAGGCCATTTCACTTTCCGGATTGCGTTTGAGAATGGCCTGGAATTGCGCGACCGCAGCCGCGAACTGCTTCTGGCGGGTCAGGGCGTCTCCCAGAATCACCTGAGCCATCTCATAATCGGGAGCGGCGACGACCAGTTTCTGCAGTTTTTCCACGGCGATATCCACGGAGCCGGCTTCCAAAAGCTCATGGATGTCGTCGAGTTCGTTGAAGTGGACCATCATGTCTTTAATGTCGGGCAGCGCGGAATGCGGGATGGCGGTCGAGGCCTGGCCATTGGCGACATAGCCCAGGCTCGCGAGGGTTCGCTGTTCCCGTGGCGAAAGC
>CAZQUW010000350.1:0-5695 GCA_964596215.1 uncultured Planctomicrobium sp. | reverse complement strand
CTTCGTGGGCCTGCTGAGTCTGGCGGATGACCAGGCTCAACGTCGTTTCAAACGGGCGGACCGAGGCCGGGCCGCCGACTTCATCCCAGGAGTTCGGTTCAACAACCGACACTACGAGTTCCATCAGGCTGTCGAAGTCAGCTTGCGAGGCGCGTTTCATCCCTTCCGGAATCCGGCGTTCGCCGATAATCCCGGACGTTCCAGCACTGGCGGGGGCTCCAAATCCATCCTGCACCTGGGCGAATGCCTGGCCGGAGGGGCGTTGTTGCTTGGCAGCCACGTTGAACGGGGCACCACCGAGGTTATTCGGTGAGGTTCCCGCGTTGAGGCTGCCCAGCGGGGCCGGGTTGGCAAAGTTCGGAATCGGAATCACCAGGTCGGCAACGTTGTAGACGCGAGTCTCCAGGTCACCCTTCTGACGATCCATGCTGGTAATCTTCAAGACTTCATCGCGAATCGCGTAACCCAGGTGCAGCGGTTCCAGGATCAGATTCAAGGCACTCTTCATCTGGATGCCGTCCACATCAATCGTGATCGGCGTATTGGAATCGACCTGCACTTCTTCCAGACCCTGCGGGTCGAGGCGGAAGTTGATGTTCGAGTCGACAGCCAGCTTGTTGATCACGCTTTGCAGCGGTTCGTTCTCGAAGTGCATCGAGACCTGTCGCGTCAAGCTCTTCTCAATTCGCTTCTCTTCTTCAGTCTTCGTGCGGTTGTCAGGACCATACTTACCCTTGCGGCGATTGGACAGCTCGGCCCAGTTCTTCGCATAGACGATCGGGTTGCGGTCGTCGAAGGGAATTGCGGACCATTCGACCGAATCCAACTGACCGAGGAAGCCTTCTTCCTTGCGATCCTTCAGTTCATCGTTGCTGGCATTCCGCATCGCGAACTTGGCCTTCCACTTCATGATTTCGGCTGAAGGATTCTCGGGATCAAGTTCCCGGGCCTTCTTCGCAATCAGTTCGGCTTCGGCATAGCGACGTTGCTTCAGCAGATCATTGAACTGCTGGACCAGGTCGGCGAATTCTTGTTCGACACGAATCTTGGTGCGGGTTTCGTTGCCAATGGCTTCCTTGACACCCTTGTTGTGGTTCTTCTGATCCAGGTTGGATTTCTGCTCGGCCATGCTGCCCTGGGCCAGTTCACGGGCCCGAGTGACAGAACGCAGCAGCGGAGCCACTTGTTCCTTGGACAGATCGGTGTTTTCCAGTTCCAGCTGCGCCTTGTCGAGGATCTTCAAGGCTTCGGCCGGGTCCTTCTCGCGAGCCCGATCGGCACGGAAGATGGAGTTCATGATCTGAGTCCGCAGTGCATCCAGCTTCACAGCCAGCTGCTGATCGACGCGATCCAGAGCACTGGGGGCCGCATCTTCGGCCGGAGCAGCAGCGGGGTCGTTCTCAAACGTCGCGTCTGATTCTTCAGTCGTTGCTTCATCGCTGCCAGCAGCTAACTGAATGCGACTTGCCTTGGACTTCGGCGACAACTGTTGCAGGAAGTCTTCCAGCTGTTGCTTCGTGCGGGCCGGCATTTGCTCGCCCGACTGATAGGCTTGCAGGAACAGGTGGTAGGCGGCAGCTCGGTCACCCCGTCGCATGGCCAATTTGCCATCGCGAACCAGGTCAGCGGCCGTCGCTCCGTTGGGATCAATCACCGCGGCTTCGACGCCACCGGCCTGGGCCACGGCGTTGTCAGTCGAGATCGAGTCAAACGGGTTTTCCGAGGCATTCGCGTCCATGGCCGATCCGGTCGCTGCGAGGCTGGTGGCTCGTTCAACTTCCTTCAAGACCATCGTCGGCTTGTCTTCGAATTCGGTGTAGGTGGCATCCAGCTTCTCGGCATGGAGGGCCTTTTCTTCAGCTTCCTTCAATCGTCCGGCTCGCAGATCGACACGGGCCTGCTTCAACAGCATGACTGCCTGGCGTTTAGCGAGGTCCGGTTCGCGAGTTTCAGGAGCGACCTGCACGACGTTGCGTTCGTCCTGATTCAAGCTGGCCCGGCGACCAGTCCCCGGGCCCGTGGGCACGGAGGCTTCGGCGAGTTCGATGTCAGCCAGAACGAGTTCCGGTCGGTCTTCGAACAGAGCATAGACCGTGTTGATTTCCTTGGCTTCCAATGCCAGTCGCTTCGCATCGGCGACGCGTCCGGCCTTCAATTCAGCTCGTGACAATTCCAGCAATTCGATCGCTCGTTGCTTCTGAGCGGGCGAAGGCAGGCCTGACGTCCGGCGGCCAGTCCGACCACCCGTTGTGGAGGCCGTACGCGGTGCCGTATCCGTGGAGAACGGGTTCTCTTCGCTTGCATTGGCAATCATCTTGCCGTCACCCTGGGCACTCATTGCGGCGTCATCGATCTGAGCCATCAACTGGTGGGGGGCTTCTTCTAAGACGTCGAACGCGACCTTCAGTTGGTTGGCAGCCAGGGTCTTGGCTCGTGCCTGATCCAGATCGCCGGCGGCCATTGCGGCTTTGGCTTCTGCCATTAACTGCAGGGCCTTGGCTTTGTTGGCACTGGCCGTTCCGCGGGGAGCAGTCTGGGCCAGCTCCGACGACCGAGCCGAATCCTTGGCTCGGGGCTTCGTCCGTGAAGCGGTCGTCGTGGAGCCAGCTCGTCGGTCCAATTCGTCGAGCAGTGCTTCGGGCCGTTCGCCGAGCTGTTCGAACTTAATCTTCAGATCCATGACATGCTCGAGCTTTTCGCGAGCAGACTGGAAGTCGTTCTTCTGCATGTCGTCCTTCGCCGAAGCGATCAACGCCTGGGCGAATTCCACATCTTCATTGGCGGCAGCTTTGCTCTGGGCAACTTCCTGCTCCATGATCGCCAGCGATGCAGGATCGTCCGGCATCCGCTGCATCAGGGCGGCCATATACTGTGACGGTCGTTCTTCACCGGCACGGTATTTCAAACCGCCTTCAACTTCGAGCTTCTGAGCGGAAGCCGCCAGTCGCCACGCGTCCTTGAAGTGACCCTGGCGTTCAGCCAGTTGAGCAGCCCGGAGAGCCTTGTCGGCTTTCACTCGCATGGATTCGGGGGAATCCTTGCTGTTCTTCAGAGGGGCGGCTGGTTCTTCAAATCCGACTTGTTCGATCCCACTATTACGTGTGGGGCGATTCGCCGTCTGCTGAGTTTGCGAACTGGTCCGTCCGGCAGTAGCGCCCAGACCTTCCAATTGCTGACGGACTTGAGCCGGCTTCAGGTCCAGCACACCCGGTGTGACCTGAATCTTTTCGGCTTCCATCAGGTAACGCTGAGCCGATTCGGCATCGCCCTGTTGAGCCACCTGTTGGGCACGCCGCAACAAGTAGTTCGAGCGATTCCGCTTGGCTTGCGGCGAGGATTGATCGTTCTTCCAGGCGGCATCCTGCTTCCGGCCTTCCTGAATATCCGCCAGAACCTTCTCTGGTGAATCTTCGTTGGCCTTGAAGGGGGCCTGAATTTGAGCGGCGAGCTGAGCAATCTGCTCGGCGTCTTCCACATCGCCTTGATTGAAGGCCGAGCGTGCAGTGGAGATCCACTTCATCGCAGCGGCTTTTCGCTCGGCCGGTTCGGCATCAGCCAACCGCCGGGCTTCCTTCTTCAAGGCGGCCATCATGGCAGCGGCCTCATTGTCGGCCGAGCCACCGAACGCTTCAGGCGATTGAGCCCGAGCGGTCACTCCCCGGCGTCCGGGAAGGCTGTCGACCTTTTTACGGGTTGCCTCCAGGAGCTTGGCGAGTTGTGCTGAATCTGTCTCTGACAGATCAGCGTCGGGGGTGACTTGCTCCAAGGCTTCGAGAGCCTTGGCATAGTGCCCCTGGAGGTATAAATCTTTTCCGCGCTTGAGCAGTTCCCGCGGCGACTGCGGGAGTCGGGAATCAACACCGTTTGACCGGGTGACCGAACCGGCTCGCGAGGTCTCCGCCGTCTGTGCGAAACTTACCGAACAGCAGAACGCGGCGACCAAGCTACTGCGGGCGAGTGCTAACATGACCTTGCGCAACGTAGCTTCCTCCTTCAGGACCAGAATTTGACTTGAATGTCGTAAAAGTAGACGGGTTGTCGCCACACCGAATGAACAGTTCGAATTGCCGAAACCCGAGGGACATGGCTCTGCACCATGTCAGACTGGTTCCGGCAGTATCAATTGGTCAACTTGTGGAAACGGGATTCACCAATCAGCCTGGTGTCCAGCCAGTCCAATTGCGTCAAGCCGCCGCGGTCGAACGGACGTCATGGGAAGTCCGTACGCGCGGTCAGCTCGACTCGCGATGTTTGTCGGTAGGTTTTAATCAGTTGAGTTTTGGTGCCGATGAAGTTTGGCACCCTGCGGACGGGTTCGAGGCCAGTTCAAACTGTCTCGAAAGTAGGACGTGGTACGAGCGGGGTAATATCTGATTTCGCTAAAAAGGGTCAAGATCTCTCATTCCGGAATTACTTCACTTTTCTGCGGAATTATCCGAAGTCGTCCCAAGTCCGGCAGATGTTGCCGAAGAGAGGCTCGATCTTGAGAGTCTCGGTAGTTTGGGTGAGATCTGCCTGAGTCTTGAGATTGATTCCAGACTTGGCAGTTGGTTTCCGGCGACAGCGATCGGATCGTGTCTGGAATTCCGGCCATCCGCGCGCGGATTTACTGACAGTCAGCGAGTGTCGGCTCAATGTTTACAGGTCAATCATTGCAGGCCACCTGGCGGGCTTGAAGACTCATGCCACGTAACTCCAGTCCCTGTTGACTATTCCAATGCAGCGAGCGAATCCGGAAGTCGTCCCACGCGAGGGTATACACCCAGCAGGGTTCTTTTTGGAGGGTGTAGGCTGCTGGCTGGCTTTCCCAGTAACTGCTGACTGCGCCCTGTGGGGGAAGATTGATTAATCGAGCATGACACTCGGTGCAGACGAGGCCGCGCGAGCTCGGCCGGTCTTCGGGCCGCTGATGCTCGAGGCAAAAAGTTTGCGCGTCGTGAATCGGAAGCAGTGGCAGCATGCCGGACATGATACCGAGAGGAACTTGAACGATTCCACGGTCAGAGTGCGGTATGTGTCGAGATGATGCCCGCGCGGCTGCATTGTCAGCGCAGCTTACGTAACTCGGTGCGGAAATCGGTCGGGCAATAGAATAACACGACCGGACCTGATCCGTTGGCAGATGCAGCAATTCAAGCAGCAATTCAATTAGGTGCGTCAGCAGATCTCACGGTCAGTTTTCGAGGGCCTTCTGAACAGGACTCACTTCATTACCAAAAAAATGTCTCAAGATATGTCCCACGAGCATCCGGCCATTCTTTCTGGTAGAATGTGCGGATGGCGCAAGAGGTGCTTCAGGTTCCGATCATCACCGATTCAGATCGAGTCTGCTGGCTTTATGGACGTGGCCTACTAACCCGGTGTTCCGCGGTCGATGTAATAACGTTGGCCGAAATCAGCCCGCAGCCCTGGAGAAGGATCTGCCTGAAATCCAGGGCAATGCACTCGATTGAATGTGCGGCAGGTCGTGTGATGACGGTGGGTCCTGCCCCTGATTTGAACTTGCATCCCGGACGATGATTGCGGCCGTTCATTATTGGCCCGCAATCACGCCCACTTGATTAACGTCTGATATTTGAATCCATCATGACAGCCCCATCCGGTCAGCCTCAGCTTTCCAGGTCGAGTTCAGTATCTCGGCGTGAATTCCTGCGCTACGGCAGTGCCGGGGGCTTGGGAGTGTGGGGATTGTCAC
>CAZQUW010000349.1:0-5763 GCA_964596215.1 uncultured Planctomicrobium sp. | reverse complement strand
GCCCCTCAAGGTGAATCCCCCCAAACTCGCTCTTCCCCCCCGTCCCGATTCCTCCTACACTTTGCCAGCAGTAGCATAAAGGGAAATTGCGCTACTTGCGTAGGAGGAATTCGAGCTCGGACTCCGGTCCCCGTTCGAAGAGCAGGAGGGAGTCTGCCGTGCCGTTAGAGCCTTTTCGTTTTCTACATGCCGCGAACCTGTTTCTCGACCATCAGCTGCATGGTGTCGGGCCGGTTCCCGACCACCTGCGCGATCCCCTCGAACGAGCTACGCTGCTCGCCTGGGAACGCCTGATTGATGCCGCCATTACCCGGCGGGTTGATTTTGTCCTCTTAGCGGGTAACTCCTTTGACGCTGCCGACCACAGTTTGACCGGCCAGGTGGCATTGGTCGAAGGCCTCGAAAGCCTGGCCGAACACGATATTCCCGTCTTTATTGTTCCTGGCAGTGCCGACCCCGATGTGGCCTGGCGCCTCGGGATGTCACTCCCCGATAATGTCACGCGGTTCGGTGGCGAACTCAGCGAACCCGTCAGCCTCAGTCGCGACGGCCGTACGTTCTGCACCATCCACCATGTGATGGCCAACACGCGCGATCTGAACGCCACCGATGGCAACGGCCTTGATGAACTGGCCGTCTTCGCCCCCCAATTCGATCCCGACGAGTGCGGCCCGTTCGACATCGCGCTCCTGGAATCGGTCGCCAGTGATGCCGCCGTCGCCCCCGAACTCCCCGAGACCGACAGCCAGTCCCCGGCAGCCTGGCGCAACAGTTCGATTCCCTTCACCCGTCCTCCGTTCGATCCCGAACTCGTCAGCCAATGCCCCATTGAATACTGGGCTCTCGGCGATCGCCCCCACCGGCAATCCTGGCGAGTCGGCCGCGGGCTGGCCCATTCCCCCGGTGGGACGCAGGGCATCTCACCCGCGGAAACCGGCCTGCTGGGCTGCACACTGGTCGAAGTCGAAAGCGATGGCCGCGTTCGCGAATCATTCATTCCGACGGCTCGGGTCCGCTGGGAAAATGTGACCGTCGCGGTCCCGCCCCAGACGACGCGTGAATTTGTCATGCAACAGCTCCGCAATGGACTCGATGCCATTCCCCGTACGACCCACGATGAACTGTGGCTGGTCACCTGGAACATCACGGGTTCCGGCCGTTTTTACGATGACCTGCAAGACCTCGACTGTGCCCGCCGCCTGTGGAGCGACGCCCTGCAATCGGTAGGAAGTTCATCACCACAGTTTCAGCTCCGCAAAATTCAATACACCAACCCCATCCAGGACCAGCCCGGCATGGACTTCCTCTCCGAGGAATTTTCCAGGCAACTGGCCGCCTGGCCGGCCACTCCGCAGTTGGCTGAACAGCTCATCGCCGCCTCCCAACTGGCCGACACCCCTTGGGCCGGCCGACTGAAACCCGCATTGGCCGAAGTGAACCCCCAAACCGCCATTCAAGAGGCCCACCGACTGGGCTGGGCCTGGTTGAAGAACGGCATATAACACGCACACCGACGACACATAAAACGAATCCTGATGAGCCCGGTGCCATACGGCCCGGGAGACCATTAACTGACATGGAACCGCTCACAATTGCACCGCTTCAATCGTTAAATTCTTCGTGCTCTCCGTGTCTCCGTGGTGAATCATTCAGTTTCAATGCACCACGGAGACACGGAGAACACAGAGACGACAACACCCCTGAGCGGTGCTTTGTGAGTTCATCTGAATGCCAAATTACTCCCACCCTTCGGGGATGGGGGCTCACCGGGGTGCCGTCGATAGCACGGCTCCCTGGGTGACCCGCAAATACGACCGCTGCCTGTGAGTGAAGGAATACCCGCGATGCGCATGACCGACCTGCATGTGGAACGCTTCGGCGCCTGGCAAGACCTCCATCTGCCGCTGCCCGAGTCAGGTTTGAATATCCTGTACGGTCCCAACGAGGCTGGCAAAAGCACGTTGATGCGGTTCGTGCGCGCGATGTTGTACGGCTTCCCGGTGACCCGTTCCGCGGACGGCCTCGCCCCCATCCCCGACGCCCACGGCGCGATGGATTTCGAACACGAAGGCCGCCGCTTCCGCCTGCAGCGCAACCACAATCCCCACACCCGCGGCGACTTGTCCATCACCAGCATGGACGCCCGCCCGGCCCCCTCACAACTGCTGGAAAATATCCTCAACGGCATCGAAGAACCCATCTTTGAAAAAGTGTTCGCCATCGGACTCCGCGAAATCCAGGAGCTCGGTACCCTCCAGGACGGCGAAGTCGCCGACCGCATCTACGGACTGACGCTCGGCCCCGACGGCCAGAAGCTGATCAACTCGGCCGAACGACACCGACTCCAGCAATCCCGACTTCTCGATCCCACTCTCCAGTCTGGCCGACTCGTCGACCTCCTCGGCCGCTATGACGCGGTCAATTCCGAACTCCGCAATCAGGACAAACGCCAACGGCAACACCGCGAACTCTGCCGCGAGCGAACCCGTCTCGAAACCGACATCGCCAGTCACAAACAACGCCAGACCGGCCTGCAACATGAACTCCGCTGCAATCTCCTCCTGCAGCGGATCTATGGTCCCTGGAAGAAAACCCAGGACTGCGAACTCGAACTCCGTGACTTGAAGGTCGTCCAGGACTTCCCCGAACGGGGCATCGAACGTCTCCAGAAACACGATCAGGAACTCGCCACCGCCACCGAATCCCGCAATCAACTCCTCAATCTCGCCCGCACCGCTAAGGCCCAGGCCGCGAAGTTGCGGCTCCCCGTGGAATACCGCGCTCACGGTCCGTCCATTCAGGGACTCCTCGATCAACGCACCTGGATCCGCCAGGTGCAGGACAAAGTCGCCGCTCAACAACTGGAAATCGAGCCGGTCAAGCGCGAACTCGCCGGCCGCCTGCAAACTCTCGGACCAGCCTGGTCGCCCAAACGCCTCGACACCTTTGACACCTCCCCCGCGGCTCACTTCCGCCTCGTCAGCGTCGCCCGCGCCTTCCGCGCCGCCCTGCAGCGTCGCGCCAAGGCCCAGCGCCTGATCAAACGCCTCGAAGCCCACTGTAACGAACAAACCGACGCCATCCTCAAGGGGATGCTCGACCACAACATCGATGCCCTCGACGAAGGCCTGGCCACCACCCGCAAACAACTCGCCAACCTCGAGCAACTCGGCAAGCTGAAGGTTCAACATACGGAACTCCAGCAACGGCAGATCAGCCTCGACGAAGAACGCGAACGCCTGGAATCACGGCTCATTCTTCCCCCCTGGGTCTATTTCGTACTCATCCTGTTCGGAATCACCGGCGTCGGACTGCTGTTTTACGGCCTCAACACGGGCCTGCAACTCACGCAGGTCGTCGGCGCCGTGTACACCCTGTTGATCGTCACCTGCACGGGAATTGTCTGGGCCATCAAGAACTACTTCGAACACGAAACCCAGCAACGCCTCAATCACGTCAACGCCCTGACTGACACCAACGTCCGTAAAATTCGGGACGCCCACCAGCACACACGCCAGCTCATCACCCCCGATCTCCTGGCACTTAACAGTTCACTAGGCCACACTGCTGAAGCCTTCTCTGAAGCCGAATTAATTAAAGAGCTGGCCCAGCGCACCACGGCCCTCGAACACCTCAGCGCCGCAGAACAAGAATTAAACACACGCCGCAAACGCCTGAATGACCTCCGCACGCAACTGCAGCACCGGGAACGCGAAGTCGGTACGGCACGCCAAAGCTGGCAGGAACTGCTGACACATCTCGGTTTCTCCCCGACTGCGGGAATTGATGAAGCCTTCGAAACCTGGAAAACGGTCGTGGAAGCCTGTGAATTGAAGCATCAGTTCGACGCCCTGCAGCGTGACCACCAGCAACAAAAGTGGATCATCCACTCCTACGAACAACGGATCTGCGAAATCGGCAAACGGCTCCACAACGTCGCCATTGAGCCCCCCCAGGCGTGGGAATATCTGAAGAGTTGGGAAGAAAAGCTCGTCGCCCACGCCACCCACCGCCAGGAACGCGCACGCCTCAAACGTGAAGCCCGCGTCCGCCTGCGTGAGGCCGCTGAATACTACGCCCTCGCCCAGGACCTCAAGACCCAGCGGGCCGCACTGCTCGTTCAAGGGGGATCTGCGAACCATCATGAATTCACCGCCCGCGCCGAACAGGCCGAACGCCGGATTGCCTTGTTGGAACAACTTAATGAAGCCCGCATGGAGCTCGATCGCGCCATCGGCACCGATCGTGATCTGATTGTGGTCGAAGAAGATCTGCAGGCCTATCAGCAAACCAAAACGACGCATCGCGTCGAAACACTTAAGCAGGAACTCACCGATCTCGATCGCGATCTGTTGCAGACGTATGAAGAACTCGGCAGGCTCAAGCACGAGATCAAGCTCCTGGAAGCCAATCGTGATTCCAGCCGCCTCCGGTTCAATCGCGAACAAATCGCCGCCGAACTCCAGACCGCCGGCGAAGAATGGCTCGCGACCGAACTCGCCGGCCACGGTTTGCACGGACTCCGCGGACACTTCGAACGCACCTGCCAGCCAGTCACCCTGGCCGACGCCTCGCGCCATCTGCAACGGCTCACCCTGGGCAAATATCGCAACGTCTGGACTCCTCTTGGCGAACGCCAGCTCCGGATCGACGACGATCAAAACCGTACCCTCCGAGTCGAACAACTCAGCCGCGGCACCCGCGAACAACTCTTCCTCGCCATCCGCCTGGCCCTCGTCGAAGAACTCGCCCGACAAGGCACCCGGCTCCCGATGGTCTTAGACGACGTGTTAGTGAACTTCGATCAGGAACGTTCGGAAGCGGCCACCGAAGTCCTCCGCGATTTCGCCCAGAAGGGCTACCAGGTCCTCCTCTTCACCTGCCACCGCCACCTGGCAGAACGTGCCGAAACACAAGGCTTACACCCCATCTGGCTCCCCGGCAAAGACACCCTCGCCGCCTCCGTAGAACGCCTCGCGGGCTGAAGCCCGACGGCACTCACTCCACGAGCGGAATGACCTGATTTATTCGTCAACGTTGACTTGGCAGTGTGTGCCACTGTCAGTGCCAGCGCATTGAGGGACGACAAAGTAACGCTCGCACTGGCAGAGCCAGTGGCACGCAACTTTCCCTATTTGACAAAGCTTTAGCGACCGGTTCGGGACGTCGATAGTCCCTGAATGAACCGGCAATGAGCACCACACCAGTCGCAACCTCGCACCCGCGCTACGACAGCAAAAACAAAATCACCAGGGCCCCACCCATGAAGGCCACAATCGCCAGCCCCATGCGCAGCGACCGCTGTAAGATCTTCTCCGGCAATTCGTAACGCGTCGCGTTATAGACCAGGCTGACCGTCACCACCAGCGGCAACAGCCACCATGTGACATTCATGTTCGCCGCTAACAGTGGATCAAGCATCGTCGGAACCTGCTGCAATTCAATCGGACCGGGCATCGTTGATAAAAACACCTGACAAAACCGGTTGTGGGAAGTTCAGAGCGTCGGTATTTCCAGCGGTTCTGAACTGACGCAGAGGTTTTGTTCGCGTTGCTAACGCACTGTAATCACTACCGCCCCGCTATCCCGTGGGCGCTCGCTGGCTGGGTGGCAAATCCAGATCCGTCGGCGCAACAGTCGGAGTCGTGACGACGGTCGGAGCTGCCCCGGCCCCTTCCGGTTTCTTCCCGGCAGCCGGTTCCTCGTCCCCGTAGCCATACGCCGGCCCTTCAAACGCGTCCCAGATCGCCAGCAGATTCAGCA
>CAZQUW010000348.1:0-5923 GCA_964596215.1 uncultured Planctomicrobium sp. | reverse complement strand
CCGAAAAAGAGTCACAAGTGCGATAGTCCGCACTATCCCTTCCTTTGGGCTCTGCATCTCGATCCGGAACGCGAACCCCGACCACCGCGTGCCCCCCCCGCCACTTGGTTGGAGCCATTCATGAGTCTGACAAGAGTAAGTCTCTGCTGTGTTGTCTTGCTGGCTTGGGCCTCGTACGCCCCGGTACAGTCGCAGGAACCGGCCCCTAATCCAGGTACGGCGTCACTGGGTGACAGTGAGCCCGAACAGGCCCTCGTCCCCGAGCCTCCACCGGCTCCGGAGCAGAACTATTATGTTCCTCCCCCCGGTGGGCCGAGCTACGGTCCGCCGCCAGGGCCGACCGGCTATGTGCCGCTCGATCCGTTCGGCGTGCGGTTCAGTTTCCGCTCGGACATCGGCGATGGGCCCGGTTGGACCGATGGCTTCCAGTCGTTGAACGGCTTCGTGCCGATCACCTTCGAGCCTGATCGCAGTCTGTTGTTCCTCAACGGACGTGCCATCGCGACGAACAACGGCAGTTTCGCCGCCAACGTCGGTGCTGGTTTGCGATTCTACTCGCCGGAAGTTGATCGCGTCTTCGGTGGTTCGTTCTGGTACGACTACGATGACAGCAACTTCACCAATTACGATCAATGGGGTATCAGCCTGGAAAGCCTGGGCAAGTACTTCGACATGCGTTTCAACGCGTATATCCCTTCCAATGACAATCCGAGCACCGTCGGCACGCGGCTCAACGGGAACATCTCGTTCGTCGGCAACAACATTGGTATCGGCACCAACCGCACGGTGGAAAACGCCCTGCGTGGCGGTGACTTTGAAATCGGCGGGGCGATGCCGTTCTTCGGTGATTACGGCTTCCGGTCGTATGTCGGGGCCTACTACTTCCAGGCTCCGAGCGTCGAATCCACGGTCGGCTTCAAGTACCGGTCTGAAATTCTGGTGACTCAGGATATCCAGTTGCAGATTGGTGCCAGCTCCGATCAGTTGTTCGGTCAGAACGTCTATGGTGCCGTGACCTACTACTTCCCCGACGGACGCCCGAAACGCATCATGTCGCGGCAGCCGGTTCGCGAACGACTCTACACTCAGGTGGAACGCAACAACCGCCTGAACGTCTACCGACGTGAAGTCAATGAGACCTTGCGAGCCATCAATCCCAACACCGGCGTGGCGTATGTCGTCAATCACGTGGACAACATCAATCCGCAGGGAACTGGCGATGGTTCAGTCAAGAACCCGTTTGGCAGCCTGTCGGATGGCTCGTCGGGCAACGCGGATATCGTCTTCGTCCATCACAATCAAACGACCGATGGCACGCCGACCGGGACACCCATCCTGAGCGGCTACGATACAGGGATCACGCTGCTTGACAATCAGCGTCTGCTCGGTCAGGGAACGGAGCACACGTTTGTTGATCTGCGGTTCGGTACGCTGACACTGCCCGGTAACGACGGTGGTCCGCTGCCGGTGATCACCAATCCGCTGGGCGACGTGGTGACTCTGGCTAACAACAACGAAGTCTCTGGCTTCCAGATTGGTGCCGCTTCTCCGGACGGGCCGGCTGGCAATGGGATCTTCGGTGATGGCATTACCGACTTCAACATCAACCGCAACACGTTCCTGAATGCCGGCCTCGCGGGCATCTCGATCAACGGTGCCGGTACCGGTTCCATCACCGAGAACACGATCAGTGCCAGCGGCCTGGCAAACATCGACATCAGCAACTCCACCGGCACCGCGTTAACGCTGGACGTGTCGAACAACATCGCTCAGACAGGCACGACCGGCCTGATTCTGCGTGGCGACGGCGCGGGCTCAGACATTGATGCCACGGTGACCTCCAACACGTTCAGCAACAATTCGGAAAACGGCATCGAACTCTCCTCGGTCAATGGTTCCGTCACGACGGTCATTGCGTCGAGCAACGTCGCCAATAACAACGTCGCCAACGGTATCCAGGCCACGGCCGACAATGGAACCCTGAACCTGGGCCTGTTCGACAGTACCGCCGATCTGAATGGCGGGGACGGCTTGAACCTGGTAAGCCTCAATGGTGGAATTCTGAATGTGGAAGCATCAGACAACTCATTCAGCAACAACTTGTCGAACGGCATGTTCGCCAATGCTGACGGCGGCATGATTGATTTCTTCAACTTCGCCTTTACGACGATGAATGCCAACACCCTGCTGGGCACTGTCTTGAATGCGGATGATGGTGGTGTCATCAACGGCGTGTATGCCAGCAATTCGGCCGAGAACAACCTGGCCGGCGGTTTAAGCTCCACGCTGGACAACGGCTCGCAGCTGAATATGGCCTTCTCGCAAAGCCAGTTCAACGGAAACACCGGCTTCGGAATCTCGCTGAGTGCCGCGAACGGCAGTTCGTTCGGAACTCTGGTCGACCCGATCACCTTCCAGGACATCGAAGTCAACGACAACGTCGGACCGGGCATTGTGTTGTCCGGCACGACAGGCTCGACGATCGGCTTCGCCATGTCTGACAGTACGATCTCCAATACGCTCGCCGACGTGACGGTTCCGCTGCCTCAAGAAATTGGCCTGGTATCGAACATCAGCGACGGTCAGGCAAGCATCACGCTGTTGAACAACCTGTTCGACTACAACCAGGATGCGGGTGTCAGCCTGACTTATTCGGGGACCACCACGGCGACCCAGGTCATTGACACTAACACGATCCAGAATACGGCTGACATTGCCTCGACGGCGACCCCTGGTGGTGATGGCCTGATCGTGGCCCTGGCCGGGACCGCGACACTGGACAGCACCATCATCGACAACTTCATTCAGAATAACGTCGGTGATGGCATTCTGATGAATTTCAACAGCGGTAATGCCACGGTGACTGCGAACGAGGTCATCAACAATAACATTCTGACAAACGGCGGCGACGGCCTGAGTGTGCAGGTCAACTTCGGAACTCAAGCCGTGCTGAATGCTGATCACAACACGATTACCACCCAGGGACTCGTGGATGGCGTCATCGTCAACGGCGTGATCACCAATGATGTGGTCGTCAATGGAGCGAATGGTATCAACCTGGATCTCAACGCCGACTCGCTGCTGGTTGCCAATCTTACGAACAACGAGATTGACGGCAGCAGTGTGACGAATGGCACGACGGACGCTGACTTCAGCACGGGCAGCGGCATTCTGATGAACATCCGGCAGGACGCGACACTGATGGCGACGCTGACGGCAAATACCATTCGCCAGAATGGTATCGACGGTGTCCATGTCGGTCCGGATCCCCTGCAAGGGACCCCGGGCAACACAGATGCCAGCCAGGAAACCTCTCATATCTTCGTGACGCTGAACGACAACTTGATCGAGCAGAATCGTGATGACGGTGTCCAGGTCTCCACGAACCAGGTTTCGGAAGGCAACGCCGGTTTCACTGGGGACGCGGTTTACGTGCTGACTGGAAACATGATCCAGAACAACGGAAATGCCACGACGGGGACGGGTAACGGTATCAACGCCGAAGTTCGTTCCGGCCAGATGGACCTGACGATTACGAATAACTCGATCTCGGGCAACCAGGGGGACGGCATCCTGCTGACCAACTCGCTGGGATACGCCTACGACGCCTCGGTTAACCTCTTCCAGTTCGTCAATTCGAATCCTCACTCGATCCTGAACGCGACGATCGACAGCAACTCGATTACGGACAACGATCACCGCGGGATTCACATCCTGTTTGAAGACACGACCCTGACCGGCAATCCGGCACGGGATGGCTTCGGTGGCCGTGGAAACATCACGATGACCAACAACCTGATTGACAGTAATGGCGACGAAGGTGTGCTGGTGGTGATGAATGCCGAGCACGACGACAACACGAACCCCAACGGCTGGCCGTTCATCGATGTGCCGGAGAACGTCTTCGCGGGAGATTTCGCCCAGTTCTCCTACAACCTGGCGGAGCTGAACTTCACGGCTGTCGGCAACACCATCACGAACAACGGTGGCCGCAACCCTGCGGACGCCCAGGGTGCAGTGGCGGGCGATGGGATGTTCATCCTGGTTGGTACGGGCAGCTATGTACGAGCTGACGTTCGCGACAACACCTTCGCGGGTAACTTCAACGATGACTTCCGCACAGATTCGTTCATCGCTGGCCCGGATACCCCGCCGACGGAATACAACACGCCGGATGACACCACGACTCGGATCTACCTGGATCGGGCTGCCCGCCTGGATCTGCGATTCACGGGTAATACCGGGAATTCAATCGGCAGCGTGACGGCGGCGTCCGGCACCAACCGAATCGTGAACGGTCAACTCAAGCAAGGTCGGTTCCCTGGCGACACCCAGGCTCCGGATGAAGACCCGGTTGACCCGGTCCAACAGAAGCCGTTCGGTTCATTCGGTCGGTTTGTGGCTGACTTCCGAGTCGAAGACACTCCCACACCGGTTGGCTCGGTGTTGAATGGCACCAACTTCTTTACCGATCCCGATTCGCAGTTTCCGCGTGACAACTTCCTGAACAGCGTTCAAGTTCCTTACACGATCGCACCGATCGGCTCGCTGTTCCCGTAACAGTGAATTGCCGGACCATGAACCGAAACAGCTCGACCAGGGAAACCTGGCCGAGTTGTTTCGCATTATGCAGTTGAGGAAAAGTCCATGCGAGGAGCGTAGAGCAGCCGGAATTGGGGGACTGGTGGCGGGATGGCGGGAATCACCAGATTATCAGTCTTGAGCGATTTCGACGGATGAGGTACAAGTCCCTTCCCCGTTTGATCCATTCAAGAAATCTCATCGCAACCGTCGTTGCCTCAGCGTCTGCGGCGGCTCCCATCTTAATCAAGGCGTTAGTAGATGTGTCTGATGTCACGTCGACGATTTATCGCATTGGCCATCGCTCAGACCAGCCTGCTGGGCATCGCCGGATGCGGCACCGTCTTGCACCCGGAACGCAAAGGTCAGCCAGCGGGGCCGTTGGACTGGGAGATCGTGGCCCTGGATGCAATTGGATTGTTGCTGTTCTTTGTGCCCGGCGTCATTGCGTTTGCCGTGGACTTTCACAATGGAACGATCTATCTGCCACCGAGCCAGAGCGGTCAGAAAGCGGCCGAGGGGGACGGGCCTCCGCTCGTGAGCGTCCGGGTTCCTGACGAACCGCTGACGGTCAAAAAATTGGAAGAGGTGGTGTCGCAGCACGTTGACCAGCCGGTGCTGTTGACCCCTGGGGGATATCAAACTGAAGAACTCAAGGACATCCACGAGTTCTGGCCGACTGCGGAAAAACATCGGGAAAAATGGGAGCCGGCTTAATCTCCGGTAGACCGGCGCGTGCCGGCACTGGCAGAACCAGCGGTACCCGTCCCGAACGCGAAGATCGGTTTAACAAGTGGCAACCCATCGGCGGCAGGCTCGGACCGACAGAGGTCAGCGAGCGAGACCGAACATGAGGTAGCTGGCCATCAGCAGGCCGATGAAACCCATCAAGAATGCCACGATCATTCCCAGGGACCACGGTTTGAATTGCAGGGGCTCACCCCGTTCCAGCCGCTGTACCGTGTGCCAGTGCTTAATGGCCGCTGCGATGTTGACCACGACCCCCAGGATGACGAGCGCGACGCCGACCCACAGCGAAATCCCCGAACGGTGAAAGCGAGGCGCATCGGGCATGGCCGCCAATTCCCGCAGGAACAGGCCAAACCGCGCGACGACGAAACCAAAGCCCATCATCGCCAGTCCCGTACGCACCCAGGCTAGCAGGGTCCGCTCCGCCGCAAAATAGATCCGGGGTTCCAGTGGCTGCCGCGGTTGCTCGGTCTCTTCAGTCATTCTGCTGCGTCTCGCTTCCTCCATGGGGGCTCTCCTGCGAGTCATACCGCATGTGGAAGTCGAAAGCGAGTTCGCCACGGAATGCGCGCTGACATTCCGGGGAATTTCA
>CAZQUW010000347.1:0-5964 GCA_964596215.1 uncultured Planctomicrobium sp. | reverse complement strand
GGTATCACTCATGGCTGGCGGCACTGGGTTTCGCTGCGGCGACTCCCGGATTGGCCTTAGCAGGGCCGTTGTCGCTCTTTTCGGGCGACAGCCAAAAGTCCGCGTCGGAACCCGACGCCAAGGCAGTCAATCAGAAAACAGCCAACGACATCGCGAAAGCGCTGCGGGCAGCTCGTCTGAATGGCTATAACATTGAAGTGGAATATAAGGGTGGCGTAGCGACCCTGATCGGCGAAGTCCCGACTGCTCAGCAGCGTGACATGGCTGCTCAGGTGACTCGTCAGGTCCCCGGCGTGAAATCGGTGGCCAACCAGTTAGCCGTCAAGCAAGCCGCTCCCAAGGCCCGCCCGACGACTGCTGCCCCGGCCCAGGCGGCTCGTCGGCCGCAAGCTCCGATTCAGCAGACGGAATTCGAAACGGCTCAGCCTGCCGCCGCCAGCGAGTCCGATAACCAGGCCATGGCCGATCAGATCGCAGATGCTCTCCGGAGCCAGCGATTCTCGGGTCAGGGCGTGGAAATCCAGTTCCAGGAAGGTGTGGCCCAGATCAGCGGCATGGTCGCCGATCCGAATCGCCGCAACCAGGCCACCGCGATTATCAGCCGGATTCCGGGTGTGAAGCGTGTGGATAACCAACTGGAAGTGATGGCCGCGGCTCCTCAACGCCGGATGGCTCGTCCGATTCAGCAAGTGCAATACGATCCGTCGCAGCAGGGCGTGCCGATGGATCAGCAGATGATGGGACCGCCGATGACCGGCCCGATGGCTGGTGGCCCCATGTCAGGTGCTCCGCAAGGTGGCTACCCGGCCTATCCGGCCGGAGCCATGCAGGGGGGCCCGCAGCCCATGCAAACCGCGATGGCCATGAACGGCTCGAATCCGGCGATTTATGATCAGCCGAATCTGCCCGAGCACGCCTGGCCAGCTTACTCATCCTACCCGAACTACGCGGCCGTGACCTATCCGAAGCAATACAGCGCTTCGGCCTGGCCTTACATCGGCCCGTTCTACCCCTATCCCCAGGTACCACTCGGCTGGCGTAAAGTGCAGCTCGAATGGGACGACGGATACTGGCAGCTGAACTTCCGGGCGCGTACCGAACGCTGGTGGTGGTTCATGGATTACCGTAACTGGTAATCTGGTAAGCCAGTGATGCTGGCGAGACAGGCAGAAGTCCATCCTACCTCAGCTCCGGAAGTCTTACCCGCTTCCGGAGTTTTTTCGTTTGCGGGGCGAGCGTAGGGCGTTCGCGACGCCTGGTTGATCGCAAGTCTCCTGGAATCATCCACGCATCCCCGCAAGTCGAGACTGTCGTATGGCTTACAGCCGCACTACACAGCCCGATGGCAGGCTTGACGACCCCCATTCCAGCGGCGTCGCCGGCCACACAGGCAACAAAATCGTTAACGTCGGAATAATTTCACAAGTTACCCGCTCGCTATAGTCGATACATAACATGTTCCCATGGAGTTTGTCGCATTCGTTGTAGTCCTTACGGTCGTTACAACGTTAAGTGCCCTCGATTTTTAACGCGACACGGCAAACCCAAGAACAACGCCTCGTAGCTTGAGCCCTGCGAGGTCAGGCAATCTTAAATTGCGGAGGTTGAGAACATGGATGGTCTGGTGAAATTCTTGAAACGAACACTCCTTTACACAGGTCTGGGCCTGCTGTTGTCGTGCAACAGTGGCTGCTCGTACAAACTCCTGCATGGGATGTTCTGGACACAGACAGTGGACTACGTGAAGTTCTGGCAGACAACGCCGTTCATTCCCGTCAGCCCCTACTGGAGTCAGCTGATCGAAGATACGTACATCGACGAAGAGCGGTACAGCAAGGTACCCGTTCTGGATCCCGTCGAAGGGGAAAACGCCCCGTTGTTCTGCATGGATCCCCCCTATCCGGACGAAGTCATGCGAGCCTTGCCTGACGATACGTCGGGCGGTATGCCGTTCCTGGCCGAAACCCAGCGTAACAATGTCCGCATCACGGTCGAACCGATTGTGGACAAGCTGGAAGAATGCCGGTTCTATCCGCTGGTTGGCCCCGCCCGGATGCACAAGTGCCACTATAAGTGCGAGGTGCATTTCGACAAGATCACCCGCTCAGACTGGCCGATTCCCTTCTACTTCAAGGACCAGACGACAGAAGTGGTCTATGTTGACCATGACCACCTGATTCGTTGTGCCGGTCCTGCCACAGAGTGATCACCGTTCGACAACCGACGGTGGACCATCCCCTCGGGAGACCTCGCTGACTGGTCAGCGTTTTCTCAACCAGGCTCAACCATAAGACCCTCGTGGAATCTTCCACGAGGGTCTTTGGCATTCTTTGACCTACCAGCCGGGGGCGCGGGCTGTATCGACTTCGTGTTCGATGTACATCCTTCAGTTCAATGGGCTTCGCCAGTACTCAGAACATGAGCACAGAAATACCCCCGAAGACCAACCCGCGTTACCGTGGATCATTGATCCTTAAGAGACGATTAAACATCGGACGGCGGCGCAGAACTTGAAAACCCAGCGACAACAGAGGCACGGTATGAACTCTGTGTGCAATTCCTCTGTGATCGCTGTGTTTCAAATCGAAACTTCGATTGAGATTGAACACGTGGGGCACAGCCAGACCGCCGGCTGTCATGTGCGGTCAAGCGGCGGAATTACTTCTTCGCGGCCACCGCCTCCAAGGGGCGATCGCAATAGCTCAGCGCCAACAGCGCATACCCCGTTACCAGATGAGGATCCCCTTCGCTCCAGCGGGCGGCTGAATTCACCCAGCTGCCATTCTCCTGTTGCTGACCGGCCAGGTGCGTCGCCAGTTCTGCCCGCCAGTCATGCGATTTACCGGAATCGTCGATGAATTCCGCCTGCCCCAAAGCCGAGAGCGCCTTGGCGAACGTATGGTAATAGTAGTAGGCCCCCTGCTGACCGAGCCCCGGGTTCTCTGTCACGCTGTAGTGCTTCTTGATCCAGGTGACCGCCGCTTTCACGCGCGGATCGTCGGGTCCCACACCACAATAAATCATGCTCTTCAGACCGGCATAGGTCATGCTGGCATACGAACGCAACCCGCCGTTGGGCAGCGGCTCGCCGTCCGCAAACGACGAGCCCCCGGCAGCGGGAGTGTAATAGAAGCCGCCGTCGTTGACCTTCGCCGCAAACGGGGTGGTATTGAACTCTGATTCCAGATTCTGGGTCCGCGACACGAAAATCAGCGCTTTCTGGAATGCCGGGTCGTCGGGCTTGGCTCCGGCCGCTTTTAATGCTTCCAGCAGAAACTGAGTATTCGACAGATCGGGCCGCGACTTCGACCCGTAGCCGGCACCACCGTAGGCCGGGTCATCTTTCGACTTCCCCTCTTCATCATCCCACTGCTGCTGCCGCAGATATTTGTCGGCCCCCGCAATCAACGATTTGTATGTGCCCTCTTTGTTCGCTTCGGAGAATGCCAGGATCGCAATACACGTTTCGTAGTTACGGTGATTGCTCTTGGGGTGATAGATCCCGCCATCCGGTTGCACATAAGCCTTCAAGAATTTCAGCCCGGCCGCCACGACAGCGTCCTCGGCGGGAACACCGCTGCGTAACAGAGCCGTCACCACCAGACCGGTAATCCCCGGGGCATTGTTGGTGGTCCAGCTGCCGTCCTCTTTCTGGGTCGAACGCAGAAAGTTGATGCCCTTCGTGCGAGCAGCCGTCAGTTTCTGGGCAGCCTTCGCTTCCAGGGGCGGGGCATCGGCGGCCAGACCGCGACTTGCGGTCAGCATCGCCACGGACGAGACACCAACCACAATCGCCAGTAATGCGCAACGAGTCGAGAAGCGAGTTTGCATGTTCCACCTCGGTTTCAGACGCGGACTCAAACGCGCCAGCGATCGGCGAGGCTGGGGTCCGGTCTTACACGGCACTTTGGTCATTGAAAAGACAAACAGACACTGATGGGTGGCTCGGCTGTCCGGGTGGGCGAGCTGGCTGCCTGTGACTGTAATTCACTCTACTGCGGTTTTGCGTAGATTGCCAGTCGTAGGACCCGGCCGTAACTCTGAGCGACTCGCCAATTTCGTACAACCCGGGATGCTTGACGAGGACGCCGGAACCAGTAGAATGGGGTTTCCGAGCCACACCCCAGGGCCAGTAATGATCCTGGGAATGAATCGTGGTAAGGGCGCGTAGCTCAATTGGTTAGAGCACCGGCCTGTCACGCCGGAGGTTACGGGTTCGAGCCCCGCCGCGCTCGCTGAAGCCACCCCCATTGGGGGTGGCTTTTTTTATTGCCCTGTCCGAACCGACATTGGCGCGTTTTCGGGATGCGGATATATCATCGCGCATGACTGCATCCCCCTGGCGACTCGTTCCGTGGCTCATTCTGTTGAGCATCGCTGCCCTGATTGGATTGGGGCTGTCGGGGATTGCGCGGGGCGACGAACTCGCGGGGAGTTCGACATTCTACGCCAAGCAGTTAATCTGGGTGGGCGTGGCAGGCTTCGTCCTGCTGGTCGTCAATCTTTTCAATTACCGGATCCTGGCGCGATTCAGCCTGCCCATCTTCTGTGTGGCCGTCGTCCTCTTATGCATCGTGTTTGCCTTCCGCCCCATTAACGGAGCCCGGCGCTGGATTCCACTGGGCTTCATGAGTTTTCAGCCGTCCGAGGTGACCAAGCTGGCCTACATTATCGCGCTGGCCAGCTACCTGCGATTTCGCGAGAACTACCGCAAGATGTCAGGACTGGCCGCACCATTCGCCATGACGCTGCTGCCGATGGCCCTGATTTATAAGGAGCCGAACCTCGGAACGTGCCTCCTCTTTCTCCCCGTCCTGTTTGCCATGCTGTTTACCGCGGGGGCCCGGCCACGCCATCTCATCGCGGTCATTCTGCTGGGAACCTGCCTGACCCCCGTCTTGTGGCTCGGTATGAGTCGTGAGCAACGGTCGCGAGTTTCGGCGATGGTGCTGCAACACGACGGAGGAGGGGCCGTGCATGATGATGGCGACCACCTCCACCGGTCCAAACGGGTGATCGCCCTGGGTGGTACCTGGGGCAGTCAGATCGATGATCCGCTGGTTGACGACCCCGCGGCATACTATGTTCCGGAAGCTCGTACCGACTTCATTTTCTGCATGATCGCCGAACGCTGGGGATTTGCCGGCTGTTGCCTGACCCTGCTGCTGTATGCCGGTTTGTATGGCCAGGGCCTGCTGATCGCCGCGGCCACCCGAGATCCATTTGGACGACTATTGGCCGTGGGGATCGTAACGCTGTTCGCCACGCAGACTGTGATTAATACGGCGATGACCGTCGGCCTGATGCCGATTACCGGGATCACGCTCCCCTTGCTCAGCTATGGTGGATCAAGCCTGGCGACGACCTGCCTGGCGCTGGGACTGCTGATTAACGTCGGCCTGCACCAGGGCTATGAACTGCGCGGCCAGCCCTTCCGGTTCGCGGCAGGTTGAACCCGTGGGACGGGTCGCCTGGCCCGTCCGTCTGCTGTTAATCCCCAGACCCTGATGCTCCTCGCAACGCGGTACGCACCGTTAGTGGTGTAGAACTGTCTGCGCAGTCTGTTCGAATCGGCAAGGCCTTTTGCGTTTGCGTTGGTTGTCCAAAGAACATCTAAAGTCGTATTTGCCCGATGCAGGGCGCGCCACACGCGTCTGTTGAATGGACTGACGGGCCAGGCGACCCGTCCCACGCCCATCGACGTGTCACCGGCAAATCCCGCTTGACACAAATGGCCACATGACGATCATTCCCCGTTGCAATCAAGCCCCCCCGAATGCTCCGGGGCAGGGCGTAGATACAAGTTTGCGGAAAAGGATTTCTCGCGACGATGTCGTGGTACCATCGACCTTTCATACTGGTGATGTTGTTCGGACTGCTGGCCGTCCTGCGGATGACGGCCCCCACCGATCTGCTGGAAGGCGATCAGGTGAAGCAGGTCGGCTATGTCATGGACATCCTGCA
>CAZQUW010000346.1:3655-6018 GCA_964596215.1 uncultured Planctomicrobium sp. | reverse complement strand
GAATCTGCTGATTAGACATACGCTCTGAAATCCTGGGACAAGGTCACACCGCTCACCATCGCTCGGTGTATCAACACCAGGCGTCCCTTCCCGCGCATTGTTAAGAGTAATATGCCAACCCGGCTCGTCCAGGGGAACTCCATACCGGTTAAGATTTGGTGAAGGGGTCAGATACGCCCCGGACGCACTTCTTCGCTGACAGATCACAGCCCTGTCCGCAGCGGCGCCCGTTTCCTTGTTCGCGCAGGCCTTACGCCGAATTATCAAAGGGCGCAACGCCTGTCTTAAACAGGACTTTCAGCGTGCTGGTCAACCTTTAGTTCACATTGCAGAACAGGGGCTGATGCAAGATCGACAGGGCCCCGCAGACTGCTGTCCCGGGCACTGATATTGAATTTGATTTATTCGACAGATTCTTGCTTCGCGGCACGCTTATGTTCGTCATAAATCGCTTCCATCTCGGTCAGCGACGTCTCCTGCATCTTCCGCCCCTGGGCCTTCAGCTGGCTTTCGATGGCTTGAAATCGACGGGCAAATTTCTGATTACTGCGACGCAGCGCGTCTTCGGGATTAAGGCCCCAGCGGCGGGCCAGATTGGCCACAACAAACAACACATCACCCAGTTCATCCTCAATGCGTTCTAAGCGTGCAGCGTCGGGTACCACCGGTTGGACCGGAACATTGTCTCGCGATTCAATCTCGGCCCGCGACACCGGCGGCGCGCCCGCGGGGAACATCTCGACGGCCAGCTCCGCGATCTCTTCGTGCAACTTGGCCCACAGGATGTCGCGCTCCGGCCACTCGAAGCCGACTTTGGCGGCCTTCGATTGCAGCCGCACGGCGCGAGCCAATCCCGGCAACGCCAGCGGCACGCCATCCAGTGCCGACTCGCGACGTTTTTCCTGCTGTTTGACTTGCTCCCAGTTTCGCAGCACATCGTCGGCAGTATGGGCCTGACCTTCGCCAAACACATGCGGGTGCCGGCGAATCAGTTTCTCGGTGATCCCATCCACGACCGGAATCAAATCAAACCGACCTTCATCAGCCGCGATCTGCGCGTACAACACCACCTGCAATAACAGGTCTCCGAGTTCTTCGGCGATCCCCACATTGTCATCCGCATCGATGGCTTCGAAGACCTCGAATGTTTCTTCCAGCGTGAAGGGTTCGATGGTCTTCAACGTCTGCACGCGATCCCACGGGCAACCATCCGGAGCCCGCAACCGCGCGACCACGGCCACCAGCCGCCAGAAGGCGTCTTTTACGAGTTGAGCATCAGGGGGCGTGCCGGGGATCGGGGACATAAGGACCTGCGTGGGTGCATTTACGAGAAGTATCGGTAGGTTCCCCTTGTAGCATAATTCGCCAAGCCTGCGGAGGCGACGACGAATCCCGACGGCAGTGCGGGCACCGAGGTTGGTCGATTTGTTGACCGGTTATTTGTTGAGCGGTTACGGTTATTTGTTGAGCGGTTAATCGTGCCGATCCACAGCGACAAAGCTTGGCCGACACCACCGCCCGACTCTGGAGAGTCAGGCTACACGGGGCTAAGTCAGCGCCAGCGCGGGGCCCGTTTGCGAGAGCTTGAGAAACATCTCGGCGAGCCCCTTGCAGCCGGTACGGGCCTGCAATTCCGCCAGCGTCCCTTCGCTCACCAGTCGGCCGCGATGCAGCAGGCCGAAACGGTCGCAGAGGTTTTCCGCTTCGTCCAGATGGTGGGTGCTCAGGATCACTGCTTTGCCCTGATCTCGCAGGTGCGCCATGAACTCATGGACGACCTGGCTGCCGAGCACATCCAACCCCAGGGTGGGTTCGTCGAGCAACATCACGGGGGGAGAATGAATCAACGAGCGGGCCAGGTGCAGCCGCTGCTTCTGGCCGGTGCTCAAGGTCCCGCAGCGGCGATCAAGGAGTTCGGTGATCCCCAGGATCTTGCTGAGCCGTTCGACTTCCCGGCCTGCGACATCGACCGGTACACCGTACAAGTCGGCGAAGAACATCAGCATCTCGCGCACCGACAGCCACTGGTAGACACCGGCACTGGCCGACACCAGGCCGACGCGGCGTTTGACTTCGTCGGGGGAGGTCGTCGAACGATAGCCGCCGATAATCGCCTCGCCAGAGGTCGGTTCCAGCAACCCCAGCAACATGCGAATCGTCGTCGTCTTCCCCGCCCCGTTGGGTCCCAGTAACCCGTAGACTTCGCCAGCCTTCACGGCAAACGACACCCCGTCGACAGCCTGCACATGGCCACCTTTCGGGAGCGGGAAGACTTTGGTCAGTCCGTGAACTTCAATCATGGAGCAGCCTGGAGGAGGAAATGACGAATGTCGAAATCCGAATGACTAAGGACTAATGACCAA
>CAZQUW010000346.1:0-3555 GCA_964596215.1 uncultured Planctomicrobium sp. | reverse complement strand
CCCACTATAGCCACTTCGGCTGCGATTCGCTCGCCGGAGCACGTTGTGACGGCAACCCGGTCGCCTGGACGAGCAACTTGTGATTGAGATGAAAACTGCGTTCCACCCGGCCACGCCAGATCAAAGTCCGCGTGCCATGGGAATTCTTCACCCACAAGCGATACGGACCACTCCGCCACGGACACAGCCAGTCGGCCAGCGGAGCCACGCACGTTCCCCACAGCCCCAGCAAGAGAGCCTCACACAAACCGCTGCGTTCTTCCCAGCCGGTCACAATCGCCGTCTGATCCTGCAGACCCAGGTGACTGGTATAGAATGGCAGAAATCCAAACCGGTACTTCCAGGTAATCTGCCGATTCGAAACCGTAATCGTGCGGAACGTCCCCAGAATGACCAGGCTCAGCAGGCAATAATCCAACTTGACCGCCGAGGGCCAGGGGGAAATGAGCAGATAGCCGCTCCAGCCACACACCAGGGCTTTCCGCAGCCAGTTCAGCGGGCGGGGCCGCAACGTGACGATCTGGTCCTGTCCGATCTCCACCGGCTGGGACTTGAAGGGACGCAGCCTGGACTGCGCGAGATCCTGCTCTGTGCTCCCTGAGGTGAAGGTCGCCAGCAAGTCCCGGTTCGAGTTGTGCAGTGTCGTTTCCATGCTCATGACAACGAACCCCAGCGGATAAAGGATCAATCCACACGGGTAAGACTCGGGCTGTGGGCCGAAAGGTTCACGAACTTTGCGGAATTGTCAGTAAAGCCTCGCGGCAGGACGGGGGACTTGGCACAGTTCCAAATATGTGAATACCGGATCAGGCAGGCAAGGCTGCCCACCCTGGAGTTCAGCTGCTGGCACTGCGATAACTGCGGAGCGCAAACTGAAAAATCGCTCGGGAAGTCAGGAGGCTGACCAGCGCCGCCGCCACGGCCACCGCCCCCAGCCAGGACGGCGTAAGTGCCTTCTGCACGAGAACTTGTGCCGGAACCGTAACAACCACCAGGATCGGAATCCAGTACGTAAACACCGTCAGCAGCGCACTGCCGCCCCACATCGCCTTGCTATTGTAGATATCGCGCGGATAGCGGGCGAAAATCGTGATGTAGAACCAGAAGTCCTGCAGACCCTGGTTCCTACCCATCCAGACACTGGTCGAAGCCAGGCTGATCATCATGCTATAGAAAAAGATGACCGCCATCGCGATCAAGCCCAGGTACATCGCCACCTGCGGCAGGCCAATCGGCCGCCCCAGGTTCCACAGGGCGTAACCGAGCAAAGTTAACGAAAATGAAAGCTGGCTGAAGGCCGCCAGATCGATCTTCTCAAACGACACCAGAAACTGCGTGTCGATCGGCTTCAACAGCACGAAATCGAGATTCCCCGTCCGGATCGCCTCACTGAGGTTGGCACAGTTGGGCAGGAACAACGCCTCGGTCAACGTGTTGATGATCATGCTGGTCGCCATGAAGGCGAAGAATTCGTACCGGGTCCAGGTGTTGATTTCCGGGACCTTGGCAAAAATCACCTGAAACAGGAACAGCTGCGAAACGAACCAGATCCCTTCCGTAATCATCTGAATCCAGAAGTTCCCCCGCATCGACAACTCGCGAATCAGCGAGTTCCGGAGGAACGTCCAGAAGACCCGGAAGTAGTGGAATTGCAGCATGTGGTTGAGACGAATCCAGCCGGGTCGGTCAGCCGGGTAGCCGGGTAGGTCAGGCTGTGCCTGACGCAGAGTACGATGCCCTATCGCCTTGCCAGGCCCAAGCTGATTTCGAGTTTCTAGGCACCAAAAAACGGGAAGAGTTTCTTCACATTGTCCGCATTCAACGGCGAACCATATTCACAGCCTTCAAAGGCTTCGGCAAACTCGATCTGGGCTCCGCGTTCAGGCCCATAGGTCGCGATCAATTCGGCGCGGAAACGATTGGCAACCTTATTGAGTCGCTCGCGGGCCTGCGATCCCAACCAGGCCTTGCGCTGCACGGGGTCCGCGGGGACCTGATCCAGGATTCCCTGATTATACGGCAGCCATTCAAAAAACTGTGACACGTGGGCGGCCTGCATGTCCACAATCTGCGGAACCACTGGCGTCACATCCACCACAACGGTCGGCTGGAACGGATAGGGGCGCTGAAAATCATCAGCTAAGAATGCAATGACCGGATTGGTCTTCAAGAACGGCACATCGGGAACCACAGCCGGGACCGTCACCATGTAAGCGGCATCACACACCAGCTGAGATGTCGCCCGATGATCGGGGTGATAGTCGTTGGGACGATGGGTCAAAATCAAGTCGGGCTGAAACCGACGAATCATCGAAATCAATTCCCAGCGTGCGGGAATGGTCGGCACGAGCTGGCCATCATGGTTCCCGAGGACTTCGTACTCGACCCCGCACACAGCCCCTGAGGCGAGCGTTTCTTGCGCCCGTCGAGCAGCCAGCGGAGGTCCCGAGATTTCATGGTGTCCCGCGTCGCCGTTCGTCACGCTGACAAAGCGCACCACGTGCCCTCGTTGCCGGTACAAGGCTGCGACGCCACCCGCTTTGATTTCGCAGTCATCAGGGTGGGCACCAATTACCAGAATGCGAAGCGGCGACGAAGTTTGGGTGGACACTGGAGAGAATCCCACAAGAATTTTCAGAAGTCCCCGAAGGGAGGTAAATTCGGCAGATCTCTACGTTAGCAGCGTCGGGACGTTCCGGCAATTGCGGAGGGGAGGGTTGGAAATGACGAATGACGAAATCCGAATGACAAAAAAGGCTCCCTGTCGAATGCCCTGCTGTCGCCTGTCCGGCCCCATGTGGTTCATGGCATCGCGGCGCGCTTGAAGCTTCTCATGTTTGTCACGGAACGTTCCTGTCCGATTTGTCATTCTGGCGTCCAATAAAAACAGGGCAGGTGCCGGTTCCACCCGCACCCACCCCGGTTGCTTTAGAGTTGTCTGCCTGTTGGTTCTAGTAGCTGCCGAAGCTCGCGTTGAAGTGCGGGGCAAATCGGGGCTGGCTGTGCTCGAAACTGGAGTGAATCCGGCCGGTTCGCTGAGCTGTCCGGCCGGTCCGTACATCGACCACTGTCACGGTGACCTTGCCATTCTGGAATCGCACGGCACTCCACAACGATTCCTGGTAGCTGCGATCGCTGTTGATCTGCCGGCCATTGATGCGGACGATCATGTCACCTCGCTCCAACCCCATCCGAGCCGCGGTGGAGCCCGAATTCACGGAATCGACGACCATGCCCCAATTGCGTTGCATATGTCCCATGAACCCGAGGCGGGGAGTAGCAGGGTTGGTGACAGGAGGAGGAACAATCGGTCGCAAGCGAGGTTGCACGGGCATTGCCGGCCCGGCGACCGCAGCGCCAACACCGACCAGAGAAACCACAGTCACCGCCACCAGACTCCAGACTTTGGTTCGAATTTGAGTCTTCATGATCTCGACGTCCTTGGATTGCCTTTGGTTTTCAGTCATTATCGAATCGCCAACTCACATTGAGGTCAGCGTCATGGGTCTTCGATTGGGCTGATGACATATGAAATTGCATCTTGCGTGCCAAACA
>CAZQUW010000345.1:0-6051 GCA_964596215.1 uncultured Planctomicrobium sp. | reverse complement strand
TGCGGCTTCGCACCATCATGGCTTTCAATAAGCTGTTGTGGATTCAGAACGACTTTATAAACAGGCACTACCAGGCCTCGTCGACCGAATCGTGATGTCGCTTCGAGTGTAGAACGGCGGGTTGCTCACGATCCTCAATTGCAGAATGTGATCCGCCAGGTACACCACGTCGCTTCGTTGCCAGACTGGGAAAGTGACGTTCTGAGGTTGGTCACTCTACCTGGCAGGTTTTGAAACCCGTTCTACCCACAAGCCAATGGAGCCCTTGAGAACCGCGCCCAGCCTGACCCAACGTACGGCCGCCTGCCTTCGAATCCGAATGCTGATGCCTCGCGCCGCAGGGATGGGTGATTAGCCGATGAGTTCGGGGATTGGCCGATGGTTGTCGATCAGGTATCGGGGGCGGCCGGAACGGTCGCGGGTTGTGGCTGTGTCGATGTTAATGCCGAGGTTGTGATAGAGCGTGGCGTGGACCTCGCCGTAATGGACCGGGCGATTGGTCGCAGTTTCGGCGAGACGGCTTGTGGAGCCGATGACCTGGCCCGTTTTCATCCCGCCGCCAGCCAGGAGTGCACAGCTCACCTGGGGCCAGTGATCGCGGCCACCGGCCGGATTAATGCGTGGCGTCCGGCCAAACTCACCCCAGGCCACAACGGTCACATCATCGGCCATGCCGCGGTCATGCAGGTCGTCGACCAGGGCCGTAATGGCCTGGTCGAAGACTGGCAGAACTTTACGCCCATGGACGAAGTTCGCCCCGTGCCAGTCGAAGTCAGCGAATGACACAGTCACGCAGCGGACACCGGCTTCGATGAGCCGGCGTGCGACCAGAAACCGTGACACCAGGGCACGGTAACCGAGATTGGAATACGGCAGGATGGTTTCGTTATCATTCCCATAACGAGCACGCACCTTCGGGTCTTCCCGATCGAGGTCGAGTGCTTCCATTACGCGACTGGAGGTCAGTACGTCCAGCGCCTGGTCGACATGGGTTTCCATCGCTCCCAGGTCGCGCCGCGTGTCGGCTGCCGAGCGAAAGCGATCGAACGCGGTCAGCAGCGCACGGCGGTAGTCCATCCGTGCCGACAGGGATTCGTGCAATTGCATGTTGGCTTTCGTCTCACCGTCGGGACGAAAGGGCTGGTGGGCCGAACCGAGGAACCCGGGGCCGCCAATATTGTAGGGCCCGTGCTGCATGATCTCCGAGAGGTCGGCGACGGCCGGTACGGCGCGATGGGTCTGCCCTTGAACCGCCGAAACGTTCGATCCGAAATGCGGGGCGCCGCCTTGAATCTTATTGCCGTACGGGGCGCCGGTCACGCACAGGTTTGAAGCGTGAGCCCCATCCGAACCCACCAGCGAACGAATGATCGAGAACCGGTCCATCCGCTGGGCCAGCCGCGGCAGGTGCTCACTGATTTGAATGCCGGGGATCGATGTCGAAATCGGATCGAACTCACCGCGGACCTCCAGTGGAGCGTCGGGCTTAAGATCGTACATGTCCTGATGTGGAGGTCCGCCCGGCATGTAAATCATGATCACACCGCGATGGCGCGACGCCGAGGTACCTGCGCTGACACGCTGGGCTTCTTCCGCCTGCAACAATCCCGGCAGCGAGATCCCGCCGAGAAACAGCCCGCCGATCTGGAGAAACGACCGTCGCGTTGCCTGATCACAAAATGACGGAAGTTGCGAACCATTCAGCGTGAGCATTCAAAGTCCTCACTGGGGCGGGGGGCGGGGTGGACGAGCCTCAATCCGGGATTATACATCAATCTCAGCCAATATGAACCCTTCTTCGGCAGTTTTGACGCCGCATTGCCAGTTTTTTTGAGCCCGACTCGGACAGGCCGCACAAGTTCGCCGGCGGACTTCCGCATGTTATCAAGCATGTGGCAAATCGGCTGTGCCTGACGCTGGGCAATCTTCTTTGATGGAAAATGTTTTCCACACGAGTGGCCACCCGGCCAGTGAAATTGACGGCAGTAGATCTGATCATTAGTATTGTGCCTTTCGGTCACGACGACCAGAGAGAATTCGCGTCTGTGATTCGGCGCCACTCGCCGATGCCAGGAGACCCGCATGCCCCGCTGCTGGAAATGTAAGACCCAGGTCTCGTCGCGAGAGGAGACTTGTCCTGTTTGCGATTCCGATCTCGATGAACGGACTGCTCGTCGAGAACAGAAGAAGTCACAACAGAAGGTCCGGAAATCCGCACCGGCGGCTACTAATGCACTGAAAAGCTCGATTATCGTCGTCGGCGTCATTTTCGGAGGCTTCGTACTGCTCGGACTCATGTTCGTCTTCGGCATCGTCTTTCTTCAGGACGCTGCTGACATGGCGGCCGAAGTCAGGCAACTCTCTGAGTCGCTGCCGAACATCGGCAAGGGCCTCCCCAGCTACCATTCAGTCCATGTTCAAATTGCGCCGCACGAAGCGCTACGAGACGAGACCGGGAAAGCCCGACACAGCTGGATGGCTGCGTTACTTCCCTATATTGATCAGGCCCCGGCGTACAATAAAATTGTCCTGACAAAGCCATGGAGCGACCCGGAAAACCGTGAAATCTACCAGACGGTCATCCTCGGTTTTCGATATCCACTCATTAAAGAGATCCAGGATGAGCAGGGTTTCGCACTGGCTCACTACACCGGTAATTCGCAGCTGATCAGTGCCGAGCATCGTGTTCCGTTGACCGACATTACCGACGGTCTCTCTAACACCGCGCTGGCCGGCACGGTGAATGCCGGGTTCCGACCATGGGGCGACCCGGCGAATGTTCGCGATCTGGCGAAAGGCATCGGGGGTGGGCCTGAATGCTTCGGCAGGAAGGGCAAATACACCCTCATTCTGATGGCGGATGGCTCAGTACGGCAGCTGACCGATGACACGTCCCCCGATGTGTTACGTGCTATGGCGAGTCCGAATGATGGCAAATAGACTGCGGTTTCCGCGGCTTTCGAACGGGATGACACGCGGCCCGTGCTTTAAGGAGCACCATCTTTGCGAATCTGCTTGACCAGCGCCCGGGCCAGCTTCTTGACTTCTTCCGGGCCAGAGAGATTTCGAAAGCTCTGGACGGCTACGGCCTGATCCATGTGTCCTGACTGTTCCAGGCCCATGGTGAGTCCGGTGATCACTTCGTCGTACTCACCCGTTTCGGCGATTTTCTCCAGCGTCGTGACCAGCTGATCTGGTTGCACCGCCGGCTCGACCTCATCGTACGTGGATTCGCCCATGCAACCCACTAAACTCAAGCCGGCAAGGACCACCAGCAAACGCGTTATCTGTTTCATGTTGTCGAGACCGTCGGAAGGAATGGTAGCTGTTCTCAGAAAAAAATGCGGGTGCTGCGGGAACGCACTGACGGTTCTTCGCACCACCCGCCACTGATGGAACGCGGGGCCGGTTAGTACTCGCCCACGACTTTGCCGTCGGCGATTGAACCGAGGTAACCATAGGTCGTGAGGTCCATGGAGTCGCTCAGAAACCGCACGGCTCCGTCGCCAAATAAGAAGTGCGCACCCCCGGTGTGGGAACTCGTGAAGTTCCACGAGCCTGCCGGTTCGTTGATCGAATAATAATCCGAGTTGGTCATGACGGCACACTGGGTGTAGTACCACGCGTCCGATGGGTTTCCGACCCAGATTGTTCCAGATTTGGAACCGGCAGATCCACGCTCGCCAATCATGGCCGTGTTGCTCGAACCATCGGTGACATTCTTCAAGGAAACTCGGGAATTGTCGTAAAAGGTACCACTGGGCGGCGCGGTGGGGCTGGACGATCGATAGCCGCTGCCACCGACGCCGGTATAGTTGGACTTCGCATAACTATACACCTTCGTGTTGATTGCAGCCGTGGGATCGGTCGGACAGATGAATGTCTGCAGAACCGTCTTGGCATAGGGCGTCGGAACGGTACCGCTGGAGGTAGTCATGGCACTGACCGTGGGCCAGGCTGCGGTACACGCACCCGACTGACTGATCACATTGTACAGTGGGCCCTGGTCGACGAAGGGCAGGATAAAAGTTCCCCAGCCCAGCATGTTTTGATTCAAGGTGTTGGCCAGGGGATCGATGTCGATGTACCCGGGAGGCAGCACTCCATGAGTGTCGTGGTAGTTGTGCAGTGCGATGCCCATTTGTTTCAAATTGTTCTTGCATTGGCTGCGTCGGGCCGCCTCGCGGGCCTGCTGCACGGCGGGAAGTAACAGGGCGATCAACACCGCGATAATCGCGATGACCACCAGCAGTTCGATGAGAGTGAATGCGCGACGACGTTGTGGTTCTCGAATCATGGCATGTTTCCTTACAGAACAAAAAAGGAGCGGATACTGAATGTCTGAGCCGGGGAAAAGTTTCACGGCTGTGGGAAAGTCATTGGAATCGGCGGTGGGTGTCCGCGGGGGCGCTGTGTCAGGACGCCGAATGCGGTGTCTCTGGAGTTCCATACTGGTTCTAATGAACTCCGTGTAGACAATTTCAAACTGGCAGGCTGACAAGTGCGCTGTCGCTCATTACAGCGTGATCGGCTGGGAGAAGATCTGGTCTTTCCCTTGTAGTTGTCGCGCTTCGAGCCGCACAAAACGATGCCGCTGCTGCTCGGTCACATCGGCAGGACACGACCACTCCAAGCCTGTTCCTTCCCGTTCGGCAACCACGCCCGTGGCCGAGATCATTCGCAACATACAAGGCTGGTTGGTGGTGACGGATAAGGTTTGATTCTGAAAGCGGATGTTCTCGAATCGCAGTTCACCCAGCAGCGTGCAATAGAAGTGTCCTTGCCGATAGGCCCGCAAGCAGGCTTCAGGCAACTGGCTGGCCGGAGTGTTGCCATCAATCAACAGGATGTTGTATCCCAGGAAGGTCGGATCATTGCTGTGAACGTGATCCGACACTGCAAAGCCATAACATCTGCGGCCGGTCTTTAGGATTTCGTCCCAGCGATCCACCGCCCAGCCCTTACCATTCAATTGTTCGCAGGTGTGGTTCCAGATTTCGATGCCCAGCACGCGCGGATCGAAGTCCAGGAACTCGCAGATCGTTTTGAGATTGAGACCACTCCACACAGGGTGGTTGATCGTAATGCCTCCACCTTCTGGATAAAGCAACTCGTCAAAGACGCGACTGTAAGCTTCTTTCCACGGCAGCGCCACCCCCATCCGATAGCCGTGCTGGTCGAGTTGAAACTTGTTGCGGACGTCGAAGGTGCCACTGGAGAAGCGAGAGCCGACACTATTGAAATGTCCGCCGGAGTCTGTCAGCGAATGGTGTTCGGCGTTGGGGCAGATGATGACGTCGTCTGGCAGATCGGCGAAGATCCGGGGACCTGTTTTGAAGGGCAGAGCCGCCTGCAACTCCGGGGGCAGGTCGCGGACCCACCCGGTTTCTGCATCAGTGAGGATGTCATTCCAGCGAAAGGTGTTCCGCGAATAGCCGGCCGTTTTAGTTGTGCCGAACGTTTGCTCGACTTGATATTGGCCAGCGACTTCGTCGGCAGTGCACGGGACAGAAGGATAATAGTTGGAAATCGCCAGGTGCCTGAGTCCGCGACGATAGAGGATGTCAAATGCGCGTTGCGACCGGCAGTGAATGTGGGTCCCCGATCCGATCTGGCGGATCGTTGACCAGTCAATTCCCGAGTAGGGATTGTGTGCTAGCTGTTTGGACTCTTCTGCGGCCCAGGTTGCGGCTGAACCTAACAGTGTCGCACCACCGATGGCGGTGGCCGCAAGGAAGCTGCGCCGGGTGCAGTGATTAGACGAATTCAGCATGTAGCTCGGCCTTGTGTCGAACGCAATTCTCTTAAATCGATCTACGGTTGGTCGTCATGGAATGCCGGGGCCTGAGGAAGGTGCCCATCAGTGCCAAACTGGAAACAGTCCATGCGTGGTACTATTGCGACCGAGAATGAAGACACGATGAAGTAAGTATTAAATCAAACACATATCTGGATTGCTGGATCGTCGCGACTTCGCTGTGACTCGGGATAGTCAGTGGAGATTCCGGCGGGGGGCGGAAGAAACCCGGACATCGCGAGTTCCGGGGGGCA
>CAZQUW010000344.1:0-6080 GCA_964596215.1 uncultured Planctomicrobium sp. | reverse complement strand
AGTGAAATACAGACGGCCGGGGCGGCCATCCTACTCAGAAGAGGGCAAAGGGGTCAAAGAAAGCAAAGGGAGCAAAGAAAACTGCTCTGGTTGTAGCCTGACTCTCTGAGTCGGGACTTTTCTCACTTGATCGACCGGGAGGACCCGACTCGGAGAGTCAGGCTACAAAGGGGGCAAAGGGGACAAAGAAAGCGAAGGGAGCAAAGAAAACCGTTCTGGCTGTAGCCTGACTCTCTGAGTCGGGAGCTTTCTCGCCTGATCGACCGGGGAGGACCCGACTCGGAGAGTCAGGCTACAATAAGGGGCAAAGGGGGTGAAGAGAGCGAAGGGAGCGTAGAATTGCGAACGGGGAGCGAGCGGGAATTCTCACTTCTTAAGAGCTTATGCAATCTGAAGTTCCGCCATTCTGTCAGGTTCCGACAAGGAATTCTCGATAACCGACCGCTGGGAATCCGATCTATGGGGGTACCGTTGACCGCGGCCTATTGTCGGAGGTGAACCTATGGATCATGGTGTGAATGTGCTGGCTCTGGTGAAAGAAGACGAGCGTTACGTCTTTTTGTACGACGACGACAGCGCCGCGACCCTCCTGCAGACGTTTGGCCGGTATGCCGCGGATAAGGATCTCAGCTTTTCCTGGTATGACGCCGCCGTGCTCAGCCAGAAAGTCCGCCGGCTGCAACGCGAACATCAGGCTGAGTCGAGGCTGTCGATTCGCGAGACGCTGCCGGAATGACTGGCGGGATATCAGAACGAGCCTGCAGTCTGGTGACTGGCGTGACGATTGGCCGGGGAATCGCGGATTCGCTGGGGACGTCTCGTGGTAACCTGAACCGGCAAAAACTATCCGGCTGACGCCGGACGCTCGCCTGAGAACGTCTTGAGGGGCGGGGCTGATGATCCAGAAAACTCCCGACTCAGAGAGCCAGGCCGCCATCAGCCCGGCGCTGACCGACGCCTTCGATCGGTTCTTGAGATACCTCAAGATCGAACGGAACTCGTCACCGCTGACGATCAAATCGTACAGCGAGGATTTGGCCAGCTTCGCAGACTACCTGATCGACCGAATCGGCCCAGTTTCATCCCTGGATGAACTGACGATTACGACGCTACGCGGGTTTGTGGCCTATCTGCACGAATGCGAATACGCCCGGCCGACGATTGCCCGGCGGCTGGCGTGCCTGCGGACGTTCTTTCGATTTTGCTGCCGCGAGCAACTGGTCCAGGCGAACCCGGCCAAGGCCCTGCGAACGCCTCGAGCCGGCCGCAAGCTGCCGCACTTTCTGACGGCCGAGCAGATCGTGACGTTGCTCGAAGCACCCAACCCCATGGAACCGCTGGGTTTACGCGACCGGGCCATCCTCGAGACGTTGTATTCCGCCGGATTGCGCGTGGCGGAACTGGTGGGGCTGAACATCGGGGACTGGAACCGCGACGCCGACGTGATCCGCGTGCTGGGGAAGGGCCGCAAAGAGCGGATCGCCCCGATCGGCCGGCATGCGTCGAAGGCCTTGCAGCGCTGGCTGGAGGTCCGGGAACCGACCGACAACGCCAACCCCGTTCATCGGGACGCAATGTTCCTCAATAAGAACGGGACCCGGATTACCACGCGGAGCATCGGCCGGATGCTGGAAAAATACCTGCTGGAAACAGGCCTCGAGAAGATCACCACGCCGCATACCTTGCGGCATACGTTTGCGACCCACCTGCTGGACGGCGGGGCCGATTTGCGAAGTGTCCAGGAACTGCTGGGGCACAAAAGTTTGACGACGACGCAGATCTATACCCACGTCAGCACCAAGCGGCTGCGGGACACGTACGAGAAATCGCACCCCCACGCGGCAGGCAACCTCGATACGGACGACGAGTAGCGGAGGCAAGCCCGCTGCGGTTTTCCCGTGACTTCGCGTCTGGGCTCCGGTACAGTTGAGTGATCGCTTTCAATGCATCGCTCACCAAGGAGCCGGTTGTGACTGGTACCCGCCGACTGTTTTGCCTGGCCATTCTCGCGAGTGGCTGGCTGTTGTCCGAGTTCGTTCTTGTCCGCCCCGTCCTCGCCCAGACCAAGCCCGCCGCAGACGTCAAGACGGCGGCGGATGAGGAATGGAATGTGATCTACATGGGCAAGACCCGCGTGGGCTATTCGCGGTCGAACACGCTGACCATCAAGCGGGACGACCGCGAGCTGATTCGCTCGGAGAGCGAAACGATGATGCTCATCAAGCGGTTCGGCCAGGAACTGAAGATGAAGCTGACCCTGTCCACCGAGGAGACTCTGGACGGCCAACTGGTGTCGGTGGAATTCAAGAACGAGAACCCCCCGGCATCATTCACCCGCACGACCGGGCAGGTCAACGGCGACAAGCTGGAGCTGTCGATCGCCAACGCGGGGAAAACCAACAAAAAATCGATCACCTGGGACAAGGACAATAAGTCGCCCGCCTATCAGGACCGCATCCTCAGGGAGCAACCGCTGAAGAAGGGCGAAAAGCGGCAATTCAAAGTCTTTTTGCCCGAAATGAACCAGGTTGCCACGATCACGATCATTGGTCAGGATCCCGATGAAACAACGCTGCTGGACGGCAAGAAGCACAAGCTGAAGCGGGTGGATATCACGCAATCGATCCTGCCCGGCTTTGTTACGAAGACGTGGGTCGATGATGAAGGGCACACGCTGAAGTCGTCGACGGGCGGGTTCTTCGGCAGCGACATGTCGACGTACCGGGTCTCGCGTGAGGAGGCATTGAAGGAGATCTCGGGGGCCGAGATGGATATTGCCATCGAAACGCTGATCAAAATTCAGCCACCGATTCAGATGCCCTATGACACCCAGGAGATTGTGTATTCAGTGACGGTCAAGGGGCATGATCCAGTGGCGGAAATTCCTGTGGGAGATACGCAGAAGATCAAGTCGACGGGGCCGGAAACGGCCGAACTGACCGTGACCTCCCTCCGCCCCACGGCAGCCGGTGCGGGCCCTGCGAAGACGGTGGCGGCCGATTTTTCGACCCCCAACCGCTACCTGCAATCGGATGACGAGCGCGTGATCAAGCATGCCGAGGCTGCGGCGGGCAGTGTGACCGCGCCCTGGGAAATTGCGGTTCGAATGGAGAGTTATGTCCACGACAACTTGAAGAAGAAGAATTTCTCGACCGCCCTGGGAACGGCGGCCGAGGTCGCGGAAAGCCTGGAAGGTGACTGCACGGAACATGCCTGCCTGCTGGCCGCCATGTGCCGGGTGAAAAAGATTCCGTCACGGGTCGTTGTCGGGTTCGTGTATGCCGAACGCCTGGAAGCGTTCGGGGGGCACATGTGGACTGAGGTCTTCATCAACGGGAGATGGATTCCCCTCGATGCCACATTAGGGCAGGGGGGGATCGGTGCCGCTCATATCAAGCTTGCGGATACCGGCTTTCAGGATCAGGACACGGCACCGACAGCGAGCTTTCTGCCGATCTTACGAGTCATCGGGAATATGGATCTGAAAGTCAAAACTGTGACTTATCGCAAATAAAATCGATAATGGCGGCCCGAGCCGCGCGCCGTACCGTCCAGTTGGAACAGCGCATGGCGAGGCCCTGAATCGAGATCAATCTCAGACACAGGAACTCCAGCTGCAGGCCATTCGGGCGCCGTCCAGGCCCCCCTGATACCCGGTGTTTTTCGGCCATCCCCAGTCGCCCGGCCCGATCACTGCTGGGATTTCTGGTGCCGGCAGTTTAAGATACCCAAAGACGGGCGCGCGGGATTGCGCGTAAACCACATCGTTTTGCTTCATTTGACTCGTCCTCTTTTCACGGCACCGTGATGCTCAAAGTCGGGATCATAGGGTTCGGCCCGGCATGGGAAAGCCGGTACTATCCCGCGCTCCGCAAATTGCGCGACCGGATCTGCCCGACGGCAGTCTACGATGCCGTGCAAACTCGTGCCGAAGCGGTGGCTCATGAACTGCAGGCCCAGCGAGTGGATGGCATCTACGCCTTGATCGCCCGCCGCGACGTCGAAGCGGTGCTGTTGTTCGACGCCAACTGGCATGCCGAAATCCCCCTCCACTTTGCCTGCCAGCAGTTGAAACCGGTCTTCATCGCCGGCAGCCTGGGGGACAACGTCTCGCACATCCAGGAACTGCAACACTACGCCGCCAACCATGGGCTATCGTTAATGCCTGAGCTCAGCCGGCGCTACACCCCGGCGACACTTCGGTTCCGGGAGTTGCTGGCCACATCACTGGGCCGTGTCCGCCGCCTGCGTCTGGAACTCACGCTCCCCACGGCCGCCGTCCACCCCCTGGTTCCCGGGCAATCCAATGAACTCGATCTGCTGGTAGGTCTGGTCGACTGGTGCCGGTGCGTTATTGGACTACAGCCGCAATCCATCAGCTCGCGAATTGTCCTACCGGCCACTTCACAGCGCGCTACCATCACCCGCATCCGCGAAGTCGACTTGATCTTTAAGCGTTCGGCCACCGACGGTGAACTCGGCCGGGCCGAAATTCGCCTGCGTATTCCCGGCGCCCAGGTCTCACCCACAGAGAGTGACATGACACTCCAGTGCCAGGCCGACTGCGCGCTGGGACACGCAACCCTGACCGGTTCCGATCAACTGGTCTGGCGTGCCGGAAACACCCACCACCAGGAAAGCTTGTCGACGGAACGAACCGAAGTGGAATTGATGCTTGACCATTTCACCCGCCGAATTCTCGGCGGACTGATACCCATTCCGAATCTCGATGACGTCTGCCAATCCCTGGCTTGGGTCCAGGCCGTCTCACGCCCGTCCGGGGAGGAAACAACCGCGGCCTGCTTACTTCCCGGCCGCAACTGCTGAACTCTGACCGTCTACATCCACGTACTCCAATCGGGAGGAAACCGCGCGATTCACATTCCAAAACTGTCTCCAAGCCGCATTTTCAAATTTTGCACAAACTCGTATTCCATTACTGCCGCGAGACTTACACCCACCCGGCGGCGGTATTCAAAAAACAATATTTGCCCACCCGTTGACTCTGCAACACGAGCGGCTATCATTAGCCTCGCAGTCGACGCTCAAACGTTGACCGCAGCAAATAAGTTTTGGCTCTAAAAAGCACTTGGTAACGGACTGATCTGCTGCCTTCGGTAGCAGTTCTTTTTTTTGGGAGTCAGGGCGTATAGCTCAGTTGGCTAGAGCGCAGCTCTGATAAAGCTGAGGTCCTTGGTTCGAATCCAAGTACGCCCACTTTCAACACCAAAACGCCAATTTAGGAAAATGCAACCACTCAAGTTGCACTTTCGGCCTGCCGAAACTAGTATGGTCCTTTCGGCGAAACGACTGAGGGGGCGTAGCTCAATTGGGAGAGCACTGCCTTTGCAAGGCAGGGGTTGTCGGTTCGATCCCGATCGCCTCCACTTGAGTTGCAACGAGCCTTTTCAGTTTTCAGTCGCTGCAAAACCAGCCGACTGAAAACTCAAAAAGTGAGTTGACGACCAACTCAGCGACAGTTAAGATGACGAGACAGACAACTTAACGCGATTCACACAGTAATCGACACACATTAGCGACTGCGGGTACGCAGCCCTGATGATTTGAAGCCGACCCAGCAAGACTGGTTCAACTTCAGCTCATATGGCTGGAACCGCAAAGCGAAGTGCGAAACTTCATTTTGCGGTTTTTTGTTCTTTGACAATTCGGCAGCGGTAAGAGAAATGTCTTTTCCGACGCATTTCACCGTCTGAGATACGCAAGTATCGAGGACGAACAATGTGTGTCAGAAATCAATAACTCTTAGATAACTTGGGCGAATCGTACTCGCTCTAGCCGGGATGGCCCGGGTGAGCAAAGTAGCTGATCTGCTTGGTACCGCGAAATCAAAAGCTGTGAGTCAGCGTGTTTCACTTCGCGTGCTGCACGATGACAAGCAACTGGCGGTTCGCGTTGCGAAGCAACAATCAATCGGGTCAAGCTACTAAGGGCGTGTGGGGGATGTCTTGGTGTCAGGAGGCATAAGGGCGTGGAAGGCTGCGAAAAGCTCGGGGGAATTGTCAAACAAATATTGATCCCGAGATTCCCGTGCAAACGCGGAGAACTGAAACATCTTAGTA
>CAZQUW010000343.1:1534-6191 GCA_964596215.1 uncultured Planctomicrobium sp. | reverse complement strand
GTCGTGAATGGCTACGACAACAATATTGAGAGCTTCAAACGCAAGGTCGCGTTGGACTTACTGTACCTGCAGAACTGCTGCTTCTGGAACGATCTCAAGATCTTGTTCCGAACGATTCGCGTCGTCCTGACAGGCAGCGGGGCACTTTAGACAACGCTCTGGGGCGCGGTATCTCGAAATGATTCCGCGCCGCAGTCCGGAAGTGATATTAAAACTCCGGCTACTCCACGACAGTGATGTTCGGTCGTCCCTGCCTCTCGAGTAACTCCGCTTACGGCTTCTTGATCACAGTCAGCCAGAGCTGGTCAGTCTCGGCATGATACGGCGTCAGCTTGAAGCTTGGCTTATGAACCAGCTTGGGCTCCATGACCGACGTCGCAATGATTTGCAGCTGCCCGGAAAACGCGGTTGTGTTACCGGAAATCACGAGTTTGACAGCCTTGGCCGTATCACCCTCAGTTAACGACTTGACCGCCGGCGCACTAACGCCTTCGGGCAGGCCCGTAACGCTGATCTCGATATCCCCCTTGAAACCGCTGAGTCGTTCGATGGTGAGTGGAATTTCCAGCGGCTTGTCGACTGGCAGGATAAAGCTGTCGGCGGCGACTGTCACCTGGTAGTCGGGCTTCGGGGGCGCGATGTTCACGTGATAGTAGAACCGTGGTCCGCTGCGATGATGCAGGTCACGGACCGTCAGCAAGTAGTCCCCATCCGCGGGAGGATTCCAGCTGAATTGCGGGTCCCGTTTTTCTCCCTGATCGTCAACGCGTTGCAGCTGCTTTCCCTCGGTATTCAGAATTTCGACGACCGGGTCGATCAACGAACCCTGGGTGCGCGCGACAACTTCGATGATGAGTGGCTGACCCTTCTTGGCAGGGAAGCGAAAGAAGTCGACATCCTCGGGAGTGGAAAGCACTCCCGAAATCCCCACCGGGACAGGGATGGCGTTCGGTTGTGCCTGAAGATTGGGCTCTTGTTCCGCCAGGACCGCGTGCGGCACAGTGGGGATGGTCAGCAGATTTCCGCTCTGTGGAACCGGGACGGCAACGTGGGGTTCCTCGGACGCAGGAATTGCGGCTTTGAGCGGCTCCGCACCAAGATTCCAGCCGCGTACTTCGATCTCGCCGGCCACTCCGCGGGTTGCTGCGAGGGGGAGCACATAATCGGTGAACCGGTCCGTGGTGACAGTCAATCGATAGAGCCAGCTGGGCCCACCTGCGAAATTGACCGCCGAGTCGGTCGCCGCTGGAAACGCAAACGTCCGGACATAATACTGTCCATCCGAGGGTACGGTAAACGCGATGCGCGGGTCGAGACCCTGGTCGTCGTCGTTCTGCTCCAGGACGAAGCCTTGTGCCGAGACCAACTGCAGGACTCCATCGGAAGGAGCTCCCAGGGTGCGATTCCCGTCGAGGTCCGCGACAATCGTCTGACCCGCCTTCAAGGTGATTGAATAGACGTCGACATCGTGGGCCGCCTGGTGTTTGCCCTGGATGACGACTGCACTGCTCGGCAGCACCTGAGCTTTGGCAAGCTCGTTGTTGGGTTCGACTTCTTCCACTTCGGGCAGGGTGCCAATCACAAACGGACGCAACGTGGAGGCGCCCTCTGGGTTGTGCAGGCGAAGCCAGGCGACACCAGGCTGGCATTCAGCCGGGATCGTGATCGCGAGTTTCCCTTTTTCCTCCAGGACTTTGATTTGCAGTTCAGGCCGACTGCACCAGACCTGGACCGGCCAGGGATCGACGGCTCCGGTCACCGTTACATTGACGGTTGCACCGCGACTGCCGCCGGCAGGAAACAGGATATCCATCTTCGGCGCGGCAGCAAGGGCTGCGCCAACCGGGGCAGCAACAACGGCGATGAACAACACGATCGCAGACAGGGCGGGGCGAATCATGGGTGGGACGATTTCTAATGACATTCCAAGAGAAGGCATTACAAGTACGTGTTGGTAGTGGCAGGGCCGTAATACGGTCGGCGGGCGGGGCGGCAGTTCCAGCCGCGGAGCCCGACTCTCCCGAGTCGGGCTCCGCGATACGGCACGTGATCTGACGATCAATCCTTGAAGACAAACTCGGGGGTATTCATCAAGGCCCAGAGTAAGTCTTCGATGGCCTGCCGTCGCGTGACATTGGCCTGTGCGAACACGGCTTGTGCCACCTGGGCTTCTTCGGGACTGGGCAATCGTGAATACACAAGCAAATACAGTTCTTCCACGATGGCCGCCGGCGTCTTGTCGCTGGCGGCCAGGTCGGTGACCCGGCCCTTTTCTGCGGTCAGCTTGCGATGCAAGCCGGGTGAGTTCATCAGATGCAGGGCCTGCACGACGGTGGTGTCCGAGGTCCGTTCGCAGGGGGGATCCTGATTCGGATCGGGGCGCCCGAAGGAATCCAGGAACAAGGAATCGACGCGCGTGGTCCAGATCACCGTCGATCGTGACCCCGGTGGTGTGGCTTCAAAATTCTCGGGCACTTGCGTGATATCGCAGGCAGCGTCGAACATCGTTTCGGCTCGCAGTCGTTGCCGGTAGTGCCGTGAGTAGTTCCGGGTATCTGAAACATTCCGCTCGGTCGGTTCAGACGACAACCCATAAACATAGGATGTCGTAATCGTTCGGATCAGCTGTTTGATGTCGAATTTCTGTTGCCGGAAGTGGTCGCCCAGCGCCTTCAACAAAGCGGTGTTGGTGGGTGGATTGGTCGCCCGCAGATCGTCCACGGGTTCGACCAGTCCGCGACCCATCAAGTCGGCCCACACGCGGTTGGCCATGACTTGAGCGAAGTAGTGATTTTCTGGCGATGTCAGCCAGTTGGCCAGCACCACGCGCGGATCGTCTTGTTCTCCGACCGGCGCCGTGCCGAACAGAGGTTTGGGCTTGAGGACTTCGCCTGTGATCGGATGCTTCACAGCACTTCCCGGACCTGTGAAAATGATCTCCTCGCCCCCGGAAATCGGGGGCGACAGGCCGACTCCCTTATGTCCGATCTGTGAGAAATAGGCGGCCAGTCCGTAAAAATCTTCTTGTCCCAGCGATTCAAACGGATGATGGTGGCACTTGGCACACTCCAGTCGCACCCCCAGGAACAGCTGGCTGGTGATCGTGGTCAATTCATCAGGCTCGCGGCGGTCACGGAAATACGTGACTGCCCCATTGCGCCAGGTGCTGCCCTGGGCGGTCAGCAGTTCGCGTACGTATTGGTCGTAGGGGACGTTGCGGCGGAATTTGTCGCGGATCCAGGCGTCGTAATTGAAGGTGGCCTTGATCCCGACCCGGTAAGGATTCGGGCGGAGCAGATCCATCCATTTATTGGCCCAGAAATCCCCGTATTCCGGGCGGCTCAGGAGCGAATCAATCAGCTTGACACGCTTGTCGGTCGACGAGTCTGCCAGGAATGCACGTGTTTCTTCGGCCGTTGGTAGTCGACCAATGACGTCCAGATGTGCCCGACGCAGGAACGTGGTGTCGGAACAAGGCGCCGAGGGGGTGATTCCCAGCAGCCGCAATTTGTCCCAGACCAGGTTGTCGATGAAGTTGTAGCGCGGCAGGTTGGCATATGTCTCCGGAGGCACCGAGCCCTCGAGCGGAATGAGAATGTTGGAGACAGCAATCTGCCCCATGAATCGGGCCATGATCGCTGCTTCACCCGGAATCGGGCCTGCCTTGGCGAGACCATTCGGGTCAACGGCGACAATTCCCGCTTCGTTCGATTGGAATGCAGCCCACGGGGTGACATCGCGCGTTGCGCCATCGGAATAGTGCCCGGTGACCTTAAGTTGCACGCTGGCGTCCCGCGGCAGCAGTTTTTCGCTCGGTTCAACAGTCACCTTCAACAGAGTTGGCTCATTGGGAACCCGACGCGTCAGCCCCTGGGTGATCCACTCGCGAATGAGGGCATAGGCGGGGCTTTGAGGATCCAGGCGTTTGCCGCCGCCATGCGGCAACTGACCCGAAGCTTTCATCAGCAGCAGGCTGGCATCGGGAGACGGCGGGAAAACGCGACGCCCGCGGGCCTCTTGCGTCAGGGCCACATAGTCGAAGTCGGGGAAAAACCCCAGCAACGACAGTTGAAAGCCATTCTGACCACGCGATTTACCGTGACAGGCGCCGGCATTGCAGCCCAATCGCGTCAGAATCGGTTGCACATCGAGTTCAAAACTAATGGGACGCGGAGCGTCCGCAGCCCGGACAGGTTGCAGACCGAGAAAACTCCACACGGTCAATCCAGCTAACATCCACCTTAGCACCAGTGGTTCTCCTCATTCACTCTGGAGAACGCGCACGCACAGAGACAACTCTCTTTCGAGCGACGCATTCAGGTCGGTTTATATTTAATTCTACCTCAATGAGTTACGATTTTGAACTGCGATTTGAGGTGATTTTTACGGAACTGAACTGTCGATCCGTAACCAGTTCCCGACAGAACACGCCGCGGCTCGGGCCAGTGGTTTGCTTCAATTTCTTCTGGAATCCCATGAGCAATGAGTGTTACGCCTGCCGAGTTGCTGGAAAAGCGGCTGGTTGGAACGTAACTTGGAACGTCGACAGGACAACAATGAGGAGAGTCTGGGGCCGCTATTTCGAACTGCGACTGGTTGATGAGTACCACATGGCATTGCGACATAACTTATTGAAGCTGCACGTGTTATTGGTAGC
>CAZQUW010000343.1:0-1434 GCA_964596215.1 uncultured Planctomicrobium sp. | reverse complement strand
GCGAGGCAATTGGCCGAGCTGAAAGAGCTGTTCGAGGAACAACGACAGCTGCACGAAGACAAGCTGCGCGAACAGCATTTAGCCGCAGCCAAGAAGGCCATCCAGGAAGGCAAACTGGACGAAGCCGCCACTGCACTCGAAACATTGCTGGCAGCCGGGCCCACGACGGAGCAGGGAGACCAGGCTCGCGAATTGCAGCAGAAGATTGAAACGCATCGCACAATCCGCCGTCGACTGCGGGTCGGGATGGAGTTACTGGCGTCAAAAGAACGGGGCCGTGCGAAGCAAGCGCAGGAGATTCTGTGGGAGCAACAGGAAGTGGCCTTTCCACTGCTCCTGGAAACTTTGCAGTCCGATGACGGTGTGCTGGTCGCGAATACTCTGGAGTTGCTCCGCAAATTCAACCAGCCCAGCCGGACGTTGCCCGCGATGATTGCCATCCTGGGCCGCGAGAAACAGGCTGCGATCTGGCCGGCGGCAATCAAAGAGTTGCAGAAAGTACAGCAGCCGGGTGGTGGCCCCCCGTTGCTGCAATTGGCTCTGGCCGCGCCCACTCCCGAACGCGCGGCACCGTTGTTGAATGCTCTGGCGGGAATTGCTGATCCCCCACCCGAAACGCTGGTGGCACTGCTGCCGCAGATTTACCAGGATGGGCCGGCACTTGCCGCAGCCCTGTCTGCCGCTTATCGGTCAATCAGCATCAATCATCAACACGACGTACTGACCCGGCGCGGGCTGGATACGGAAGTCACGGCCGAACAAGACAAGCAATTGAATGGTCTTGCCGAGCGTCTGCAGGCCATCATCGCGGCCGGAGCCAAGAAACCGGAACTGGCTGAGGCTGCCTGGGCTGCTGAGCGTCTGGCGATCGCGATGCGCTTGATGCCCCCGCAGGCACTCTCGGGAGTCAAAGTAATGCGAGCCACCGCCGAATCTCCCGAGGGGCCCGCAGTCGCCGTGCTGGACAAGGTTTGGAACTCGGTCGAATTGAAGACCATGTGGCGCCATCCTTCCAAGCGGCTGACGACAGTCGTTCTCGATCTGGGGGCCGAGCGGACCGTGACCGGCATCCGGATCTGGAACTGCAATGAAGCCTCGGGAACGCATCGCGGCTGGAAAGATCTGGAGATCTATGTCAGCAGCGATTCTTCACCGACAGTCCCCGCCGCCGTCGGCGTCGTACCCCCCGCCCCCGGATTGCCCGACACGCCCGACTATGGTGCCATCCTGCAAGTTCCGTTTGCCAGGGGCCGCTACGTCAAGCTGCAATTGCTGAGTGTCTGGCGAGATGACGGAATTGCCGGCATTTCTGAACTGGAAGTGCTCGGATATTAGAGCCACATCTCAGGGACGTCATGTCCCTGTAAGCTTGAAGCACAAGCGATCGCAATTTGCCCATATCACTTCGGACGATGCACTCGCATGCGCTTAGAG
>CAZQUW010000342.1:4832-6199 GCA_964596215.1 uncultured Planctomicrobium sp. | reverse complement strand
GGTCCTTCTCGGCCGTCAGAGTTACGAAGCGAAGTTCATCCACGAAGTGATTGACGAACATGCCACCCGAACAGCCCTGATTCGATGGCAGCAGACCCCGCCGGTCGGTCGCGCTGGTCTGCAGGAACTCGTGGGACTGCCACCGCAGGAACAACCCGCCTAATCTCTGAAGATCATCAGGAGGGGCATTCGAATCCAGGACACCAGTCGCGCGAAGTGTGGTTACTGGCCCCGTTCGCGGCCGAGGTCACAAAGTCGAACCTGCCACCGGGCTCTTGTGCGTGGGCGAACAACGGTTTCAGGCGGCGGATTACATCAGAATTCAACGTGGGGACGTCTCGTTCATCTGTCAACGTGGAGCTCATGATGAGAACAGTGCTGATCACAATCTTCGCCGATATGATGCTTGTCTTGTTGATGGTAATGCCGGCTCAGGCTGCCCGCATCGTTGATACGGACGCAGTGACCAAGGCGGCGAGCCGTGGTGCGATCCTGTGGGATGTGCGTGAAGCGGAAGCCTATCTCCAGGCGCATATTCCGGGCGCAGTTAACACCAGTGCCCGCGTCTGTTCACAGCTACGTACTCCCGGGAGATGGGACCCCGTCTCCGTTGAACGAATCGCCAGGCAGCTTGGTGCCTGGGGAATCGATCCCGAACGGGAAATCATCATCTATGGGGATAAGGGGGGCGTCTGCCCATACTTTATTCTGGTGTCGCTCGAAGCGGTGGGGGCGAAGGACGTCCATGTCTATCATGGTGGAATGGACGATTGGAAGGCCGCTGGCCACCCGATCGCGACCGCTGCCGTGAAATTGCCTCCAGTCACGCTCGACTTGCATGTTCAGCCGGGCGTCATCGTCTCCACCGACGAAGTTCATGCCCGCCTGACGCGGCGCGATGTGCAGATTCTTGATGTGCGTACGCCCAACGAGTTCACTGGCCTTGATGTGCGTGCCTTACGTGGCGGCCATATTCCGCGTGCTGTCAATATTCCCTATGAGCAGAATTGGATCGACCCTGAGATTCGCGTTAAGTTACAGAAGAAACTGGTGACAAATAACGATGGGTTCTCGCTCAAGGCAGCTGAGGACCTGCAGCAGGTTTATGCCAAGCTTGATCCGAGCCTGGAAACTGTCGTGTATTGCCATGGCGGATCGCGCGCGATGGTTACGGCGAGTGTCCTCAAAGATATCGGATTCCGCCACGTACGCGTCTATGATGCTTCATGGGTTGGCTACGGCAACCGCTTCGAACTTCCGGCAGAAGATGAAACGTTTTTCGACACTTTCTCGCTGACCAGCCGTTTGGGAGAGATGCAGCAGCGGATCGATGCGTTGGAAAAGCAGGTCGCGGAACTCAAGGCCGG
>CAZQUW010000342.1:0-4732 GCA_964596215.1 uncultured Planctomicrobium sp. | reverse complement strand
ACTTTGTATTCCCATTTCTTCATGGAATGCTCTCGTTGTTGAAGGCCGTATTATCAAAGTGCCCGTGGAGTTTCCGGGCAAAATGACGAAACGTGATGTGGTAAGAGTACCGCTGATCGAACCGCACCACCACACAGAACCGATCTTCGCCGGGACTGGGGTTTTCGTTGGGGGGACGGCCTGAATTCAGGGGTTCGTATGCAGCGCGACATAACGCGGGCGGGCCCTGTGATTGATATGGATAGACGTGATGTCATGCCTGTTGGGAATGGGAACACACGGCAAATCCGATAAGGGGGGATACGAAAAAGATAATTTATTGTTTAGACAGAGATGGCCCTGATTGACTCATTGTCTGGCGAGAGCTAGCGTCAATTCAGATGTGGTCCACCCAGGATCGCAAACGCCTGCATCACCGTTGGCACATCATCAATCGGCACTGCCTGGATTGTTTGACAACCTTTTACCAGAAGTTGCTTGACCCATGCAAAAGCGCAAAACGATTCGACGTCCCTGGGGACTTGAGACCCTGGAATCCCGGCTCCTGTTGTCCGCCACGGTGAACGAGATTGAGCCGAATAATCGAACTCCACAACTGTTCGCTGTACCCGAGGACGGATTGGTCCATATTCTCGGAACGGCGAACGGCCGCAATGACAAGGATTTCTTCAAGTTCGTGGCCCCCAGCTCCGGATTGCTGGCGGTGACTGTGGCCACTCCCCAGGGGGGCCTGGTGCAGGCCGAGATCGAAACGGTGCGGAGCGCACAGGTTCTGGAAACCGAACCGAATGACGGAGTGAATGAGGGTTCCGTTCAATTAGAGGCCGGTCAAACCTACATCATTCGACTGCGCAGCAAGTCCAGGACCGGCACGCCCAGTTATGACGTAACACTGCAGTTCGATGCCACTCCCGGCGGTGGTGGTGGCGGAGGAGGTGGTGGAACTGGTGGGGAGCCGCGCCTGGTTCAAGAAACGGAATCCAACGACAGTAAGTCCAGCGCCGATGCGTTTACGTTTCCGGAGACGAATAGTGCTCAGCTACAGGGGATTTCCGCGAGCAAGCGTGACTCGGACTATTTCGTGTTCACCGCGTCTGCCACCGGTACGATTCAGGTCAGCGTGAATGCGACCGGAGCGACGGTACAATTAGAGGTCGAAACCGCCGCTGGCGTGGATGTCTTTGAAACGGAGCCCAACGACGGCATTGATAGTGGGTCATTTCAAGTGCAGCAGGGGGTCAAGTACTATATCCGCCTGCGGAGCAAGTCGACAGAGAGCAGCACGTATCAAGTTGATTTAGTCCTGACACCAGACCCCGTTTAGGCCCCGAAGCCCAGTCGGCGGGCAATGATACGAAATGACAGTCCGCCGACTAAGGGCCGGAAAAGTGAAGATGGCGCGCGTTCGCGCACGGCCATGGCGTGGTGACAACAGCCAGTCTAGTGCGAAGGAATGCGACTCACACATCGACACCAGCGTTCAACGTCGCGCGGCCACCGGGATGTTGATCGTGTCGGCGCCGGTGAAATGAAACCGGTTCCGCCGCTGGCGGGCTTGATTGAAGATGCGACTCGGCGCAGCAAATCGTATCCCGGTTCTGAATTCTGCTGTCGCAGAACGTCATCAGACTTCCGTCGCGTCAGGATAGTCGCCAGAATTCGTACGAATTCTATTCCGCAAACGGCTAATGGCGTCGGAGTGTCATCCGTGAGCAAGTTGCCAATGACCTGGCTGCATCGCTATCAACTGCAACGAGCCTTCCGCACGTCGCTCTGGCACATGCCGGTGCTGGCGATTGGACTGGCCATGGTCATCTCGCCGCTGCTCCGCTGGATCGATCACCAGACCGACTGGCGTTACTTCGACTTCTCCCCCGACGGGGCACGGACGATCCTGGGAGCGTTTACCTCGTCGATGCTGACGCTGGTGGTCTTCGTGGTCTCCTCCCTGTTGATTATCGTACAACTCGCCAGTGCGCAGCTGACTCCGCGCATCATCGCATCGGTATTCGCCAAGCGACAATTGATATTGGTGTTGAGTTTTTTTACCTTTGTGTACACCTACACGGTCGCCGCGTCAGGGCGCATTGATCAGACCACGCCGCAATTGCCGGTGGCATTTGCCGTTGTCTGCAATCTGGCTTGTATCGCCATTTTCTTCTGGTTTGGGCAATGGCTGGGATCATCACTGCGGCCGATCGCGGTGCTCGAGAGCGTGGCTGACCAGGGGCGCGAAGTGATCGAGTACGTCTATCCCCAGCTGTTTGATCCTGCTGCGGAACAACAGAGCTGGTCACCCGCGCCGGAATCTGTAGTCGTCGTAGTTGAGCACATTGGGCGTTCGGGCGTTGTCCTCGCATTCTGTCAGCAGGAACTCACGGCCATTGCTGCGCATGCCGACGTGGTCATTGAACTGGTTCCGCAAGTGGGTGATTTTGTAGCCCGTGGTGACCCGCTGTTTCGCATCCGCAGCACGGACCGTCCGGTCGATGCCGGTGCTTTACGCGCCTGCGTTGCCATCGGTTCCGAGCGGACGATGGAACAAGATCCGCGATTTGCCTTTCGGATCATGGTGGACATTGCCAACAAGGCACTGTCACCCGCCATCAACGATCCCACAACGGCCGTACTGGCGCTTGATCAGATTCACCGGCTCCTGATGTACGTCGGTCGTCGCCGCCTGGATGCTGGCGAGACCCACGATGTCCAGGGCCGGTTGCGGTTGTGCTATGGCACGCCGGACTGGATTGATTTTGTCTGCTTGAGCATTACCGAGATTCGCCATTTCGGTGCCAGCAGCATGCAGGTGGCGCGTCGCCTGCAGGCCATGATCGAGCATTTACTGCGCGTTCTGCCTGACGCTCGTAAGGCCCCGTTGCGACAAGAACTCACCTTACTCCAGCGCGCAGTTCAGCGCATTTATCCTGACGCCGAGGATCGGTCGCGTGCTCAGGTCGGTGACTTGCAGGGCATTGGCAGTTCAGAGTCGTCGTAATGCCCGGCCCCGCGGCGGGACTTTGCCGACTTGGCAACCGTTTCGGAAAGCGGTCTGGATGAACTGTGAGAGTTGACCGTTGGAATGGATTGCGATGGGCCGACGCATTCCCTGACTGATCTCCGCAGTGAATGCCGATTTGCGCGGCTGACTGCGGGACGGATCTACCTGTCTCGTTCTGAGAATTGGTACCCACGACGCGTGACGGTATGATTCAGCATTCCTATTATGCCGTAACTATTAATGACGTCAGGACGGATGTCCGGTCACGAATTCGCGCAGGTTGAATTTGTTTGAGTTTCTCATGCAGCACTGGCTGATGCTGACCGCGGTGATTGACATCATCGTGGCCCTGGTGGTGTCCGCACATGTTGTGCTGACAAAACGTGACACGCGCGCCTCCATCTTGTGGGTGGGTTTGATCTGCCTGACCCCGCTCGTGGGGGCACTCCTTTATCTGTGGCTAGGGGTCAACCGCATTCAACGTCGCGCGCGATTGCTGCGCGGGTATCGGCATCCCGACTCCACTCCGTTTCCAGAGAAGTGTGCTCAGGCGGCATTCAACGAGACCTTCGGCGAGCGGAGTGCCCATCTGGTTTCGCTGACGACATTGCTGGGACAGATTACCCGGCGTCCGCTGCTGCCCGGTAACCTCGTGGAGCCGCTGGCGGACGGGGACGAGGCCTATCCCGCCATGATCGAGGCCATCGATGCCGCGACGCGCAGTATCACGCTGGGAACCTACATCTTCGATAACGATGCTGCCGGCAAACTGTTTCTGGAGGCCTTGCAGCGGGCCGTTTTGCGCCAGGTGGAAGTGCGGGTCCTGATTGATGACATGGGGGCCCGATACAGCTGGCCGACCATGGTTCATGCATTACGCCAGGCCGGCATTCCCTGCGAAACGTTTATGCCGCCCCTGATCCCCTGGAAGTTCCAATACACGAACCTGCGAACTCATCGTAAGTCGCTGATCATTGACGGCCGGGTGGGGTTTACCGGTGGCATGAATATCCGCGTGGGCCATTGCATCTTTACCCAACCGCGGCACCCGGTGCGTGATCTGCATTTTCGCGTGACCGGGCCGGTGGTCGCGCAGATCCAGGAAGTGTTTGCCGAGGACTGGGCGTACTGTACCGACGAAGTCCTGGAAGGTGAGATCTGGTTTCCGAAACAGCAACCCGCAGGAAAAGTGTTGGCCCGGGGCATCCCCGATGGACCGGACGAACACTTCGAAAGTTTTCGGCATGCTTTGCTGGGGGCGATCGCCTGTGCGGAGACTTCTATTCAAATCGTCACCCCCTATTTCCTGCCCGACTCCGCGATCATCACGGCGCTCAATGTGGCAGCCCTGCGGGGGATTACGGTGGATATTGTGCTTCCCGGAGAGAATAACATCCTGCTGGTGCAGTGGGCCACGACATCCTTATTGTGGCAGGTTGTGGAACGGGGCTGCCGCGTCTGGATTTCGCCCCCGCCCTTTGATCACACCAAGGTGATGATTGTGGACGGATTAGTGGTGTTTATCGGTTCCTCGAATTGGGATGCACGTAGCTTGCGGTTAAACTTCGAGCTCAACCTGGAGTGTTATAATCAGCAACTGGCGGGCACGCTGACCGCAATCGTCAATGAGCGAATCCGCAATGCTCGACGCCTGACATTGGCCGAACTGGATGGTCGCCCGCTGCTCGTGCGACTGCGGGACGGCATCGCCCGCCTGGCATCGCCCTATCTCTA
>CAZQUW010000341.1:4987-6215 GCA_964596215.1 uncultured Planctomicrobium sp. | reverse complement strand
TGGCTATACGGGATCACCCATCCACAGCTTCAAATAGCTCTCATAGCGCGTAATGGCAATCAGGTCGTTGTCCACCGCCTGCTTCACACGGCAGCCTGATTCGTGCGTGTGAGAACAACTTGGGAACTTGCAGCTGGCCAGATATGGCCGGAACTCGCGAAAATACCCGGCCAGATCATCGCGATTAATATCACACAGTTCAAACTGCCGTACCCCCGGAGTATCGACAACCCAGCCGCCGAAGTCGAGTTCCAACAGCGTGGCATTGGTCGTGGTATGCCGCCCCTTGCGAGACTCTTCGGTGATTTCGCCGGTTGCCAGCCGCAGCCCCGGCTGCACGGAATTCAGCAGGGTCGACTTACCGACGCCACTTTGCCCGGTCACGACCGTCTCGCGATCCCGCAGCATCCGCCGCAGTCGACGAATTCCGCGATCATCCGGGACGCTACAGAGGATCATGTCGTAGCCGAGCTGACTGTAGAGCCCCACAAATGGCTGCAGACGCACTGGATTGACCAGATCGACCTTATTCACACAGATAACCGGTCGAATCCCTCCCAGCTCGGCACTGATCAAGTAACGATCGATCAGGTTTGGTTTGAACTGGGGATCAGCAGCCGCCACGACAATCAAGACCTGGTCGACGTTCGCGACGAGCAGATGTTCGCCGCGACGTGTCTTGCGCGACAAAGTTCCGCGGCGGCTGTTGACCCGCTCAATCACCCCCTGCGATTCAATCCCCGGCGTAATGACGACGTGATCTCCCACAACGACGACATTACGCTCTTCCCGGGCCAGAGTCTTAACCACACGCCGCACACCACAGTCAAAACGCCGGCGGTCGGCAACTTGAACGAGAAAACTGGTACCGCGATTGGCGACGACGCGGCCGGCCAGCGTGGTCGCCTCGTCCACAGCCCGCATCAACTGCCCATCGGCATCCTCCTCGACGCCGACAATCGTTCGATAGCGGGATAACTCGCCCTTGCCAGAAACCCGCTCACTGGTAGGCGAGTCATTGGCTTCCAGTCCGCGTGTACGCACCTGATGCGTCAGATCGGGGGCCGACGGTGCGTGACCGCGATTCTTACGGAATTGAACACGAGCTTTTTTCTTCTTAGCCAAGTCAGTTTACCAGAAGCAGCGAACGACAAAAAATAAACACGCGAGAACAGACTGATAATAAACGAAACGCCCGGCGACCGCGAGATGCGGCGCCGGGCGCTGT
>CAZQUW010000341.1:0-4887 GCA_964596215.1 uncultured Planctomicrobium sp. | reverse complement strand
TCCCGACATGCTGGACGGCGGCATTGGGAACGCCGGCCTTCTGGGCCAGCTGCGAAACGGCACGATTCTCGTCCAGCCGCGTCATAGCGAACCAGCGATCGGCCGGAACTTCTGGAGCGTTGCGCATCGCGATCAAGCAATTCGTATTACACGGATTGCCCACCACCAGGACGCGGACATCGTCCGCAGCTGCCGCTTGAATCGCCTTACCCGTGTTGGTAAAGATCGGACCATTGATGCGGATCAGGTCAGCACGTTCCATTCCCTGCTTACGGGGAACACTGCCGACACAAATGACAAAGTTACAATCCTTGAAGCCGACGTCGAGATGGTCGCTGTCAGCTTTGACGACACCGTGCAATGTCGGGAAAGCACAGTCATCAAGCTCCATGTGAACGCCGTCGAGGGCCGCCATCACCGGCGGAACTTCCACAAGGTGCAGGATAACGGGCTGATTCGGCCCGAAGATTTCACCCGACGCCAGACGAAAAATCATGGCGTAACCAATTTGGCCGGCAGAACCGGTGATCGCAACGCGAATGGGGGCAGTCATGATCTACAGCATTTCCCGAAAAAACTTGTCATTCGAAAGGACACAAGCCGCTAAGAATAACGGGCCAAAAATCGCGATGCAATGCTGCCCCGGCAAACTTGCTGGATTGTTATTTGAAGTTCTGCAAAACTCGCAAGTTGCACTCGCCGCAACAGTTTAAGTCCGCCTAACTTCCCGTAAAGTTCTCATGTGTGGGAACCAGCTGGGACGAGCTTCTTGGATGTGGGAAATCGGTCGGACCGATTCATTTGAAGGTTGTCAGTTCGCCGAAGGGATGACACAATTCCGAAGGATCTAGGGCGGACATGTTCCGTTCGGACTATCTCTTTGAGCCCCATGACCGGTTTCAACTGCAGAATTTCATCCGTCAACAGGCAACTGTGACGTTTGAATGTCCGATTTTGTCTGTCTCTCCCCAGTGAATTGCAGAAGTTGTTGTAAGTTTTCAAACGTCCGGCATTTGCCGAGACGACTTCGATTGTCGTAATAGCGGGTTTGCCATGTCGACTGACTCCGGCGGTGGTGCTCCTCAGAAAAAGCTGACGACGGCGGAAATTCTCGCGAAAGCACGGGCCGAAAAAGCCGCTGCTGCCGCGGCCGCTGCACCGGAAGCCCCAGCTGCGCCTGCCGCGACGCCGGCATCGGCAGCTCCTGTCACAGCATCCACCGCTCCTAAATCAACGGCTGAAATTCTAGCCGCCGCTCGTGCTGCCAAGGCGGGAGCAGCCGCTCCTGCACCGGCTGCCGACGCTGCCGCGAAACCCAAGTCGACGGCCGACATCCTGGCCGCCGCCCGGGCAGCCAAAGCCGGAGCCGCAGCTCCGGCTGCCACCGCAGAATCTGCAGCTGCGACACCTGCGACAGCACCTGCTGCCAAGCCCGTTGCGGCAACCGGTCCGAAGCCCTCAGTCGCTGAGATGCTGGCGGCGGTTCGCAGTGGTCAATCTGCTGCAGCCACGCCGGCTCCCGCAGTCGCCGCCGCAACAGCAGTCAAGGCTCCTGCACCTCCGATGCCGGTCAAGCCCCCCGCTCCAGCGGCGAAAAAGGCTGCCGACGCTGCCACCCGCCGCGATTTCCTGTCTGCCGGACTGGCCGTGGCTTTGTCGCCGTTCTGGGTAGCCTGGGCTTCGTTTGCCACGGCGACTGCGGCATTCGGACTCGGAGTTTTGCGGTTCATGCTCCCCAACGTATTGACCGAGCCCCCCTCAAAGTTCAAGGTAGGACCGCCGGCCGACTTCGATCTCGGAACTGTGTCTGAAAAATTCAAGGCCCAGTTCGGGATCTGGATCGTCCACACCGACAAATACCAGGGCAAGAATCTGATTTATGCCCTGTCCACAGTCTGTACTCACCTGGGATGCACACCCAGCTGGTTGGACGGCGAACAAAAATATAAATGCCCCTGCCACGGCTCGGGTTTCTATATCAACGGAATCAACTTCGAAGGACCCGCCCCGCGGCCTCTCGAACGAGTTGGTTTGCGGTTGGCAGAAGACGGAATGCTCGAAGTCGACAAGAGCCTGAAGTTCCAGGAAGAAATGGGACAATGGGCCGACCCGGCTTCGTTCGTCGAAATTGGTTAGTAATGCTGTAGTCCGGACCGTTCGGTCCGGTATGTCGAGCAACCACCGGATGAACCGGACTGCTTGAGAGGATCGTTGAGTGTAGAACGGACTGGATTGTTCGTTGTACGGGGAAAACGGACAAAATTGTCCGTCCTACATGAATGTAGTCCCGGCCGCGTTTGGCAACAGATGACTAGAGCGACCTTAGTTCGCATGAGGATGACTGCATGGCCTCGGTAGGCGAGTACATTCGCGGTTCGCAGATCTGGAAGAGTATCTTCCGGCACCCGGCGCCGATCGACCGTCGGAACCGCATCGTTGTGATGCTGACCAACTTTTTCCTGCACTTGCATCCGGTCTCGATCAAGCAGCAGGGAATTGCCCTGTCGTATACGTGGTGCATGGGCGGGATCACGTTCTTCCTGTTCCTCGCGGAAACAGTGACGGGCGTGCTGCTGATGTTCTACTACCGCCCGACGCTCGAGCACGCGTTCAATGACATTCTCGCCCTGCGAGACGTCACCACGCTCGGTGTGATGCGTGAAATGCACCGTTGGGGTGCCCACGCGATGGTTATCACCGTGTGGCTGCATATGTATCGCGTGTTCCTCACCGGCAGTTATAAACCTCCGCGTGAATTCAACTGGGTCGTCGGCGTGTTGTTGCTGGTGCTGACGTTGCTCTTGTCCTTCACTGGATATCTGCTGCCGTGGGATCAGCTCGCTATTTGGGCTATTACGGTCGGTTCGAATATGGCCCGTGCGACGCCGTTCCTGGGTCATGAAGGTCCCGGTTTCCAGCTGTTGAACATTGGTGGTTTCGATCTGATTACCAACGCCAGCGATGCCCGCTTCATCCTCCTGGGTGGCCGGTTCGTCGGTGAAATGACTTTGAACCGCTTCTACATTCTCCACTGCGTGGCGATCCCGCTGGTGGTGGCATTGTTGATTGCCATTCACTTCTGGCGCGTCCGTAAAGACGGCGGCATCAGCCAACCTCTGTAGCTGAAGTTGGCTGTTGGCCTCAGTCGTTGAGACCCGCAGTCTGTGGTGTGTAGCACTGTCCGTTTTGAAACTGAACCTGACGAAGTGAAGCGGCGACTTCACGGTGGTATTTGGAATGACACATAATCCAGACCTGACGCCCAGCGTGATCTTCGGCCTCGGATGGCTGTACCTGCTGCTGTCGTTGATGAATATCTGGTGGACAGCGCGCGTCATGAAGAAAGACGCCCACCGCGATAAAGAAGCCGCCCTGTGGGGTGCCTACAGCGGCTTGCTGCTGATGGCGGCCCTGGCCCACCTGACCGGCTCGTCTTCACCTCAGCATTTCCACATCCGGATGCCGAATTTCATCAAGGAATTCATCGATCTGGGTGCGGCCCCTGTGCCATACTTCACCCTGACGATGGTGCTGTTCATCGGCGTCGTTGTGCTCAGGAAGTGGTTCGTCAAAGAAACTGTCGGCTGGGTTCTGCTGAACCTGTCGGTCCTGTTCCTGACTCTCAGCATGACCGACTACGACTTCCGGCAGATCGTCGGCAAGCCTGACAACGTGCCGATCGTGTCGATGTTGTTCATCGTCGGTTTCTTCACCTGGCTGTATTTCAAACGTGCCGTCGACAACGACGAACGTCGCGCTGCGGGACGACCGCTGTTCGAACAGGAGAAGAACGACAAGATTCTGGTCTGGCCGGACCTGGTTTACTCTGAGTTGATCTGCATGGTCATTGTGACCGTCGTGCTGGTTGCCTGGGCCTTGTTGCTCCCTGCCCCGCTCGAAGAAGCCGCCTCATCGGCTCAAACACCGAACCCGTCGAAAGCTCCCTGGTACTTCCTGGGTCTGCAGGAAATGCTGGTGTACTTCGACCCCTGGATGGCCGGTGTGGTGCTGCCCAGTCTGATTCTGGTCGGTCTGATGGCGATTCCTTACATCGACTACAACAAGCTCGGCAACGGCTACTACACCTTCAACGAACGCAAATTTGCGATCCTCACCTTCATGTTCGGTTTCCTTCCGCTGTGGGTGGGAATGATCATCCTGGGAACGTTCCTGCGTGGTCCGAACTGGAACTTCTTCGGCATCTACGAACCGTGGGATGCTCATAAGCTGGAAGTGTTGAACAACGTCAACCTGTCCGAGTACTTCTGGATTTACTGGCTGCAATCACGCATTCCCGTCGCTCCGGCCGGCGCAGATGAACTCACCAAAGTGGGCTACATTCTGCTGCGTGAATGGTTGGGCCTGGTCCTGTGCTTGATCTATCTGGCGGTGGTTCCGTTTGTCTTGGCAGCCACGATCTTCCGGTCGTTCGCGGTTAAGATGGGATTCATTCGCTTCATCGTCTTCAGCAACCTGCTGCTGTTTATGGCTTCATTGCCGATCAAGATGGTTTTGCGGTGGACGTTCAGTTTGAAATACCTTGTCGGTATCCCCGAGTGGTTCTTTAATATTTAGGACTTCGCGTTTACTGGCTGACCATCAGAGTCATGAGCTCTGGTGGCATAATCGGAACTGACTTAATTACGGTGAAGCCTGGCTTCGCCTGAATGACGCCTTACAAGGCCCAACGATATGCCCGCAACGGAAGAATATTGGCGCAGTCTACCGGCAACACATAAAGTGTTCGCATGGAGTGCCGTCGCATTGCTCGCAGTCACCGTGTGGATGATGGCTGCCGACCATGACGACGAATGGCGTGTCTATCAAAAGCAATTCCAGACCCATCAAGCCGACAAGCTGAAGGCTAAGGAAAAGCAGATCGTTACG
>CAZQUW010000340.1:0-6233 GCA_964596215.1 uncultured Planctomicrobium sp. | reverse complement strand
AGGCGGAAGAAAATGTCCAGAAAATCGATTGACTCAGCGCCCAAGTCGCCTTCGAGAGTCGCTTCCCGGGTGACTTCATCGTCGTCGACTCCGAGTGCATCAACCAACACGCCTTGTACCTTCTCGAAGATTTCCGCGTCTGACAACATCCCGCATGCCTCCTGATGTCGGACTGGAGCTCTGCTCAAGCAGTACCAGTTCCGCACCTTGTGAGTTACTCGTCACCCTAGCCTAAGTGCCATATTTCCCGGTCCGACGAGCTGGCCGTGGTTGGCGAACACAAATTTTTCAGTGCCCCGGCGAATCCGGACTGACACCGACTGGACACTTCAGCCGAATCGATTCCCGAGGACTGGGTCCCCACCCGTCCTCACAAAACGAATCGATTGAAGTGTCTGGAAGTCTTTTCGGGATTGTGCCCGATTTTTCTTTGGTCGACTATCCCGTTTTCTAACAGTCAGGCTCAATGGAATCGTTTTAACTATCCCAAAGCCCCCAATTTCAGGGATAAATGATCAAGACGCGTCAAGCGTGTCAGCTGGGCCCGCCTGTCTCATTCGACTGTTTTGCTTGTTAAGCAATGCTAAATTCCACCCAACGTCAAGCCACCGTCAACTTTAAGCACTTGGCCGGTGATGTACGATGCGTCATCAGTTGCCAGGAACAGCACCGCCGCAGCGATGTCTTCCGGCTTTCCGAATCGACGGCAGGGTATAACATCCTTGATCTTATCGGCCGCGGCGTTTCGCACCGCAGTCGTCATATCAGTCTCAATGAATCCTGGTGCCACGGCGTTAACAGTGATGCCCCGCCGCGCGACTTCTGTCGCCAGGCAACGGGTCAGGCCTTCGATGCCGCCCTTGCTGGCGGCATAATTCACCTGGCCGGCGTTACCAAATTCCGACGCAACGCTCGACATATTGATGATGCGTCCCTTGCGTGCAGACATCATCGGGCGAATCACGGCATGGCAATAATTATAGACGCTGGTCAGATTCGTCTGGATGACGTCGTTCCACGCGGTTTCGTCCATGGTCGCCAGCAGCCCGTCACGGATGATGCCAGCGTTGTTGACGAGAATGTCAATCTGTCCCCAGGCCTCGATGACCTTTTCCACAACCTGATCCGCCTCGACGCGGCTGCGGACGTCGGCCTTGTAGGCGGCGGCGACACGCTGGTCGAGTTCCAGATCCTTAACGAGTTGATTGGCAACGTCAGAACTGGAGGTGTAAACGAAAGCGACTTTCGCGCCTTCACGAGCCAGTGCCCACACCACAGCCTTGCCAATACCTCGCGTGCCACCCGTTACGAGTGCGGTCTTCCCTGCCAATTTCATATTAATTTATCCTTCGCTGTTGATGCGGGTCTACGATGCGGCAGCGGCTTGGGGTTCCGACCACAGCAGGCCGAACAGTTCTTTCAATTTCCGAATTTCGTACTCATCAACGCTGGCGAGTTCCGGGTTTTTGTCGACCAGGTTAAACCGCTCCAGAGTTAACTTGGCGCTGACCGCAGTACCACCGTTGACGGTCCCATGCCCCTGCAGGGTGCAGAGATTTCCGTCCCACTTTTGAATTTCGACCGACAGATTCAATGTATTGCCGGGCGCCACAAAGTTGTTGAACTTTACGGCCCGAACCTGCTTCAGCAGCACGTTGCTGAACGCAAAATTGTCGTTGTGACGCATTAACCAGGCACCGGATTGCACCAGCGCCTCGATCATCAACACGCCAGGCAGTACCGGAAACCCGGGAAAGTGATCGACGAGGTACTCTTCGGCCAGGCTCAAATTCTTGATGGCCGTCAGAGACTTGCCCTTTTCCAGGCTCGTAATTCGATCAACTAAGCAAAACCGCATACTAGAAAACCTCCCGGATTCCTTTCCCAAGTCGCGATGGACCGAGATTCGGTCATCCTGACACAGTCCAGGCAACTCATATCGGACGCGATCCACCTTCGGCTGAAGGCGGAGCTTCAGATCGCCTGATTCAGGCCACCGACTGTGGATCGGGCGGAAAGGGGCAATATAGTGGGGGGGAAAAAGTCCAGCAAGCCCTGCATCCGTCCCCTATAACGCCGCTCATCCCGAGACCGCCACAACACATCAGCGCACGCCGATTGATAATTCGCCCTACAATCGATCGCCATCGGTGTGAGCGACACGTCGTTCGCCGCAATAAATTGCACAGTAATGGTTTACGTAACGCAACCAACGATAGTGAAAGGACCTTCCCTGGGCGCGGGCAGGCCGCCTGGGCCCAGCAACCACCTGCGATCAAGCTGACTTGAGTCTCAGGCAGAGCAAGTTTTTCGCGGTCGGGTCCTAAAACTTCGGACTGCGGCACGCTTACGCAAGACAAATCGGATTCCGGCGCGGGGTGCCAGAATTCGATTTCGAGGCAGACGAGCGAGAGCGGATCGACTTGCCCTTAAAGCGTCTCCAGAAATCCGACGACATGCCGCAACAATGTTTCAGTTTGGGCCCAATGGATCAGGTGCGGTGAGTTAGGAAATCGAATTCTGGTGCAATCGGGCAGATTCGCCACCAGCAAATCGGCATCCGCGTCGGTCAGCATGCCTCCGCAAGCCGCATCCGCCTGCAGGAGCAGGACGGGACATTTCACCCGCTGCAGAATCACCGGCAGATCGAATCCGACCAGCCAGGATCCATCCAGGATGGGGCGAAAAACATCAGGATCCAGTTGGGCGAGACAGCGCGCGGTGAAGCGCAAGGAGGTCGCATCGCGGGAGTCGCCGAGTCGAGCAGACTGGTCGCGTCCCGGAACTCGGATCCGAATCTCTGCCAAGTCCTCGGCCACAGCCCGCATCGCACGCGAATGCCCCGCGAAGGGCAACAGACCTTCAAAAAAACTATAGAGTGCCGTCTCGCGAATCCGCGTCCCCATGGTGTCGAACGGCGGATCCTCAAGAACTACGGCCGACACCAGTTCTGGTAGTTCTGCCGCTGTAGCCAAGGCAACCATGGCTCCCAGCGAGTGTCCATATAATACGCCGGGCCTCGCGAATTCGGTCAGCACAAAGCCGCAGGCATCTTCCACATAGTCACACACACGGTAACCAGTCGCTCGACCGGACTCCCCATGGCCGCGTGCATCCCACGCTTTAATCTGCCAGCGCATTGTCAACTGCGGCAGCACTGGCAAAAAACTTTGCCAGCGGCGCGTCACCCCATGCAACAACGCCAGCGGCGGCCCCGAAGTCGGACCAGATACGCTGGCGAGACTGACGCGTTCCAGATCGATTCGGCGCTCGCTCAACATCGTCGCGAAGTTTCCATCGGCATATTAGAACCGCTTAACCCACAACTTGCGGGTCAGTCTCAGGCACGTCGTCGCTCTTCGGATCAAACCAGGATTCCTTGAACTCGATCCGCTTCTTGAGCTTCATGGCCAGATTCGCGGTCAACGCCATGATGGCGTCGCCCATGGCGTGCGTGCCGTTACAACGGAGTCCACCCTTTTCACGGGGCTCGAAGTTGTTCTCACGAATACAGTAGCAGAAGTGTTCCATCTCTTCGGTGTAACCGCGACTCACCGGCTTTCCGACCGCACCAGCCGCTAATGTCGCCCCAACCGAAGGAGCGTTAGTATCAGCGGTTTTCAGCGTGGGGCCGCCCCCCTTGGTATCCACAGACAACCGGGCCCCAGACCCACCAGTCGACCCCGGAGCCGCTTCCTTATAGAGCATCACCGTTTGCTCGAGCTCCACGATCATCGTGCCTCGGCTGCCATACAACGTCTCGCCGTACGGTTCCAGCCGGTTCGTGTTGATCGACGAGTAGGTCACCACAACAATGTCGTTGTGGTCTTCGTCGTAATGCGGCCCGGGGAATTCCACGATGACATACACGTGGTCATCGATCTCGCGCGGATCGCTTTGTTTGTCCGGCGTACCAACCCCCTTCACGCCGTAAAAGTTTCTGCCGCCATACCCTTGAATCGACAACGGGTGCTTTTTCCCGAGGAAAATGCTGCAGGCGTCCAGCTGATGGCTGCCCAACTCTGCCATCAAACCGCCGCCCGTTTTATTGAACAGACGCCATTTGACGAGTTGCTCGACAGAATCAAAACCCCATTCCTTAAGTTCCGAGGGGGACTTATACGCCGCCAGATCTTCGGGTTTAACCTTGGGATTCCAACCGTCGACCCCGGGAAAACTGTTGTTACGGTGCCACGAAGCGCGGATGAACTTAATGTCACCCAGCAGGCCCCCTTGCACGAGTTCGTTCGCGTTCTCATACAATACGCTGTAATGACGTTGATGTCCGACAGCCAGCAGCTTCTTGGCAGCTTCGGCTTCCCGGATCATCTTCTTACAGTCGGTAATGTTCTGCGCCATCAGCTTTTCGCAGAGCACATGCTTACCAGCCTGCAGGCAGTCGATCGTCACCTGGGCGTGCACGTTTAACGGCACGGCGATCACCACTGCTTCGATTTCCGGATGATTCTTCAGCAATTCCTTGTGATTGGCGTAAGTCTTAATTTTCGCACAGGCTTCAGCCCCGAGCTTCTTCCGCAACCCGACGCGGTTATCGTTGCCGTCACCATCAAACGCCCGCTTCAAGTTCGACGGTCGCAGATCGGCAATCGCGACGATCTCCATATACTTGGGCGGATGCTGGGTGAGCAAGACGCTCCCCTCATCGCCCGTGCCGATGAATCCGACTTTGACCGGTGCGCCTTTCAGCTCCTGATAGCCGAAATACATCGCTCCCAATCCGGGAACGGCCGCGGCGGAACCTTTCAAAAACGCACGGCGATTCAAACTCGAAACCGCTTCGTGGTAATTGTCCTCGCCGATCTTTTTATCTTCCGGAGACAGATTCATAGAGCACCTCGTTGCCCGACTGCTGAGCCGGGGGTTTGTAATTCGTCATCCGACTCATGGAGCCGGGAGTGATGAGCTGTAAGCCTGACTCTCCAGAGTCGGGCGATTTTCTGACGGAATACCAATTCGCCTGACTCTGGAGAGTCAGGCTACAGAAACTCAATCCGTCTTACCCCGCAATACAAATCGATGGATCAAGGCATCCAGCCCAAACCATCTGCCGCTGGGCAAACTGGCCAGAGCCAGGCAGGCCACAATCTCAATAAAATTCTTGTTGACAATGAAGCTGTGTTCCGGGCCAGGCGCTTCCGGCACTCCCGGCCACGGTGGAACGACCAGATAGAACATCAGCAACATCCAGGCAGCGCCCAAGGCGGCAGTACGGCTGAACAATCCGACGATCAGGCAGAAGCCAAAAATCGTCAGTCCCCAGATCGTCTGCGAATTGATCGAGTCAATTTTTGACGCGGGCTGAGGCGAAGGTCCGCGGGCAATCTGTTCCAGCGTCAACAGTTTTGTGGCCGACTGCTGCAATTCCGTGGTCAGCGCATCGACGGGTCCCGTCAACTCTTTCCGCTTGGCTTCCAGATCCGCCCATAATTTGTCGAGGTGATTCTGCTGGAAGTCGACTTTGACTTCCTTCAATTTCGCCTCGTACTTGGTGACCATCGCCTTATAGAGATCGATCTCGCCTTCTCTCCGATAGTCGACCGTCCCCTTGTATTTCTCGTTGGTCACTCCCGCCCATTCCGGGTTGCTGAGTGTCGTCTTCAACTTGGCGACAGAATCAGCCACCAGTTTGTTCAGGCGCCCCTTCTGGTTGGCATCCAGAGTCGGGTAATGCGATTCGAACAGCTGCTGCCACTGCTTCCAGCGAGCCTGTACCTTACCGGCATCGAGCTTATCGTAGTCGTAGGGATCATCGACCATGTTCCGGAACGTCGTACGGAACGGCCCCTTGGCGTTCTTCAGATACCCGGCCGCCGTCCACGGATCGGTCCCGTGTGCTGCGTGCTGTTTCCAGAGCCCCTCGTACAGGAACTGCCAGCCGATGGAGAGACGCAACACGACCAAGAACACGATGGCCGCCATCGATAGCCGACGCACATCAGTTGGAGAACAACAGGCCACGGGTGGCTCCCGAAAAACAGCGACCCGCCACGCCGGCCACACCGGCCGCCGGACTGGTCGAATTCACGATGTAATATCCAGATGACTCACGTCCTCGCCCAAAAACAACTCGTCCGCCGGCAGACCGCAATTGACGATCCGCAAACGCTGTCCGGGTTGAGGGGCGGGGATTAACAACGCCTTTATCTCTGAATGATTATGGCAGTACTGTCGAGCGTTTTCGACCCCGATTACAAAAAACGCCGTCGACAGCG
>CAZQUW010000339.1:4376-6268 GCA_964596215.1 uncultured Planctomicrobium sp. | reverse complement strand
TACGCGGTTACGGTCACACCACCGGAAGTTCATGTTCCAATCGCGTCGGAGCAGATTCAGAACCCCCGGCCGGCCCTGACTCCGACGGGCAAGCCCATTGCGCCGAATATCCCCTCGAAGTATCGCGTTTTCAACAGTTCAGGATTGAAGACGATAATCGACGAAGGCGAGAACTCATTCGATATTGAACTGCAAGATTGAAATCGGTCACTTCAAAGTATGTTTTTCGAAGAACTCCGACATCAACTTGTTGGCAGAGACATGGAGCGCGGATTTTCCCAAGTCCGCAGCGGGGGGACTCATTCCCGGCCAGGTATGACCGCCACCTTCAATTTCCACCAATACAACCTCAACCCCATCTGCATTTTGATATGTCTTCTGCGTAACTTTCATCTCATCATCGCTCTCCGACAGCACTGTCGTCGTTGGCTGTTCGTCGCAACCGTTTACTTTAACCCAACTCTGCAACGAATGGTCGACCGAGTATAGCAGTTTACCAGAGGGACTTCGCCCGCCGCCATAAGGCATAAACTTGTCATCCGTCCCATGGAAATGCAGGATCGGGACCGGTCGACTGGGGTGGCAGGTCCTGGTTCCCATGGTTCCTGCGACCGGTGCAACTGCGGCCAGCCGGTGCGACAGCTCCGAGGCCAGACGGTAGGCCATCATGCCCCCATTCGACATGCCTGTGACATAGATTCGGCGCACATCAACATTACAGCTCTGGATCAAATCATCCAACACGGCATTGATAAATGCCACGTCGTCCACATTCTTCTGCACGGCGTCGCCACAACAGGTGCCGGCGTTCCAATTTAACGAAGAGAATGAACCGGTCCCATTGGGATAGACCGCTATGAATCCAGCTTCGTCTGCAGTACGGTTCAAACCGCAAAACCAGGCCATCATCGGTCCGTTCATCGTGGCCCCATGCAGTGCCAGGACGACCGGCGTCGGAGTTTTGGGATTGTAGCCCTTCGGAAAATGGATGAGGTATGACCGTTTTAGTCCGCCTACCCTCAGATAACGGGTCTTTCCAGGGCGCACCCACCACGCGAATAATAATCTTGTGACCGACATGGTCTATCCTCGGTACTTTTCGCGGCAGACTTCGGACTGTACACGGATTACAACAGAAGAACCCCACGGCAATGGCCCGTGGGGCTCTCATTCTGCCAGGACACAACCCGACGTTTCACAGTCAGAAGTACGATCTAGTCGTCCTCGTCCTCTTCGTCGTCCTCATCCTCATCGTCGTCATCCAGATTATCGTCGTCATCGTCGAGGTCGTCCTCCTCATCGTCATCGAAGTCGTCGTCCTCGTCTAGATCGTCTGCATCCTCGTCCTCGAATTCATCATTCAGTTCGTCATCATCAATCATGATCGCATTTGCTCTTTCTATTGCTCGAACGCCGAATCGGCATCGATGGCACGGGGATTGTACGACAGCGGGCTCATGTCAAATAGTCGCATTCTCGCCGGATTCAGCCGACCGCTCAAAATCCAGGCCACCGAGACATCCAGGTGAACCAGCCCACTTCTCTAGCCGAACGCTCACCCTTGCACGGCGCCCCATACCCTGCGATCGAGTCGTAAGTGCGAGTGCTCAAGCATTCCCGCCAGAGTGACGATCTCTGCTTTCGACAGCGGTCCGGCAGATTCGACGGTCGCATGATCAGTTTAGCCGAGTGCTGATGGCAGGGCCGATTTTTAACAACTGATCGTGAAGGGTTTCTCCCGAACCGTTCTCGTTGTAAAATGCGCCTTCAAGCTGCTCCCGTAGCTCAGTTGGATAGAGCGGAAATTTCCTAAATTTCAGGTCGCAAGTTCGATCCTTGCCGGGGGTACTTCAGCCAGCCGCTATGACAGGGCTGGCTGCATTTGCTTTACC
>CAZQUW010000339.1:0-4276 GCA_964596215.1 uncultured Planctomicrobium sp. | reverse complement strand
CTCCTGCCAAGTGCGAATGCAACAGGCTGATGTTTTGCAGATGTTGACGCGAGTGGCCCCCAAAGTGCCCATTCAGTTTCGCGACGATTGTGGTTCGGCAGCTTGGCCGATCGCTGATTCACCGGCAAAATTCACCGGCCGTCAATTGACGCGGCACCAGTGGCCGGGGGCGATTTGTGAAGCACTTTGCGGTCGAACACGAATGGACCAAACGGCAAAAGTGAGGCCACCAGCGCCTCGGCAATCCATCGGATTGGCCATTTACCATAGAGTGCCGCCCGGAAAACCGCAATAACGTACAGTAGAAACAGGCCGCCATGTATGGAACCGACGATCCGCACGGCTTCTGGCTGACCCGCTATGTACTTTAATGGCATGGCAATCCCCAGCAATACCAGGAACGACAGCCCTTCGGCGAGAGCGACTATCCTGAATTGAGTCAGCGGGTTAGACATCCGGCTCGGCCCTCTCCTGTTATCTGTTGGTTCGTTACGGAATTTCACAGCCACTGCGCGACTCCGCAGCAGCCCTGACATTCTGATTCTGAAGTAGTCAGATTCGCGGATGAAGTACCGTCCGGTCAAGGGGAGCCATACCTGAAGTGCGCGGGACGCATCCATCGATTCCGGACCACCAGACTTCGATCTTGCGGCGTAAACTCACTCGCTAAATAGTTTCCGCTGTCTTCCACAGCAGGTTTTCCCCAGGGACTGGCACTGCGTTTACTTTGCATTCGGCTCCAGATGCACACGCGAGACTCCATAAACCAGGAATCGCGGTTGCAAAAATCTTAGCCGTCCGTCGGAAAATTCAAACTTCAAGTCAACAGCGGCGGGATCTTCCGGTGTCAGTGCTTCGACCTTGGTAACGTGATACCCGGCTGGCACAACCAGATCGACCTTTACACTTTCGACGGCGATTGGATTATCGTCGATGAATCCGCGACCCGCGCTCCGTTTCTCCGCCGGCTCTTTGCGGTTGTAGTTGACGAAGTGCACCGTCAACTCCTCACCTTGTGCGGGACGAGTTGCTGATACTCGAAAAGTCTTGGAACCTTCGATGCGACTCAGTCCGGTCACCAAGGGAGCCCCGGTTCCGTCCGAGGCTTTTATCACTTGCCGATATCCTTTCACTTTTTCCGGTGTTGCGATGTCGTCAGGCAAGACATCGAACAGGATATGCTCATCGAGCAGCCGCTTACCAATTAGCTTGAACACTTCGACCGGCGCGACGTCCCCCGCGTGCACACTGCGTCGAGGAAACAGCAACACGACCTCGGAATGCGGCCGATTGGAATTGTAGAGACCGTCATGCGTTTTCATGAATCGATAGTATCGGACAATTGCTTCCCGCGCCAGCGGTTCCTGGAACGTTGCATAAAAGCCCATCGCAGCGCCACCATTGGCAGCCAGTTCAGCAATGGCGACCCGAGCTCGGGTGCTTTCGTATTTACCCAACGTAAACGGCTTGTCGTCAAACGCGCCGCGGATGTAGCGGGCCCGCAGTGACCCGTCCCCCAGTTCGCCGTTCTCCAAGTCGGTAAAGTGGGCCGAGCCCCCCGTGCTGTACCACAGGTAATCTTCATCACGTCCCCACAATTCAGCGGGCAACATCGAACGCTCGTCGCCGCTGATCTGCCCGAAGTCTCCAAGATGATTCCACTGCCCGACGATCAAATCCGGCTTCAATGACCGACCGTAATTCACAAACACATCGTCGAAAGCCGCCTTGGTCCCGATCTGCGAAAATCGCAACATCTCCCGCCGCAGCGGCGTCGATTCCTTGGGATCGTGCCAGCCCACAATTTCGGTAAATTTGTGCTGTTCAAGATCGGCAATCCCGAACTTCTCACGCAGTTGCTCAGGGGTGAACCGAGCACGCAGATAGTCCTTAAAACCCACAACGCAGTGGGGACAGAGGCAATTGTGACGATAAAAATAGTTGGCAATAAAGCCATCGGCGCCGCGTCGGACACCGACCTTCATCCATGCCTTCAACACTGCGCGCCACTGCGGATTATTCAGGCACGCCCAGTATTCCTTCATTCCGCCAATGTTATAACTATTGTGGACGATCGGCTTGCCATCAGCCCCGCGCTGTAGAAATTCCAGCGGGTCAGCAACCGGTTTGGGCCCCAGCTCTTTCTCATCCCACAGGTCCCGATAGAACTTGAAGAAGCCTCGCGGGCCTTCGGGGCTTTCAGGGTCACCCACCAGAAATTCAACATTGAAATGTCCAACGACTTTGGCATTCCGCTTGTGCAACTCGCGATTCAGATTTTCGAACCAGTCCCCACATTGCGGCAGGCCTACAACAGGAAAATGGGCAGGATAGCCAGCCCCATGCGGTGTGTGAGCCAGGCTGTAGAAGTGAGCTCCATACCAGCCAACCTGCGCGATCTCCGGCTGAACGTCCTCAACGAATGGCAGGTAGAGCGGTGAGTGGTACTCTGCGAAATGGGCAATCAACCGCGTAAATTCAGTACGCCGCGGAGGCTCGGCAGCAGGCAGCATGGAAACTGGAAACAGAACTGCAACGACGAGACAGAGTCGGAGTGACATACTGAACCTCTCCCAGTTGAATGTGCGGACGACCACCCATTCAACTGTACGGCAGCAACACATTCAAGGTCACTCATGCAGGTACTACAGTCACTTGAACGCAGAAATCTGCGGCATTGCCGCCAGAATCAGACTATCGGCCAACCCAGCGAGACTTCAGACGTTACTGCTGCATGGCGCGGTACATGGTGCTGATCGACAAGGCCGCCGCGGAGGTCTGCGGATGTGGGTTCCACGCAATCCGTCGCGCATCGCCTTCTGGTAGAGACCCGTTGGCGGACCTGATCCTTACTTCGTTTCGAAAACGAGATCTGTCCTCCCGGTGTCGGGAATTTCGACTTCCCAGGGTGTCTTCTGAGGGTCGCCGTAGTCAGGCTTCCTGATACCTGCGGCCAGCGAAGAACTCAGGCACACCTTATATCTGCCGGGCGCCACACCTTCACCGAAGGGGAAGGTTTTCATGCTAAACGTCCCGTCGACCAGCAGCATACTCGTGGGACTGTCGTTCTGGTACTCGGCGTCCCGATCGGGAAAGAAGATCAAAGAACCCGACGTCAGCGGCTTGCCGTTGTGCAAAACCCTGCCCGTCGCCGGAATCAACAACGGTCGATCAGGGTCCTGACAGCCCGTTATGTGACATAGGACTAGCGCTGCTGAAAGGCATAGTCCGACACGAGAACGCAACCAGAACATGGAGCGGGTTCCTGCTTTCATTATTCGCCGATCACCTGGCCATCCTTGGGCTGAATCATGTAGGCCAGAACGGTTGTATTCATGGAATAACTCAAGGTTCGTACGCTGCCATCCGCGAAACCGACTTGTGCGCCGCTCGAGTCAGGAGAACCCCAATTGCCGCCGCCACAGGTATTGTTGGCGGGCACAATAATTGTGATATCCGAGGCTCGATTCGGGAATGAATTGAGCATGAAATCCGAATATAGTTCGTTTCCGCATCGCCCGGCCCCGCCTGTTCCGCCCATCACCCACGGCTCATCCCAATACAATCCGCCCCCTTGCCAACCTTTCTGTGCCATAGCCTTTTCGCCAAACACGATTGTATTTGACGTTCCGTCGGTCAGATCACGCATCTTCTGCGGATTTCCCCAGTCGGAATGGTTATAGGTCGTCTTAAAAACCTGGTCATTCGCTGCGTAGTCGGTGCGGCCGGCCGCCCCCAATCCAGCCGAATCATAACTCCAGCCCGCGTAGAACGGATCTGTTGCCGGAATGATGAATGCACCCGATCGGCGAGAGGCCATTTGAAAGACTGGGAGCGACGTGGCATAACACTTCAGTGGATCGTTGAACAGCGAGGTCTGTTCCAGATATGGCAAGAGCGAAAAAAACGTCGAACCCAGCTGATAACGCGGTTCGCGTGCGGGATCGCCCCAGCGTGGAGCGTAGTTCCAACCCGCCGCAGCATAGGTCGTGACCTTCGGTGTCGCCGTGACCACCCCGTTGACGGAAGATTGGTAGGGGCTTACGTTGTAGCCGCCAGTCTGATCATAGCCGCCACTGGTCGGTAGATAGTTGAACGTCGATTCAAAGTTGGCCGCCGCCAGTGCCAGATTGTGCAGATTGTTTCGCGACTGCGTCCGCCAGGCCGCGGCGCGAGCCTGTTGGACCGCAGGCAAAAGCAGAGCAATCAATACTGCAATAATCGCAATGACTACCAGCAATTCAATGAGCGTAAATCCGTGTCGCGAGTAACGACT
>CAZQUW010000338.1:0-6272 GCA_964596215.1 uncultured Planctomicrobium sp. | reverse complement strand
TCTTATTTGCTCTCGTCCTGCTTCCGACGGCAGTCTCGATGTGGCGCGGCCGATCCGAATCAGACTCGGGCATCGATTCCGTGCCACCCGCCGAAACAGAATCTGAATCGTCTGCAACTCCGGCGGATGGTATGGCAGAAGTTGGTCGGCTGGGCGGCCGTTATTATGATCCGCAGCAGGGACGAGAAATCACCTACAACGTGCACCGGCTCTGGGCGGGGCTGCTCATTTCCCTGGTGGCCGGGAATCTTTCAGGTCTGCTGGGAATCGGCGGTGGTGTCTTCAAGGTTCCGGCACTGCATCTGCTCTGTCATGTCCCGATGAAGGCCGCCGCCGCAACGTCCAACTTCATGATCGGCGTGACGGCTGCGGCCAGCGCGTTTTTATACTATGGTCGTGGAGAAGTACGGCCCGCCTTAACCGCGAGTATCGTCCTGGGAGTTCTAGCCGGCTCAGCAGCAGGCTCACGACTCAATCGCCATGTCCACGGTCACTTATTGAACCGCCTGTTTGCACTATTACTCGGCGGGGTCGCTGTTCAGATGGCCGCTCGAGCGTTTGGATTTGGAGGCGGATTATGATCTCCCAACCACAATTCCAGCCTGGTAACTTGGCTCATTGGGTGCATCGCATCCTTCTGGGCGGTCTGGTAGTCAGTGGCCTGCTGTTAATCTTCGGCTTAGCGATTGTCTTCGTCTTTCAAGAACCTCGTCCGGCAATCACCCCGGAGGGTGGCATCGAATTGCTGAAGCATGTCGCCAAAGGAGGAGGTGTCGCGACACTCAACCTCGGTCTGTTCATTCTGATACTCACACCAGGCTTGCGAGTCCTGGTCCTGGCTATCGGCTGGTGCCTGGAACGCGACTGGGTATTTGCCGCGGTGGCCTTGGCAGTGTTCGTACTCTTGGCACTCAGCTTGACTCTCGGAATGGGCTGAAATTGCCGCCAGATCGCTCCTGTACGTCTGCGGGAAGTCTGCAGTCCACGGCGAGCATCTGCTGGTGGAACGATTTCTACGTCATTTCGAAATCTCCAATCTTCGCAGAATCGACATTCCCGCTGCAGTTGTCGAAAGACAGCTCCAAAATCGCACTGCACTTGAACTTTCACTATTGCCAATAGACGATAACGGTCATTCCCGCGCCAATGTGTGATGGATGCTGATACGGAACCATGGTGGGTCCGCCTCGCCTCAATCAGGGACTCGGGACTTGCCCTGATTGGGCATCCATCAACCAGCAAGGTCTCAGTCAGCGGCGACGCTGCCGGCCAAAAGGGGAATTTCATGCGAATCAATGCACGGTGGGTACTGGGTCTTGCAGGCCTGTTTCTGGCCCCCTGCGTCGGAGTTTTGACTGCAGAAGACGAGAAGCCTAAGAAGCCGGCGGCGGCCGTCGCCAAAGAAAAACCTGCGAAGACCGAAACCAAATCCGAAGCCAAGCCGGCGAAGGAAGCCGCCACTGATAACAAGGAAGGCGACGAAGAGAAGCCCAAACCCAAGGCCCCGAAGGATCCTTTCGCAGTTCCGGCCGATGCCAAGCCCGACGAACTGATGACGTTTCTGCAGACGCTGATGAAGAAGCGGCCCAACGTGCAGTCACGTGAAGAGCTCATCGCGTATGTCACAAAACTTGTGGGAGTCATGCTGGAAGTGACTGACAAGGTGCTCGCCGCCAAAGAAGTGGACGACGATGTCGCCTTGGAAGCCCTGACGGCGCGCTTCGAAGCCCTGAATTTGAAGGGGCAGCTGGGGGACGAGGACGCCGCGAAGTTAGAGCTGGACCTGGCAAAGAAATACAGTGCTGACAAGCGTGAGGAACTGGCCAAGGTGGCCAAGCAGAAGTTGCTGCTGGCCAGTTTGAAGAACGTTAAGGACCTGAAGCCCGAAGAACAGGAAAAGCTGCTGGAAGACGCCGTGGCGTTTGTTAAAGGGGACGGCAAGCTGAACCAGCGATCGATGCAGGCAGCCATGATGGTCGGCAACCTGCTCGAAGAAGGGGGCAGCGAACTGCTGGCCGCGAAAGCATACGAACAATTCGCCGAGATGTTCGCCCATGGTGGTGATGAAAAGTTTGAGCGAGTGGCCAAAAAACTGACGGGGATGGCCAACCGGTTGCGGCTGATTGGCAACCCGATCGGCATCGAAGGTGATCTGGTTGACGGCAAGCCGATTGACTGGGCTTCGTACAAGGGTAAAGTCGTGCTGGTCGACTTCTGGGCCACCTGGTGCGGACCGTGCATCGCCGAACTGCCGAATGTCAAAGCCAACTATGCCGGCTATCACTCCAAGGGCTTCGAAGTTGTCGGCATCAGCCTGGATGACGACAAGGAGAAACTTGAAAATTTCATCGCCAAGAATAACGTTCCGTGGGCGAACTTGTTTAGCGCCGACGAAGAGGCGACAGGTTGGGAACACCCGCTGGCCAACAAGTATGGTGTATCAGGGATTCCCTTCACCGTATTGGTCGGCAAAGATGGCAACGTCATCAAGATGAACGTTCGCGGTCCCGCCCTGGGCGAAGCACTGGAAGAATTGCTGGGCGCTCCGGATAAAGAAGCACTCGCCGCCTTCGAAGCCGAAGAAAAAGCCCGGGCAGAGAAGGAAGATTCCGAGGACGAAGATCAGCCTAAGCGGGTGAAGATCGTTCCGAAAAAGACCATCGAGAAAAAGACCGACGACTCCAAGGAATAACGGCACTCGCGGCCCCTTGATCGACGTCATGGCACCGTCAACAGGCCCAGACTCTCAGATTGCACCTGGGAAGTCTGGGCCTGTTTCTATTTTCTACGGGAGAAATTCACGGAATTTTTCCATCACGAATGCCCCTAAAAATGCAGTCGACAATCGGCCGCGGCATTCAGCGCCTGCCGCACGCGTCTCATAGACTAGCAGCACGCACCAATCATTCGCCAGACGCACATGCCGGCTTCGATAGCATCCTGCAGTTCGACTGTCGGCGAAACTTACTCCGTAACGCAGCTGCCGTTTATCCAGTTCAAGGCTTCGAATCGGGCGCTGTCAGCGTCAGTGAATTCACTTTGGCCTCGACTGTGAATTTCTGAGGCAGCACCTGGGGTGCTGCAGTCTGTGATGCCGACATGGCCGGAAACAGGGTGACCTGATATTCCCCTGCGGTCGCCCCCGGAAATTCCTGGCCGTCCAAACGCGAAATCAACGCAAAAGTGCCATCCGGTTTGATCTCGGATGTCACTGAGAGGCGGTTGTCTGTTTTGGATTCAAATTGCACCATCCCCCCGGTCACCGGCTTGCCATCCCTGGTCACGATTTTGCCCGTGACTGCGTAAGTCTTCGGCGGTGGAATGGAAGGCGTCTTCGCCGCGCAGCCTGTCGCGTGCAGGCACATCGCTCCGAGAAATAATGCCACTGCCCACCGGCTGAATCTCACCACCGGACCTCGTACGTATCGCTGAGCTGCCCGCATCATCGCTGCAATTCGCTTTCACCAGTATTGAGGGGGAGAAAACTTGAGGGGCCTACCACTCGCCTACCACGGCTCCGTCGCGCGGATCACAAACGTTGGCCCAGACGGTCGCGTCGATGCTGCCACTGACAAACCGCACGCTGCCATCCGCCAAGGTAACGTTCATACCCTGTTCGTGCGGTGATTGAGCCCGCCGCGACTCGCAGCCCGACACCCAGTTTGGCTGGACCTGAAACGTCAAACAGGGGGCATAACTGCCCGGCGTCGGCGACTGCGAATAGTTATTGATACAGAAGACCGGCCGCCAGACCGAATTCGAATCTGACCAGAGATTACCATAGGTCGAGGCTGAATTCGGTACGCCGCTCGTCCCGCAGGTTCCGTATCGTTCACCAAACAGGACCGAGTTCGACGTGCCATCGACGAATTTGCTGAACGTATTCTTGCCCTCCTGGCATTCAACAACAGTTGACATGGAGGGATCTCCAAACGCCAGATAGTTCGCCGAGTAGCTGCCGGTCGCCCAAACGTTGGCACTGCCGTTGATGGTCGCACCAAGATTCGAGGGAGAGCTGGTATCAGACGGGCACAGGTAAGTCGGAACGACATTGCGATACACGACCTGGCCACTGACGACCGTATTAACGTTCAGATTCGACCCGTTATACAGCGCGGACTGGTCGACATAGGGGAGCAGCCAGTTGAATACGGTAAATCCAGTGGCACCTTGATAGGCATTGGACACTGTCGTCGCGACGCCAGAGGAAGGCGCGACCAGCGGTGGTAATGCTTTGTAAGTATCATGGATATTATGTGCAGCCAGCCCCAGCTGCTTCATGTTGTTCTTGCATTGCGTCCGCCGGGCAGACGAGCGAGCCTGCTGCACTGCGGGCAAGAGCAGGGCAATCAATACGGCAATGATGGCGATTACCACCAGCAGTTCAATCAGCGTGAATCCGTGGCGCCGACGACCGTGCAATGCACGCGGATTTGATCGTGAGCAAAAAATCAGATCCGTCATTGTACGCCGCAACATAGAACCCTCGTTTTTTGATAAAACAGAAAGGAACAGTTCATCGGGCTGATCGAATGGAGGCTGCAGACAGTGGGACGGCGAATGCCTGCGAGGAGCGCCAGATCGTCCTCTGACAGCAAGAGCCACTCATGTCCATACGCCTGTTGTACCATGCAGCATGGGGCGAAGCTACGGTCAATCAGCCATTCTGCGTCCAGAAATGACGTCCACCCCAACTCGATCGAAACCCTGGCACGCGCACACCAAAGCCCGGCCGGCAGTACTCAAACTCAGGGACTGCGACTTTCCCGATGCCTCATTCGGCTTCCCGGATCATGGCCGGTCTCAGTCACTGATCAATAGAGCCCCAGCACCGGTTCGCCGTGATCCACCAGCCGACGCGGACGATTCAGATTGTCGCGGTACTCGGTTTCGGGATCGATGCCGACTGCGTGAAATACGGTACTCAACAAATCGAACGGGTGGACCGGATTCATTTTGGGGTAAGCACCAAAGCGATCTGATTCACCATAGACCCGGCCCGATTGCACCCCCGCGCCGGCGATGACGGCGCTGTAACACTCCGGCCAATGATCCCGCCCCCCGGGGCCGACGTTGTTGGTCGTCGATGCACCAATCTTCGGGGATCGGCCAAACTCGCCCACGGCGACGACCAATGTCGAGTCGAGAAGTCCGCGATCGTGCAGGTCGGCAATCAGCGCGGAAAACGAGTGATCAAACACCGGACAGCGATGGTCGCGCAACATCGGGAAATTGTTGCGATGCGTGTCCCACCCGCCATCAGGACCGGCAACCGGCTCATCGTCAGACCGGGCAGGCCAAGTGACTTGAACAAATCGGGTACCGGCTTCCACCAGGCGTCGAGCCAGCAGACAACTCTGTCCGAAGCGCGTCAGGCCATACCGCTCGCGGAGTGCTGCAGACTCTTGCTCCAGCCGAAAGGCCAGGACGGCATCGCGTGATTGAACCAGCGACAGCGCCTTTTGATAGTATGCGTCGAAACTGGCTAGTTCGGTCGGCCTGGACCGGTGAGACGAAGACTGTACTGTGGAATTCTCGCGCAGCCGCTGATCGATCAGGCCTCGCAAATCAACTCGCTCCTTGAGGCGTTCCAACGAAACGTCACCGGGCAGCGAAAAGGTCTCCAGCTTGAGTGGCTGCGTGGAATCTTCATACATGGTGAACGGGTCGTAAGCGGCCCCCAGCAACCCGGCCCCCTGTCCGACACCAACGATCACGTTTTCTTTGACCGGGGCCCCGACCGCAACATAGTTGAAGCGGTCAGTCCCGCGTGGACTGTTGTAGGCAATGACCGACCCCACCGAAGGCAAATCGTCACGTGTCGGCGGCACCGATAAACCGGTCGGTGAGAAGTTACTCGATTCATGCCCTGTCATCAGCATGTAAATCGCCGAACCATGATTCGGCAAGCCCTTCGGCTTACAGCCAACCGTCCGAATGATGGTAAATTTGTCAGCCTGCCGAGCCAGCTTGGGCAAGACTTCGCCGATGTACATTCCCGGTGCCTGCGTGGCAATAGGCGAGAACTCCCCACGGATCTCGGCAGGCGCCTGCGGCTTGGGATCCCATAAATCAATGTGGCTGGGCGATCCCTGAAGATAGACAAAGATGACCGACTTCGCCCGCCCAAAACCGACAGGCCGATCGTTCGTTTGAGCAGCGACGGCTTGCGATCGCAACCAACCTGGCAGCGACAATCCCACCATCGGCAAGCTGCCTACTGTCAGCAACTCCCGCCGCGACAGGGCATCACACAACCGACCACGCGGACC
>CAZQUW010000337.1:0-6290 GCA_964596215.1 uncultured Planctomicrobium sp. | reverse complement strand
AGTGGCACCCAACTTCCTGGCATTAATAGAGTACTAGAAGACGACCTCACAACCGGGCTTCAACTGTCGCAGCTTGGCACAATCGGTGGCCGAAATCAGCGTTCCATTGACGTTAACGTACTTCAGGTTCTTACATGGCATCAACTTCTGGAACAAAAGCTTGGAGATTCCGGGATCATTCCGCACGTTGACGTATTCCAGGTCTTTCATCACGCCCAGCTTGTTAACGCCAGCGTCGCCGATACTGGAAAAACTGATGGACAGCTTCTTCAGTTTCTTCATTCGCCCAATAAACACCATCCCGGGATCGGAAATTCCCGACTGGTCAAGTTCCAGGACTTCGATGGGGCAATTCACCAGGAACTTCAGGGATTCGTTCTGGATGCCGCTGTGATGGGCAATCAGTGTTTTCAGGTTCTTGTGTCCTCTGAAGCCTTCAAACCCTGATCCGTTGATCGATGTGTGGTTGATATCCAGCGATTCCAGGCCTTTGAGTTTTTCGAGTTCATTCAACCCGAAATCTGTAATCGCGGTCTGGGCCAGTCGCAACTCTTTGATCGCCGGATTGGAGGCGATCGTGGACATGATCCGATCATCGGCTCGAGTGTGACTCAATCCGAGTGAGGTCAGCTCCGGCAGATCCTTGACGACTTCGATGCCGACATTCGTCACGCCAGTGGCTCCCATTTCCAGCATCGTGAGCTTGGAAAACTTGGACAACCGAACTGCGCCGGCATCGGTAATTTCCGCTCCCGCGAGACGCAATTCTCTGACCTCGTCGAAGTCGCCCGGTGCACCGCCTTCCGTGACTTCGATCAGGTCGCGGTCAGTCAGGTTTTGTGTTTTTGATTTCTTAACAAACGCCGCAACAACTGTTTTGTGGTCCACAGGAGCCGCAGGCATCGGTGGAGTGACAGGCTCCGCTTGAACAGGGGCGCTGGCAGGCGTGGCCGAGGCTGCCGCAGATGGTGGCGGGACCTGCTGGGCCTGTTGGACCACTTCAGGTATCTGGAGCTTATCGCATCCCGCAGCCAGGACTCCAATCATCATGATCAAGAGTGTCGCTACGAGGTGTCCAACGGGGCGGCAGTGGTGCGTGTCGCGTCGTGTGGGCATGACGTTACACTCCTTGGAAAAATTGGGGTTGGTTGGCCGTGATCGAGACTTTTCAAAATGACTTCTGCGATTAAAAGTCTCACCATTAATCGCAGTGATGATGCAGCGCTCCGATGAATGCAGGCAGGCAGAGTTGTCCGTTGAACTCACGAATGCAATCAATGCTTTCGTCAGCCAGAAATAAGAAGTGGTACTGGCTGCGGTATCTTAAAACATCGGAAGTCGAGCGACTAGCCGTAATTACGCGTGAATTGCCGCGACCGCTGGCGCATTATTTCCGACTCGCACCGCAAAAACTGGCGCACCGCAGCGGGGGCCTTCGCGAGGCCAGATTCGGGAAGGTAAAACCCTTCCCAGGGTGACAGATTACCACATGAAACGACACAGGGCGCCGCAGTTCACTGCAGCGCCCTGTGTCAAAAACGATTTGTAGAATCGCGTGAAGCGGTCTGAAGCTTAGACCAGCTCGTGAATCGGGTCCCGAATGTCGACGAGGAACTGCGGACGTCCCGTGGGATCACGCAGAGTCGCCGTCATCGGGTCGATGCCCATGTTGCGGTAGATCGTGGCGACGATTTCCTGGACATGCACAGGTCGCTCTTTCGCATACTCGCCCAGGCGATTGGTGGCCCCGATTGCCTGTCCGGTGCGCATGCCGCCACCAGCCATCAAGCAGGAATTCACCTGGGGCCAGTGATCACGCCCATTCTGCGGATTGATTCTGGGGGTCCGGCCAAACTCGCCCCACACGACGACCGTGACATCGTCCAGCATGCCGCGGTCTTCCAGATCCTGGACCAGTGCACTGACGCATTGATCCAGTTTCGCACCATGATCGCGAACCAGGCCGAAGTTGTCCGAGTGTGCATCCCAGCGGCCATAAGAGAGTGTCACACAGCGGACACCAGCTTCAATTAGCCGACGTGCCATCAGCAGCTGATCGTTGCAGGTCGGGGCACCATCATATTGGAATTTGTACGGCTTGCCGTCGCCATACCGTTCGACAATCTTGGGGTCCTCTTTCGAGAGGTCCAGGGCGTCGACCAGTTTGCTGGACGTCAGCACTCCGAAGGCGGCTTCCGTGAATGCATCCATCCCGCGCAGCATTCCGGTGGCGTCGACTTCGCGCTTCAGGGTGTCCAGTCCCTTCAACAGTGATTTGCGATCCTGCAGGCGATCGGTGGACACCGAATTCAGACGCAGGTCGGCCATCCCCTCGCCTTGCGGCTTGAAGGCCTTGTAGGCAGCACCGAGAAACCCGGGATGACCGGGTTCTGACCACGGCACGTGTTGTGTCTTTTCGGCCAGGGCCACGAAGGGGGGCACCGCCGGATCAACGGGTCCATTGAGCTTCGCGATGACTGACCCGATGCTGGGACGGCCCCCGACCGAGGCGATTGAATTGCGTTCCCAGCCGCTGAAGCACTGGAACGCATCATGGCCACCCGCGTTGCCGACCACCGAACGAATCGCGGCGAATTTATCCATCTTGGCGGCGATGAGCGGGAAGACTTCGCAGATATCAATCCCGGGGATTTTGGTGGCAATCGGTGAGAACTCGCCCCGAATTTCCTTCGGAGCATCCATCTTTAATTCCCACATATCCTGATGCGGGGCACCGCCACCCAGGAAAATGTTGATCACACCTTTATGGCGACTGCCATTTCCGGCTTGAGCTTCTGCCCGCAAGAGGTCCGGCAGAGTCAGCGATGCCATTCCGGCAATGCTCAATCCACCGATATGCAGAAAACTGCGGCGGGAAACACCATCACAAAACGTCTGGTTCCGACCTTGAATCGTGAGCACGGTGTAGTTCTCCCGTCACGGACTGACCGAATCTTCAACCCTCGATGGCCCCGGGAAGGATGGAGCTGAGAGCGGGAAGACGGTATTTTGCCGCATAGTTCAATGAACTCTTATCCAATCGGTATCGTAAAGCATGGAATATGAGGTGTCAACTCCCAAGGTGTTTCAAACGACAGAACCTCTTGATCCAGCCTATGTTACACATCTCACCGGAACGCCAACTGAGACCCGTCAGTTGGAAATCAGTCTGATCAGGCTTTCCACCAGCGTTCTATCTGTTCCATCAGTGCCTTCGGGCGGCGTTCGTAAACCCGGCTTCCCAGTTCGAAGGCCGTTCGCTCCAACGCGCTCCGCCTGGCATCAATCACGATCGTCAGGTCCACCAGATCCGCGTCATGACCTGTCGCGGCGGCCTCCGCGCTGACGACCTGATAGAGGATGGCAAGATCGTGATCATCACCGAGGATCTCGGCGAGCTGGTCCAGTTCGCGACCGAGTTCGTCCTGGGTCTGCTGCCAGACGGGTTGCAGAATCTGGAGTTGATACCAGAAGCATTTCACCTTCTTGCGCCATGCGTGCAGGTGCTCGGCCGTCTGGTTGCCACTCGCAACTGCGAAGGCGCGCGAGCCAGCCACAAATACGTGCTGCAGACCGTGCCGTAGATCTGACCACTGCAGTTGTTTCAGTTTCCAGTTACGGGAGCGAACGCGCGCCTTGCGGAGTTTTCGCAGGACCCGGTTGTAACCGGGGCTGTTGTCCCAGAACTCATTGCAGGCGTATTGTTTGCGCGCCTCCAGGAGTTCGCGAAAATCGGCAACCGCCCGCGCCGAAAGTTGATGGCTGGAAACACTGGCCAGCTTATCCAGGGTCTCAATCAGAGCCTGGGCATCGCGGATATCTTTAAGTGGTTGCGATGATTCACGGACGCAGGCAGTGTCTCGCCGGTACGTTTTTTCCCCCAGTTCGTCACGGACCAGACTCAGGACTGCCCGCACTTTCTTCAGCCGTTTTCGAACGTCATGGACGATTTCGTCCAGTTGTGCCGGGTTGGCAGGCTGTTGCGACAGATCGCGCAGGGAAGCCTCTACTTCGTAGCCGACGATGCGTTTGGTCTGCTTTCCAGCTGGCTGATTCGGCTTGAGTCGCAGCGCCATGGAGTGCCTCTGAAGTGACAGTCGGAATTTGCCGACCAGATGGATTTTGAGATGGTTCCGAAATCAGCAGGCCGGAAGATCGCGCGTCGCGTTGTTGATTGGCTGCGGCCAGATTCAAACTGACATCCCCGACGGGGATCTTCCGGGCTGATAGGGATCTCAATGCCGTGGACCCGATTATCGATATCTGTAACTAAACGATCCGTTGTTCTTGAAGCGGATGGTAAATTTGAAGTTGGTGGCGGAGTCATCGCCCGTGAACTGGAGTGCTGCGGTCCCCTTGGCGACGTGTGATTTCGACTTTTTGAACTGGGCACTGAATGTCCCCGCGATCAAGTTCGGAGTGTCGAAAGTTCCGTCGATATGCAGGCCATCCTGCGTGATGGTTACCGAGCCGGTCCCAATATCACCGCCGGAAATATCGAAGGTGCCCGCCACGTCGATCCGGGGGACAGCGGCTTTGCCTTGTGTTTGGGAGTCCATCGTCTGGATGTCGCACGCCGTATTGAGCGAATCCATTCCGACCGCCGACAGCAAGGCCCGCGATTCCAGGCCTTCGAGATTGCTGCGCAGCGCAACGCGCGGCCTCCGCCGTTGAACTCCAGTGATCCGGGACCACAATCGAACGACCAGTTCTGACTTGAGCAGGCTTGTCATGGGTTACTCCCGCCGGGCTGGACCACGGCAAATTAAGTTCGACTCATACGAAAATTCACGCCAGTAAACAACGGACGGCCCAGATTGAGTTTCGAGGCCGATCGAACTCGCGTCAACCTTAGGTGGGAAATACAGCCCGATTCAACATCAATTCGTGTTTTACAAGACTTCTGTATGGGATTTTCCTCCTCACACAGGATCAATTCAAGTTGTTGATTACAGACGATTTGTGTCCAGTTCGCTATTCCGCGGTGGGACGCTTTGGCACATAATTCACAAAGTTGAATCCGGGGAAGTGTCGGGCCGGTATCACCATGCACTTTGATCTCCAGTGCCCTCGATCCCGGAACCTGACTTTTGATGGGAGTTTGCGGAAATGCTGCGCCGTATGTTCTTGAAGGCGTGTCTCCTGGCCGCCTGCCTGCTGGCTGGAATGCCGATCGAATCCGTACATGCCCAGACCGTCGCACGTTGCGGCCAGGGGTGGCTGGAGATGATCGACGGCTATCCCGTGTTGCATCTCAAGGGAACGCATTACGAGATGGGGTACCAGCAGGGAGCGCTCCTCAAGGAACACGTCAAAGCGAACCTGAATTACATCGTCCTGGAAAAAGGGACGGAGGTCCTCGAGTTCGGCCCGCTGAAGATCAAGCCGCGTGAAATCATTGATGGCATTGTTCGCGGACAGAAGAAGTATGTCCCCGCGAAATATCATGACGAGATGGCCGGGATGGCTGCCGCGACCGGGATGCCTCTGAAGGATATCATGGCCGGCAATTTCCTCCCCGAGTTGTTTCATTGCAGCGGCTTCGCCGTGATGAACTCGGCCACCAAGGATGGCACCTTGTATCATGGCCGCGTGCTCGATTACGCCATCGACTGGAAGCTGCAGGAACATGCCGTCCTGGTCGTTGCCGAACCCGATGGTGGCATCCCGTTCGTCAACGTGACCTACGCGGGATTTGTGGGCTCCGTCACGGGCATGAATGCCAAGCACATTTCGGTGGGTGAGATGGGGGGCAGTGGCCTGGGACATTGGCAGGGAGTGCCGATGGCGTTTCTGGTCCGTGAAGTCCTGGAAACGGCACCCGATCTGGAGGCGGCGATCGCCGTTTTTCGGGACAAGCCGCGCACCTGCCAATACTTCTACGTGATTGCCGACGGTAACACGAATCGCGCCGTCGGGATGGAAGCCTCGTGGGACACCTTCAGCGTCATCAAGCCCGGGGAATTGCACGAGCGACTGCCGGAACCCGTTCCCGATGCGGTATTGCTGTCAGCGGGCGGGCGCTACAAAGAACTGGTGAAACGGGCGAAGGCGAGTCACGGCCAGTTTGAAGCGGAATCCGCCCTGCGTCTGATGGACTGCCCGGTCGCGATGAAATCCAACCTCCACAATGCCCTGTTCGAACCGAAAAGCACCAAGTTGTGGGTGGCGAATGCTTCTCCCGACAAAAAGCCAGCTGCCGAGCAGAAATATCATGCATTCCAACTGTCTGCTCTGCTGCTGCGGAAGCCGGATGCGACGGCGCCCGAAATGCCGCTGGTGGCCAAGGT
>CAZQUW010000336.1:0-6318 GCA_964596215.1 uncultured Planctomicrobium sp. | reverse complement strand
GCATGATGAAGATGATGGATCAGAACACCGAAGTCGGCCCGGTCAACATCGGCAACCCCGATGAATTCACGATGCTGGAACTGGCCCAGGAGATCCTGGCGCAGATTGAATCGAAATCAACTTTGAAGTACGAACCGCTGCCCGGCGACGATCCCAAGCAACGTTGTCCGGACATCACCAAAGCGAAGCGTATCCTCGGCTGGGCGCCGCAGTACAAACTGAAGGACGGTCTGGTCAAGACCATCGCGTATTACCGCAGCGTGGTGGAAGCCGAACGGAAATAGAGTCGCACACTCAAACGGACTAGCGGACGAATACTTGTAGCCTGACTCTCCAGAGTCGGGCGCACCGCAGGTAGATACGCCCGGTTCTGGACGGCCGCGACTCTGCAGGCCCGCCTACGTGTCCGTTTTCTCCCCCTTCGAGCCGCCCGATTTGCTATTGGTCGCCTTGGGTTTGGACGTTGATTTGGCCCGCTCTTCAATCCGATACAGAAACTTATCGGACCGTAAATAGAGCGCTGCACCGGATACCGCCGGCGAAGCGAATGTGGTGCCGTTAATCTTGTTCGTGGCCAGCCGCTTGTACTGCTTACCCGGTTCGATCACGTGGGTCGTCCCCTCTTCGGCGACGAAGTACAGCTTGCCGTCGGCGAGAATCGGAGACGCCGAGAAATTGCCGCCAAAGCGACGCTTCCAGATCATTTTGCCCGTCTCGGCTTCCAGGCAGGTCCCGATGCCACCGTCATTGACGAAATAGAGTTCGTCCCCCACCAGAATCGGTGACGGCGTGAAGGGAATCCCCTGCTTGACGCTCCATGCCACATGGGTGTCGGTCACGTCTCCCTTCCCATCGGGTCGAATCGCCAGCAGCTGGGCGTTGTCATACCCCGTGCAGATAAAGACCAATCCATGACCAAACACCGGACGGGGGATTAGCGAATAGCCGGTGTAGCGTACGGACCAGATCTCGGCACCCGTGTCCGGATCGTAGGCCGCGACGCGGTCTCCCCCAGGGCTGATGATTTGCTGCTTGCCGTCCACTTCAATTAACAGCGGGGTGGCATAGGAATGGCGGCCCTTCCGCGGGGTGCGCCAGTCAACTTCGCCTGTGTCACACTTTAATGCCGTCACGAACTGAAAGTCGGTCACCCCCGGCTTGACTTCACCGTCATAGAACGATTTTTCATACCCGTCGCACGGCACGATCAGTCGCTGCCCCACCAGAATCGGCGAAGCCGCCGGGCCATGATGATGGTAGTAGACCAGCGTCGTTTTCCAGAGAATTTTTCCAGTCGTATCATCAAGGCACGCTGTGCCGTGCGTCCCGAAATGGACATAAATCCGTCCGTGATCAACGATCGGCGTCGGCGACGCGTGACCGTTCTTGGAATGAACTTTCCCCGGAGTCGGGACCTGGAACACGGTGATTTCCTGTTCCAGTTTCCCCGACGATTTGTCGACCCGCAGCAGCTTGAGACTGCTGCCTTCAGTCACCGCGGCAGTCATCCAGATATTATTTCCCTGAATGACCGGCGACGACCAGCCTCGGCCGGGGAGCTCGGTCTTCCAGGCAATATTGGTGATTTCACTCCATTTCGTGGGAAGCTTGGCAGCCACCCCATGCCCCTGACCATCTGGGCCACGAAACTGTGGCCAGTCGGCGGAGGGAACCGTCGGCTCCGAAACGTCTGCTTTAGCCGGCGAGGCGGCCGCTTGAGGTTTCTCAAGATCTGCCCAGCCCAGGCTCAGCAACATGACCAGCAGGCAATAGGCCACAGGGAGATCTCACTGTGATTAATAGACGGCAGTGGGGGGCTCAGAAGTTCGGCCAGTGTACCATTTGACGATATTCGAAGCGATTCGAATTCTGAACCTGGCTGGAGCCGGAGCATAGACAATTGACAACCGCCCCAACTTACCCTTAATGTCTTTAGTTGATATCGAAACTTCGTTGGGACGAGTCGCCGTCGAACACATTTAAGGACCACCAGTGTCGCCTCCAGCCATTCTGTTTGCTGACGTTAACCAGTCCACGACGCTGAGTCCGCTCGCAGAAGCCGTCCTGGTGGCCTTGTTTTCGTTCGCTGTGATCGCATTTTATGCTGGCAAGTGGGCGGTCTACCAAAAGGCCGAAATGGGTGGCTGGCCATCGATTGTGCCGGTCTACGAGTTTGTCGTGATGATGAGAATCATTGATCGACCAGTTTGGTGGACGATCTGGTTGATCATTGGGTGTACCAGCTTTCCAGTCTGGTTCGTGGTCTGTATTGATCTGGCCAGATCATTCAACAAAAGTGCGGCTTATGGTTTAGGCTTGTTCTTCCTGCCATTCATCTTTTTTCCCCTGCTGGGCTTTTCGAAAGCACAGTACCTGGGCCGGCCACTGGCCTAAAGTATGCCTCTAAGCCGTGTCATGCGGGCGCTGAATTACTGCCAGCAACGAACTCCCCAGCGGAGGTGACAAATGCACCAAATTCGAAACGGCATTCTCCGCGCGGCTCAGACCGGCAAACACCGCGTTCACCGGGGCAGAGGGAACGTCCACGCGATACTCTTTAAGATTCCGGGGACTCAGCCATTTCCGCAGGTAGACCAGGGGCAACGACCAGCCAAACAGATATTTCAATTGCCGGACGTGAAAGCCCGACTGCATCAACAGTTGCCGGAGCGGCCGGCGATGATAGCGGCGAAAGTGCAGATTGATGTCATCATGAACGCTCCAGAGCCAGCCCAAAGCCGGGACCGTCAGAATGGCATAGCCACCCGGTTTCAGCAGTCCCAGGAGCTTATTTAACGCGGCCCGATCATCTTCGATGTGCTCCAGGACATCGAGCATCAGGATCACATCAAACGGTTGAGTCGACTGGTATTCTGACCCGAACATGACCTGCTCGACGCGATGTCGCCACTGCGGGGTGCTGTCAACCAGCTGCCCATCCGGCTCGATGCCATGGATTTCTCCAAAGCGAGAGAAATCATCGAAGGCGACACCTCCGGCACAGCCAATGTCCAGGATGCGCAATGGCGACGACGCGGTGGTCCGCTGGCAGGCCCGAGATAATTCTCGCAAGACGACTTCGTGGCGGACGCGCCACCACCAATGTCGCTGCCAGAGATCGGCATAATACTGGCTATACGACTGGTGCATGCTCGCTCGTCAACTGGGTGCGTGACGGCGTTCTGGCGCCGTCCACTCGGTGCACAGGGTTCGGCGACCACATCGACTGACTCGGGCAGAACTGATCGCTGACACACCAGCCCACCCGCGACGCAATCTGCTCGGGAACAAATCCGCGGGCATATCCAATGATCCACGGCGGACGCCCCTGGACTTCATCGAACACGCGTGCCAGATACTCGCCAATCGCCCCGATCACCAGCATCTGGATCCCGGACAGGAACAAGATCAGCGAAATCAAACTCGTCCAGCCGACGGAATTGCCCGGCTTCATCCCCAGGACTTCGAAGTTGGCCAGCCTCCAGGCGATTAACAGGAAGATCAATGCCGCCGACAGGCCGCACAATGTAACCCCCAGCCAGCTGGCCAGTCGTAACGGTGCACTGCTGAATGACAGGATCCCATTGACCCCCAGCTGGACCAGTTTGCGGAATGTGTATTTGACCTCACCGGCGTATCGCGCGTCACGTTCGTAAGCGACGCCGATCTGTCGAAATCCGGCCCAGCTGCGCAGACCCCGCACAAACCGCGTCCGTTCCGGCAACAGCTTCAGAACTTCGACGACTGATCGATCCATGACGGAAAAATCGCCGGAATCGAGAGGAATATCAATCGTCGACAGTTTTTGCAGGACGCGATAGAACAGGAAGTAGCCGGTCCGCTTGAAGAGATTTTCCTTCCGCTTGGTGCGGATGGCATACACGACCTGATAGCCTTCGCGCCATTTGTCGAGAAACCGGTGGAGTTGTTCGGGGGGATCCTGCAGGTCGCTGTCCATGACCACGACGGCATCGCCACAGCTGTAATAGATCCCCGCCGAGACAGCCGCCTGATGCCCAAAATTCCGCGAAAACCGCAGCAGCTTCCAATGTGGATCTTCGCGACAGATGGCATCCAGCATCCCCGCCGTCGCATCGGTCGAACCATCATCAATGGCGATGACTTCGTAGTCTTCATCCCAGGTCTGTGCGGCCGCAGCCAGTCGCGGATAGAGCGCCGGGAGCGTCTCCTGTTCGTTATGAAACGGAAGGATGACGGAGATCATGCAGGTTCCTTGGCTATTCAGTGAGAATTCAATTGCGATCGCCGGATGCCGGCGCCGGCCGTCAAAAAGTCGCCTTTATGCTCTGCGTGAAGGCGACTGTTACCAGTATCAAATGACCTCCCACCCTCCGCCATAGAGAAACGCCTGCCAAAGCAAACCGCAACTGGAAGCCAGCACAATCGGCCAGCGCCAGCCACTATTTGCGAGACGTTCTCCCATCACGACGAAGATCGGCAGAATAATCCACACATAACGGCCCAGCGAAGCCACCGTGCCGGTCGACAATGGCAGCAGAATCATCACGGCACTGCTGAGGACAAGTCCCCAATGCAAACGTCTGACGGCAGGGAGCCACAAGATCATCCACCATCCCAGCCAGGGATCCAGGATCCGCCCGCTGTAGAGTTCAATCGGTTCACTGCGTGATTTCAACAGCAGCACGATGGAGTGCAGCGACGATTGGATCAGCCCTAAAATCCAATGCAGCGGATTCGGATTTCCCAATCGAGGGCGCCAGGCCTTCTGGATTGTCACGAACAGGAACGGATCTCCGTATTGGTGGTAGAGAAAACCCATGTAGGCCAGCAGCCCCAGCCCCGAGCATACCATTCCGATTAACGCCCGCACGCGACGCGGACCGGTTAAAAACGGCACGACCAACGCCCCGCCGATGATGACTCCCTGATTCTTCAACGCCGAAGCCAGGCCGCACCACAGGCCGCTCGTCACATACTTCTGTTCGAGCAGCGACTGCATGGCCAGCACTGACAACACTGCGAGTAACGCCTCTGAGTAGGGGACGACACCAAACATCGCCGAGGGAAACGCCAGCCAGAACGCCAGGGTCCAGCGTGCCGCAGCCACTCCCGAACGTCGAACCACCAGCCGATAGAGCAAGCACGTGACCAGCAACATCAAACCATTGACGACCAGCAACGACGCCAGCACCATCGGGACACCCAGCAGATTCACGACCCGAATGCAGAGCGGAAACAGCGGATAAAACACGATATTCTGTTCGGCCTTCAGTTGCGGATCCGCAACATAGCCGACTTCCGCGACACTCAGCCACCACAGGGCGTCCCAATGCACAAACGGCCGCAACCAGGCTTCGCGGCCGCCAACTGACACACCGATCATCGGCTTCGTACCAAACCGCTTCAGATCGCGAAAGCCGGCCGCATAGTCATGAAAAAAACCGGACAGGTCCGCCTGCACGCCGGCGTTTGGATTCACCCGCTTCAGGTCGTACGAGCGTTCTATAGGAAACAGAGCACTTCCCAGTACGATGGCCACGATGCATACCAGGCGGCTGAAGAACCAGGCGAGAATCGGCTCTTGCCATGACAGGCGTACCGACTCATTCGCGACCGGCAGATTTGTCTCCGCAGGAGTAGCGGTCGGCGGACTATCACCACGAGGTTCCGGCGCAATCATGGCAGGTAAAATTAGACTCTCATCGGGTTCGAAAAGGGGGCATTTCTGTCAGTCTGACAGGCGCTCCCCACCGCGAACCAGAGGGGTCTTGGAATTGGCGGGCCTCGCCATCAAAAAAGTCCGGCGACAACGGTTATAAGCATTGCGACACGCGCAACGCGCGGGACGAGTTTCCGGCAGCGTCATCGCCCCGACCGCGTTGAAAAAAACGGCGGCGTATGCCACCCGGCTCGCTCGGAGGTGAATCTTTCTCGCGGGATTTTCTGATAACCTTTCTAGTTTCAAACACTTACAACAATCCTCAGAATTCTGTGAAAAACTTGGGAAACTCCTATTGGCACATTTTGCCCCTTGAGTTATAAACCCCGCCGACACATCGTCCATCCGGCTTTGCTCCTATGGCAACAGTTGGTCTCACCGGACAATTCCACACGTCACCCATCCAATCTCGTCGGTTCACAATCCCCTACTTACATATTTGTTTCTGAATGGCAGCCCAAGCTCGCCTGGATGATTCTTGCATCGTTTTGCAGGGCATTCTCACGACTCGGCCACTGGCGTTCTGATCATCTGGATTCGCTCAGAAAGGAGTCCGTTATGCCCACGTTCCGTGTCGCGCTGATTTGCGTGCTGGCGGGGCTAGCGTCTGGTCCAAT
>CAZQUW010000335.1:0-6323 GCA_964596215.1 uncultured Planctomicrobium sp. | reverse complement strand
CCCGCGCGAGTTGCGGGGGGAATTCTGTCAAATCTATAATCCGCCTGACGGTCGGCATCTCGCTCGTCGTTCAGAGACATACTTCAACAGAGGCTCCGCATGTTCCACACCGCGTCTCGTCGTGAATTTCTCAAGCAGTCTGCTCAGTTTGCTGCTGGTATTGGGTTGGCGGGCTTCCTCGGACAATCCGCCTGGGCGGCCGAAGAACCGCTCTTCAAGATTTCCATCGCGCAATGGTCGCTGCACCGGACTTTTTTCTCCAAGAAACTCGATAACCTGGACTTTGCCAAAACGGCCAAGAATGAATTCGGTATCGATGCGGTCGAGTACGTCAACCAGTTCTTTAAGGACAAGGCCAAGGATCAGAACTACCTGGGTGAGATGAAGAAGCGAGCCGCCGATCACGGTGTTCTGAGTTTGCTGATCATGATTGACGGTGAAGGGGCGCTGGGCGATGCGGACGAAGCGAAGCGCACGAAGGCCGTCGAGAACCATTACAAGTGGGTGGAAGCGGCCGCGTTCCTGGGCTGTCACTCGATTCGCGTGAATGCGGCCAGCGGCGGCACCTATGATGAACAGATCACCCGTGCGGCTGATGGCTTGCACAAGCTGTCGGAATTTGGCGACCAGCATAAGATCAACGTGATTGTTGAGAATCATGGTGGCTTTTCCTCCAACGGTGAATGGCTTGCGGCAACGATCAAGAAGGCCAATCATCCGCGCTGTGGAACATTGCCGGACTTCGGCAATTTCCGCATCAAGGATGGCGAGATGTACGACCGCTATAAGGGGGTGACCGAACTGATGCCCTTCGCCAAGGCGGTCAGCGCCAAGTCACACGACTTCGATGACAAGGGGAATGAGACCCACACTGACTACGAAAAGATGATGAAAATCGTGCTGGCTGCCGGTTACCACGGATATGTCGGCATCGAATACGAAGGTGGCAAACTGGATGAATACCAGGGCGTCAAGTTGACCAAGGCGCTGCTCGAACGCGTCCGCGAAACGTTGTCTGCGAAAAAGTAAAAGTCTGTGAGCCCCATTTCGACCTGCCCCAGATGAGCCGGACGCCGCAAGGCATCCGGCTCATCTGTTTATAATCTGATCTTTTTGTCTGATCGCGAGGTCGCGTCTATTTGGTCTCGGTCCGCACCGACACCTCGACTCCATCTGCAATGCGATCACTGGGGTGCACAATGACCGTGTCGTGTTCACTGAGCCCCTTGAGCACCTCGGCTTCCAGTCCGTTGCGATGACCGATCTCGACGGCCTGCTGGCGGGCTCGCCCCTCGACGACTTTGAAGACCGACCAGTGAATGCCCTTGCGGAACAGGGCACTGGTAGGCACCTTCAAGACGTTGTCGTTTTCCCACAGGACGATCTCGGTTTCGACTCGATACCCGTCCCCCAGCGTGGCGCGTTTCTCGGGCGGATCGATCAGATCGACGATGACGTACACGCGTTGTTCTTCGACGCCGAGTGCTGAAATCTTGGTGAAGGCGGCCGGCTCGACGACGCGGACAATGCCGTGCAGCGGGTGTTCGCCACCCCAGGCATTGACGATCACCCGGGCCTGAGGCGGAATCTGGACGGCGTCACTCGACAGGACGTCGATCTCCATTTCCAGGCGTTGTGGATCGCCGACTTCCACGATGGACGTCCCTGCGGTGATGGGTGTCGCACTTTCTTTCAGTTTGCGCAAGACCTTGCCTGAGATGGGGGCAAAGATCTCGTAGTTCTGCTTCGCATCCGGGGTCGAGCCGGCGGAGTCGTCTTGACTCGTCGGGGGCTGGACTTGCCACATCGCCAATCGTGCCCATTCCATCTCAAACCGCGCGATATCGACCGCCAGTTTCGACGCGTTATATTCTTCGCGACGCCGGGAATCATCCAGTTCTGCGACTTCCAGGTCCTCGTCGGTAGCCGCTTTGTTCAGCTTCAGCTTCTGGATACGGTCCAGATGCTTCTGGGCATTCAGCATTGCCTTCTGAGCGGTTTGCTCGGTCAATGTGGCCCTCTGCAATGTCAGTTCGGACATTTTGAATCTGGCCTCGGCCTGCATCAGGGTCCGGGCATCCAGATTGCTGGGCAGGTCGGGCTGCAGTTGCGCGACGACGGTCTTCATCGCCACGACGCTGTCCCCCGGTTCCAGTTCGACGCGCAACAATTGCCCCGAAAGGGGGGACGAGACCAGGTAACGATCCTTGATCCGAGTCTTGCCGTCTTCGTTTACAGTCACCCGCAATTCTCCGCGGGTGACATGCTCGAGATCGGCGGGCACCGGCCGGGGCATCAGCCCGTATCCGATCCCCGCGACGACCACTGCCGCCACAGCCCACATCGAGAATCTCTTAATCCAACGCCACACGATGTACTACTCCCGAGTCTTCAAAACGGCGATCAGGTCGAGATGGTCGAGCTTCCGTCGCACGACCAGTCCCGAGGCCACCGCCGCCAACGACACCACCGAGACCGCCATCGACAATGTCTTGGGCGATACAACCAGCGGTATGCGATACAGTTCCGTATCTAAAAAAGTGGTCACAATCTTGCCCAGGCCAAAGCCGAGCAAGATCCCGAGGGGAATCGCAAACAGCGTCAATACTGCTAGTTCGCCCAGCAAAATGAACGAAATCTCGCCGCGTGTCAGCCCCAGCACCCGCAGGCTGGCCAGTTCGCGGCCACGTTCTGACAACGCAATGCGCGCCGTGTTATAGACGACGCCAAACGCGATCACGCACGCAAACATCAGGTTGAAGAACTGCATCTGCAGCATGTTCTCCATCACGGTTTCGCGGAAACTGCGGATCGAAGCTTCCTTGATCGTCACGCTGGCGACCTTCGGGGTTTCTTTCAGCTCTTTGTAGAGTTCGTCGCGATGTTTCTGATCGACCAGTAAATGAATGGTGTTGATCAGATCGCCATCCTTCATCAGACGATTCAAGGCATGCAGATTCATGTAGGCTGACAGCCCGAAGTGTTCGGTCACCAGCGCTGCAATCGGAATCTCCCAGGTCGGCTGGGCCCCTTCCAGGACCTCAATCGTCACCACGTCTCCGCGCTTCACACCCAGTAGGCTCGCCAGTTTCGTGTTGATGACCAGGCCCTCTTCGGGCAGGCGAATTGGTTGCTCTTCGGCATCGACCAGGTGGCTCAATTGCGGATTCATCTGGACGCCTGAAATTCCGATGCGGCGTTCGCGGTGCCCGAATCGCATTTTGATCCCCACCGTCCGCGCGGGCTCGGTGCAGATCACTCCAGGCATGTGCTGCAATTCATAGATTGCCGCCACCGAATATGGCTCGACAAACGCGACACTGACGTGCTGTCGCTGGACCACTCGAAACTGCAGTTCCAGCAGGAAATTCAACGAGTCTGTGGAAAAGTGCCCCAGGATAATGATGGAGACCGACAGGGCAATTCCCAATGACGAGAACATGGCCTTGAAGGGCCGGCGTTCAATGTTCCGAACGATGATTCGCGCGGTCTGCGTGAGGAGCGCGTTCAAGCCCAGGCGTTCGAAGATCGTCGGACGAAAATTCGCGGGGGGCTCGGGACGCATGGCCTCGGCGGGGGGCAACGATACCGCCTTATGGATGACGCCGACGGTCCCCAGGACCGCGGAGGCGGCAGACACCGTGAAGGATCCCAGCACCACGTGCAGCGGCAGCATGAAGGTCAGCGCCGGGAAGCGATAGAACTTGGTATAGAGGTTCATGATCTGCATGCCCAGCATGCAGCCGACCCCCAGGCCGATTAACTCGCCAATCAACACGACCACAATGACCATCTTCAGGTAGTGCCAGGCGATGGCGAAATTGGAATATCCAAATGCCTTGAGGGCGGCAATCTGGTCCCGCTGCAAGGCAATGATGCGCGACAGCACGACATTCAGCAGGAAGGCGGCCACCAGCAGGAAAATGCCTGGCACAATCAGTCCCATGCGTTTCAGGTTACTGATTTCGTCCGAGATAAATTTGTTGGAAATCTGATCGCGACGGCCAATCGCCCCCATGCCCCCATACGGCCGCGTAATGCGATCCAGCGAACGCAGCACTTCGGCTTCGTTGGCGTCGGATGTCAAATCGAGACAGATGTCGTTGAAAGCCCCCTGCATGTCAAACGCCGCCGACAGCGCGACCTCACCCATCCAGAAGATCCCGAATCGGGTATCATCCGGAACCAGCTGCCCCGCCCGAATCTGGTAGATGTATTCCGGCGACAGTGCTATCCCGACAATCTCCAGCTCCTTGCGGCGGCCGTTGATGATCGCCGTGACTCGATCCCCCGGTTCCAAGCCGTGCATCTTGGCAAAGCCCTCGCTGCAGAGGGCTTCGTTGGGACGGTTGGGTTCAATATAACGCCCCGACCGCAGATACAAGGTATTGAGTGCCGGCATCGAGTATTCCGGCACGGAGATCAGGCGTCCGACCGCCGGTTCAGCCATTCCGGCGACGTCCAGCGTCACATCCCGGACGACTCGCAGCTGCATCTGCGACACACCAGGAATTTCTGAGATGCTTTTACCGACCGATAACGGGGCACGTTTCACATTGCTGAAGACCCGACCGAAGCGGGACTGTTCATAGTAGGACTGCTGGGTGAAAGACAGCCCGGCCAGGGCGCTCTGCGTCATGATGAACGTGCCGACGCCGCATGCGATGACTGCGCAAATCGCCAGCAGCTGACCCCACATCTGGAGCACGTCCCTCAGCAGTTTGCGATCCAGGGCTTTCATAGACTCGATTACCTGACTCTGTGAGTCGGGTGCTTGTACTGTAATCGTCCCCACGGTCCCCAGACCGTGGCTCACCAGTGTGCTAACTCATGAACCCGCCTGATTCTGACGGAGGTCATGTTTCACTGCCTACCATTGCAACTCGCGTGGCTGTTGTTTGTGGTCATTGATCTTCACATGGCTGATCCGTCCGCTGGCCACCGAGATGACCCGGTCAGCCATTCCAGCAATCGCCGCGTTGTGCGTAATCACTGCCGTGGTGGTTCCCAATTCGCGATTGACGCGTTCGATCACCTCCAGCACGACAATGCCTGTTTCAATATCCAGAGCCCCGGTTGGTTCATCGCACAGCAGCACATCCGGCCGCTTCGCAATGGCGCGGGCAATGGCCACTCGCTGCTGCTCACCACCTGACAACTGGGCCGGAAAGTGGTCCAGGCGGTGGCCGAGATTCACCATTTGTAAGGCGTCTTCGGGACGCATGGGGTTTTCTGCAATCTCGGTCACCAGCGCGACATTTTCCCGCGCCGTCAGGCTGGGAATCAGATTGTAGAATTGAAATACAAAACCGACATGGCGTCTACGATATCCGGTCAGCAGTGCGTCGTCATTGGCGGTGAGGTCCTTCCCGCGGTAGCTGACGTGCCCAGACGTGGGGATGTCGAGACCCCCGAGAATATTCAACAATGTCGACTTGCCGCTGCCGGAAGGGCCCAGCAGCACCACAAATTCGCTCTCGAACAGGTCCAGATCCACGCCCCGCAGAGCATGGACTTCAACTTCGCCCATGCGATAAATCTTGGTGATTCCGCGAGCACAATAGACGCTTTTCGCGCCCGGGCGGCCGGGGACCATCTCAGGGTGTGACGTGTCGGCGATTAGATCCAAAGAATCAGGCATCAAATTGGTATCCTGCGATACCACTCCCGTATGTCCATCCAGCTGACCCGTGAAACGTGATCGAGGTTCGGCGGTGGAGATCGTTAAACCGCGAACGAGACTGGATGATAACCGGAACTCAACAGGGTGCGATGGCAATCAGAACAACGGTCATCTGCACCCGTGTATGTGATCATAGAGAAATTAACGGCGTTTCAGCCCGCGCGGAATCAGGCTTCCGGCGCGATTTCCTGATATCAGGAACCTGGTTTTTCGTCGGAAAAAAATTCTCACGCCCAGTCACGAATGAGAATTTGCGGTCCATGTCCCGCGGAGGCAGTCCGCACCACTTACGAAGGGGACGCGTCATGCAACGACCTCAGTCGTCCGTCACCGCCAGATTTCAGGTCATCACGATTTCACCGGCAGGGAGTACGCCACGCGCCTCTTGGCATTCTTTGATCTCTTATGTACCCTGCCCGCTGCTATCGCTATTCCGTAACTCCTGTTTGCGAAGTGTCTTAGGTGCGGTTGGCGAGTGCCAGGTTGATGTCAGATTCCCACATGTCATTCTGCCGAGTTCTTTGTCCTCTTTGCTCTCTTAGTCTTCTGTAGCCTGACTCTCTGAGTCGGGGGCATTTCAACGCCGATCGACCCGACTCGGAGAGTCAGGCTACAGATTGGCCGCCCGCTGGGCACAGCG
>CAZQUW010000334.1:0-6334 GCA_964596215.1 uncultured Planctomicrobium sp. | reverse complement strand
GTTCACTCCAAAGATTCGAAATGTCGATGTCCACCTGGCCGATCACAACGGCCCGCGAGGCGGCATTGACAAGTCGTGCCACATCGTGGTGCGACTGCGAGGTGCTAATGACGTGGTGACGAAGACGGTTGATGCGGAGTGGTTTGTCTGCATTGACCGGGCGACCAATCGGATCGGACAGAATGTGAGCCGGGCGATCACACGCCAGCGGGAACATTCGAGTCGGCCTGTGTAGCGACGGATTTGGCTGCGTATCCCCGTCTGCTTCGAGTACGGGCAACGCGGAAGACAAGGATCTGCTATAAAGTATTCCTGCCTTGACTCTCCAGCCCCTCTCCTCCGTCCTGGGAGGAGAGGGGCGTCTGGCGTGTGTCCCGCCCTCCAGTTAGCGCAATCGAAGAAAGTCCCTTGAGCTCGACCATGTCGAATGGATCACCCGCCTTGCCGCCGTCGAACTCGAAGCACGCTGAGACCGATCTCTCGAGTCTGTCGCGCGCCCTTGTCTACCTGGCCCGGGAGTTGAATCGCCCTTGCGAGGAGGCGGAGGCATGTCGACTGTTATCCGAGGTGATGCGGTCCCAGCCGGGAACGGTTCACGATTCGTGGTGGAGCTGGCTTCTCTCCGCTGGCCGATCTTTAGGCCTGACGTTGCGGGTTTCGGACGTACCGCCCGGTGATTTGTCCGCAATCCTGCGATCGGGTGCGCGCGTCGTGGCAGAACGCAGCGCCGCCCTGGAGCACCGATTGAATTTGCAGGAGTTGGAAGCGAAGCAAATCGTTCTGGTGGGTTCGCTTCCGACAACAATGCCTGAGCGTCTTGAGCAGCGGGGGGAGGGAGCTCTGCTGCGTGTGATCATCGCCACTACAGAGTCCGATTTCGGCCCGATCCATCACGGACACGAGAAGCCCTGGGTCCTGCTCTGGAATCTACTCGCCCCCGATCGGAAGGATCTCTGGGCCCTGGTTGCGTTTTCCGGGGTGGCGGGGCTCTTGATGCTGTCAGTGCCGGTCACGGCGCAGCAACTGGTCCGAACGGTGACATTCGCCACGTTGTACCAGCCGATTGTGGTCTTGTCGCTGATGTTGCTGGGATTGCTTGGTTTCGTAGCCGCTTTGCAGGCACTGCAAGTCTACGTGGCGGAAATCATTCAGCGGCGATTGTTCATTCGGATCACCGTCCAGGTCACTCGACGGCTAACTCAAGCGGACGCCTCTGCCTGGCGACAATTCGCGATGCCGGAGCTGGTCAATCGGTTTCTCGAAGTGGCAATCGTCCAGAAAGTCACCGCGGCGCTGATGGTCGATGGTATCGCAATCCTGCTGACCACATTGATCGGCATGAGTGTGATGGCCTTTTATCATCCCTTTTTACTGGGCTATGACATCTTGCTGCTGGTATTGCTGGCCACGATTTTCTTCGGCTTCGGTCGCCATGGAGTGAAGACGGCAATTCAAGAGTCGCGCACCAAGTACGGTGTCCTCGCCTGGCTCGAAGACATGGCCCGCTGCCCTGGTATATTTCGAACTGGGGGAGTGGAACTCCTGGCGATGCAGCGCACTGACGTATTGTGCGCGGATTACCTGCGCGCCCGGCGCTCGCATTTCTCCATTTTAATGCGGCAGATCGTACTGGTCTTGATCCTGCAGGTGATTGCCACGACGACACTGCTGGGCCTGGGCGGATTTCTGGTCTTGAACGAGCAGTTGACGCTGGGCCAACTGGTGGCTGCCGAGTTGATCGTGGCGATGATCGTCGCCTCGTTCGCCAAGCTGGGCAAACATCTGGAAGGCTGGTACGACTTGCTGGCAGCCATCGATAAACTTTCGCATCTGGTCGATTTGCCGCCAGAACCGAATGACGGTCTGATCGGGTTGTCGCGTCAGGGGCCCGCGGAACTAGTCATCCGGGAAGCCACATTTCATCGGACTGAGTCGCCGGAGGGCTTGTCATCCAACGGTGAACTGTTGCGAGTCGCCCCGGGTGAGACGGCGGCACTTATCAACTGGAACCCGTCGCTCACACAGGATCTTGCCGACGGCTTACGCGGACTGCGTGGAATGGCGCGGCCAGATCTGATTCTCGACGGCGTTGAAATCGATGACATCCGCGCTGATGTGCTCCGCCAGCACGTCGCCGTGGCACGCGACCTGGAATTCTTGCCCGGTTCGATTGCGGAGAACATTCACCTGTCGCGACCAGGCGTATCTGAATCTGATCTACGCGAGGCTTGCGAGGCAGTCGGCTTAACAGCGGAGTTACAGAACTCCGGGCTGAGTCTGTCGACGCCAGTGTTACCGAATGGCTGGCCACTCAATGCGTCACAACATCGGCGGTTGATTCTGGCGCGGGCCCTGGCAGGTAAGCCGAGAATTCTCTTCATCGATCATCTCTGCGATGACTTCGCGGAAGACGAGTTCCGGCAATTGTGGCAGCGACTGCCGCGCTATCAGCCGCAGCCGACAATTGTGGTGGCGACTGTTCGTGAGGGCTTCGCTCAATTGGTCGGTCATGTCACCACCAGTCCGCTTAACGATCACATTAACGATCACAGGCAGAAATCAGGGACTCACTAATGCTCCAGCCCACCCCGTTGCCGCTGCCGTCTGAACCGCTGGAGTTTTCTGCCCTCGGTGATTTATCCCGGGCCACGATTTGGGCACGCCGCGTCGCCGTTTGGCTGTTCGTAGGACTGTTGCTCGGCCTGATTGCCTGTATGGCGGTTCCGTGGCAGCAATCAGTGGCGGGGAAAGGCCGGGTGATCACCTATGACCCGAACCATCGGCTCCAGGAGGTAGATGCTCCCATTTCCGGACGGCTGGTCGATATCTTGCCGAATCTGCTGGAAGGGATGCACGTCAACGAGGGTGAAGTCCTGATGAAGATCGAACTGGTTGATCCGATTCTGATGGAACGCTTTGCCGAGCAGCTGGAAGCTCAGAAGCGAAAACTGACAGCCGAGGAAACGATTGTCTTCGCCTACCAACAACAAATACTGGCGTTTAAGGATGTGCGAGAACAGACCGAACTGGCGCAAGACGAGTATGTGAAAGTGGCGGTGCAAAAGTTGCTGGCCGAGGAAGAAAATCTGAAGGCGATGGAGGCGGGCTACGAGCAAGCCGAGAAAGACAGCGTCAGACGGAAAGAACTATTTGAGAAAAAGGTCGAATCGAAGTTTGAGTGGGAGTTAGCCGTGCGTAAGGCGGCAGAATCCAAGTCAAAGTTTGAGCAGGCCAAGGCTTACGTCAAAGCGGCACAAAGTGAACTCGCCGCAAAAAAAGCGGAGCGCCAACATAAATTACGGGAAGCAGACGCGAAGATTGAATCGGCTGACGCGGTCTACAGAAAATCGCAGGCAGATGTCGAGAGTACCAGGAAGGAGCTAGCCGATATTCAGAATAAGCAATCTCTGCAAGTTCAACCGGTTGTAGCACCTTTAGATGGTTATGTCTTGAAATTACGGAGTTTTCAGGGAGGTCAGATCGTTTCGGCCGGTCAGCCGCTTTTGGAACTGGTCCCCGCGACGGCCGACCGCGCGGTAGAAGTGAAAGTGGACGGCAATGATGCTCCTCTCGTGTCGAGCCGCATGCCAGGGGGGAAGCCTCGCAAAGTCCGTTTACAGTTCGAAGGTTGGCCGGCAGTTCAATTTAGTGGTTGGCCCTCGGTTGCCGTGGGAACTTTCGGTGGCATCGTGGCCACAGTGGATCGCACGGACGATGGCCAAGGGAAATTTCGTGTCGTTGTGATTCCTGACCCCGAAGATCGCCCGTGGCCCGATGCCGAGTACTTGCGGCAAGGAATCCGGGTCAATGGGTGGGTCCTGCTGAATAACGTACCGCTGGGACAAGAGTTATGGCGTCAGATAAATGGATTTCCGCCGATTGTCTCGATGCCCTCGCCAGCAAAGCAGGAGGCATTGCTGCGCGGCAAGAAGTGACCGGACCGCTACGCCTGATGGGCGCGCTCTGCCTGGTGTTGTTCTGTGGCTGCCAGGCGACTCGCGTCGACGGGAGAGTGACTCGCATCGACGTCAGCCCGAAGAGTTTCATCGATCGAGCTGGCGCTGATCCTCGGATCGACGGAGCATCGGACAGTAAAACAGCAGTCGTCACGTCTCGCCCCGTTGAACGTGAACAAGCAATCGAGCAAGTCAGCGGCGTTGCGGGCGACAAGCCACTCCCCCAGGAAATTCCAGACATTCCGTCGCCTGCCGCAGACGAAGAGCTGCCCAGTCCGCGGGTCGACGGGCCGACTCAGCCGATCGTGCTCGAACAGGTCGTGGACGCGATCTATCAGTCCTATCCGCTATTACGGATCGCCATTGCGGGACGGGATGTCGCCTTGGGAGACAACGTCGCGGCCCAGGGGGAATTTGACCTCAAGCTCAAGGGCGATACTCTCAATCAACCACGAGGCTACTATCAGACCTACCGCCAGGGTGTGGGTTTTGATCAACCGCTGTACGGCGGTGGCAGCGTGTTCGGAGCGTACCGCATCGGACAGGGAAATTTTGAACCTTGGTACGGCAATCGCGAAACCAATGGTGGCGGTGAGTTCCAAATGGGGTTGTCTGTTCCACTCTGGCAGAATCGTGCGGTTGACGAACGCCGTGCTCAGTTGTGGCGTACTGAATACGGGCAATCGCTTGTCGAGCCGGAAATTCGCAGCCAACTGTTGGAGTTTGTGCGCGACGGTTCGATTGCGTACTGGGAATGGGTCGCAGCGGGGCAGAACTTTCGATATGCCGAACAACTCGTGAAACTCGCCCAGGACCGGGATCAGCAACTCCGCAGCCAGGTGGAAGAGGGTGATCGGGCGGAATCCGATTTGACCGATAATCAGCGATTGATTGTCGGTCGCCGCGTCAAGCGCCTCGCTACGTTGCAGAAACTGCAGACGACAGCCGTGAAACTGTCGCTGTATCTGCGGATGCCTGGCGGCATCCCCTTTGTGCCCGGCCCGGAATTGCTGCCGGGAGGATTCCCCGAACCTTCGCCCATTGAACGCAACGCACTGGAACAGGACATCCAGTTCGCGCAGGCTCGCCGGCCGGAACTGATGGCGTACGACATCACCCGTCGACAGTTGGACGTCGATCTGCAGCAGGCGAACAATTTGCTCCAACCGACGCTGGACGGGCAAATGCTTAATAGCAAAGACGTCGGGTCGCCGACCCCGAAAGGGGACAAGACGCCTTATCAGTTAGAAGCGGGGTTGCTGTTCTCGGTCCCGTTGCAACGGCGCAAAGCGAAAGGAAAGATTGCCGCGGTGGAGGGCAAGATCGCTCAGTTGCAGGCGAAACGCCAATTTGCCTCCGACAAGATCTCCGTCGAAGTCCAGGCGGCCGTGATTGCGCTGGACATGGCGTACCAGGCCATCAGCCAGGCACGAGAAGCGATTCGTCTCAACGAAGAAATGCAGCGATTCGAAACAATCAAGCTGGAAAAGGGTGACAGCGATTTTCTTCGACTCAACTTGCGCGAGACGGCCACCTTTGACGCACGTGTGATCGAAGTCGAGTCGCTGGTCCGGTATTTCGAGGCACAATCCGAATATCGCGCCGCGATCGCAGTTGATCTTCCCGATGTCATCGAGATGGCACCGTAGTGCAGGCAGTTTACAAGTTCGCCATTTTTCGCAAGGAACCTGGATGCGGTTCGCCGCATCGTGCTTGTGTTGGACGAGTCACATTACTGCGAAGATCTGCTTGCCGCGCCCACGGCGATCAAAGCCTGTCGGACATGTTCGTCCGAGGCGAATTGTGCCGAGAAGATTTGCCGGATGATTCCTGCTTGATCGATGACGTAAGTGACCCGACCCGGAAAGAGCCCCAGCGTCTTCGGGACTGCAAACGCCTTGCGCAGCGAGCCGTCCGCGTCGCTGATCAAGGGGAACGACAGCTTGTGCTGCCGCGCGAACGTGCGGTGACTTTCCTCGGTATCACCGCTGACGCCGATCACGTCCGCTCCGGCGTCGATGAATTGCTCATACGAGTCGCGAAAGGCACAGACTTCCTGTGTACAAATCGGAGTGCCGTCTTTGGGGTAGAAGAACAGCACCAACGCACGCTTCCCCAAAAAGTCAGCCAGACGGATCTTGTTGCCGTCATAAGTCGTTGCGGAAAAGTCCGGTGCTTGGTCGCCGACTTCAAATCTTGCCACGTTTTTTCTCCCAGAAGTGACGTTGCCGGGGTACCTCAGCATAATGAGGCCCAGGCCATCCACAGCACCAGTCCCCCGTGCAGGCTCCAGGCGGCTGTCCGCAACCAATTGGTTGAGACGAGGCGCTGATGAACAACAGGTTCGAAAACTTTAGACAATACCTCGTGACAGGGGA
>CAZQUW010000333.1:0-6347 GCA_964596215.1 uncultured Planctomicrobium sp. | reverse complement strand
GGCAAGCTGGTTGGGTTATTTGTTTACGATGTGCTGCTCAGTGTCCTTGTGGTCTCGGTCGTTCTCGCGGTATTTCATCGTCGCTATGAGCGAGTGATCGGTCTGTCGTTCGGCACGTTGGCGTTAACGGGCAATTGGATGCGGCATGAAATCCTCTTCCATATGGCGATGCCACTGCTACTCGGTTTCGGAATCGTTGTCATTCTGCGAGGAATTTTTGAACAGAAAACGATTCGCTTCGATGACGTCCTGGGAGCGGTCTGCGGCTACTTGCTGGTCGGGGTCGCGTGGGGCAACCTGTACATCCTGACGAATCTGCTGGTACCGAATTCATTTCAGATGAATACGAACCTGGTCGCGAGAATTCAGGATCCCCATGCGCAACGTTTTGCCTTTAACTATTTCAGTTTTGTGACGCTCACGACAATTGGCTACGGTGATATCCTGCCGATCAGCCCGGCGGCGGCCTCCTTGGCGTGGATTGAAGCCATGTTTGGACAATTCTATATGGCAGTTCTGGTGGCGCAGTTGGTCGGGTTGAATATGGCTCAGGCAGCGGCGCAGTTAACGGACGACGCTCGGTAATCTCTATCGAGCAGGCGATGACATCGGAAACACCGAGCGGATTTGACACACACCCATTATTAACCTGAGACAGAATCGCTCGGCATCTCCCGCCTCACGATGACTGTCGCGAGTCGCTTCCGTAGCCACCAGGGATTTTCGAGTTTCGGCACCCATTGTGCGTTAGCGGGCACATCAACTCGGGGAGTACGACCAGCAGCGCCGAGCTTGTCGTGTTCCCTCCGTTTACATCGGGCACGCAGGTCGTCCAAGGGGTAGACTGTCATACTGAAACATTCCGGGGCTTCCGGCGAGCAACTATGAATCATTCCGGAAATGGCCAAAATACGGGCAGGATCGTGTCGGTGCGAGGAAGTGTTGTGGATGTGCGTTTTGAAGGACGGCTTCCATCGATACACACGTTGTTGCGGGCTGGCACAGACGGGCAAATTGCCATTGAAGTGCTCACACAAGTCGATCAGTTCCGAGTGCGCGGTATCGCTCTGACACCCACGCAAGGGTTGGCACGCGGGATGATGGTCATCGATACCGGCAGTGAGTTGCAGGCTCCTGTCGGTCGAGGGATTCTATCCCGCATGTTCGACGTTTTCGGAAATCCGATTGACAGACTGCCTCCACCTGAAGACGTCACGTGGCGGTCGGTGCACCAGTCGCCCCCCTCGCTCTCACGCTGCTCGACGAAGTCTGAAGTCTTTGAAACCGGCATCAAAATGATTGATGTTCTGGTTCCGCTGGAACGCGGCGGTAAGGCGGGGCTGTTCGGCGGGGCCGGTGTCGGCAAGACCGTCTTACTGACCGAAATGATTCACAATATGGTCGGTCATCAGCAAGGGGTCAGCATTTTCTGCGGTATTGGCGAGCGTTGCCGCGAAGGTCAAGAACTGTACCACGACATGCAGGAAGCGGGTGTGCTTCCCAACATGGTGATGATCTTCGCCCAGATGAACGAACCTCCTGGCAGCCGTTTCCGAGTGGGACATGCGGCCCTCACGATGGCCGAGTATTTCCGCGACGATGAGCACCGCGATGTCCTGCTGTTGATTGACAATATTTTCAGGTTTATCCAGGCCGGCTCTGAAGTATCGGGGCTGATGGGGCAGATGCCATCGCGGTTAGGATATCAACCCACGATGGGAACTGAGCTCTCGCAGCTTGAGGAAAGGATCGCGAACACCGAAACGGGAGCGATTACCTCAATTCAGGCAGTCTATGTTCCAGCAGACGATTTCACCGACCCGGCCGCAGTACATACCTTTTCCCATCTGTCGGCTTCGATCGTGCTGTCGCGCAAGCGTGCCAGCGAGGGGCTGTTTCCCGCTGTCGATCCGCTGCAGTCCAGCTCGAAGATGGCCACGCCGGGAATTGTCGGCGAACGGCACTATCAGCTGGCGCAGGATGTGCGACGGACGCTGGCTCAATACGCAGAACTCAAAGACATTATCGCGATGCTGGGGTTGGAACAGCTCTCACAGGAGGACCGCAGCGTGGTGATGCGCGCCCGCCGACTGGAGAGATTTCTGACGCAGCCATTCTTTACCACCGAGCAATTCAGCGGGCTTCCCGGCAAACTCGTCAGTCGCGAGGAAGCACTCGATGGCTGTGCACGAATCCTAAATGACGAGTTCAGCGATTACCCGGAAAGTGCGCTGTATATGATCGGGTCGATCAACGAAGCCAGGCGAAAACGGAAAGACCCGCAGCCGGCATGATCTTTGCCCGTCAGTGCGACATAGTCCATTCGCAGTCACCAGCTACCAATCATCGCGGAATCTTAGGGCTGATCACGATGGAATCACTCGCGATGCAATTGAAGGTGCTGTTGCCGTATCAGATATTCATTGAGCGTTCTGACATTGCCAAGCTCGTTGTGGAGACTCCGGAAGGGTCGTTTGGTTTGCTGCCCCAACGCCTCGATTGTGTCGTGGCTCTTGTACCAGGAATTTTGATGTTTGAAGCGGCTACTGGCGAAGAGACTTTCATTGCGGTAGACGAAGGCGTATTAGTCAAGGCCGGTAGAAACGTGTTGGTATCGGTCAGAAATGCCATTGGCGGGACCAATCTGGGGAAGCTACGCGAAGCAGTGGAACGCGAATTTGTGAACCTGAACGAGCATGAACGAAGCATTCGGTCGGTGTTAGCCAAACTGGAGAGCAGCTTTATTCGGCGTTTCGTGGAAATTAAACGTGTCTGAACAACCGCTGGACAAGTCTCCCCGCAGCTCGAAACTCAGTGCCCGCATCGGTTTGCAGGAACGTCGTAAACTGAGGGCACAACGGCACAGGACACGGAGTATCTGGTTCGGATTTGCCATGACAGGCCTGATTGGATGGTCAGTAGCCGCGCCATTGCTGATGGGGGTCGCACTGGGGGTCTGGCTCGACAAACATTATCCAGTCAGGCACTCGTGGACATTGACGCTGCTCGTGCTTGGACTGGCCACGGGTTGCTGGAATGCCTGGCGGTGGGTGGCACAGGAAGAGGCGGAGATGCGGCGCGAGGAGGAGAACCACGATGATTGAACTGTGGATCTGGCCATTCATCGGCGGACTCCTGTTTGGCAGTCTGTTTTTCGGTGGCCTGTTACTCACGATCGTCTATGGATTCAAATCTCCCCGTCCTGAATTGTGGTTCTTGATCAGCCTGATCGTCCGCATGAGTTTGGCCATCAGTGGCTTCATACTGATCTCGGAGGGCCGCTGGGAGAAGCTCCTGGCCTGTCTGTTGGGATTCTTGCTGGCCCGCGCGATCATATTTTATCAATTCCCGTCCCTGATGAATCTCAACAAGGCAGTCCAGAAGGAGACCGCGAATGCGTCTCAGCAGTGACGAGTTGATCTTCTGGCAGAACGGGTGGTGGAAACTCAATGAGACCATCGCGACAACCTGGGGTGTTATCCTGGTGTTGGCAATCGGTTCATGTTTGATCACGCGGCATCTGACCAGCGGCATTCAGATCTCCCGCTGGCAATGTTTCCTGGAGATTGTGGTCACAGGGATCGTCAAGCAGATCGAAGAAGTCGGTCTGCACGAACCGCAGAAATATCTGGGATTCATCGGAACGCTGTTCCTGTTCATCGCGGGAGCCAATTTAGGAACCATCTTACCGTGGTTCGAACCTCCTACCGGATCACTATCGACAACTGCCGCCCTGGCAATCTGCGTATTTATCGCAGTGCCAATGTATGGCATCGCGGATGATGGGTTGGGCAACTACCTGAAATCGTATCTGAAACCGACGTTTCTCATGTTGCCCTTCAACATCATCGGTGAAATATCACGTACACTGGCACTGGCAATTCGACTGTTCGGAAACATGATGAGTGGTGCCATGATCGTCGGTATTCTCCTGACGATCGCCCCCTTGATTCTACCAATGTTGATGACCGCGCTCGGATTGTTGACCGGTATGGTTCAAGCATACATCTTCAGCATTCTGGCGACAGTCTATATCGCGGCCGCCACTCGTACGCGCGAGGCTTGACCGCTGGCGAACGATTTCTAAAGGAACTTGAATGGACAATACAACAACCATAGCGATCGCATCGATCGCTGTCGCTGGCTTCAGTACGTGCATCGGTTGCATCGCGCCGGCCCTCGGCGAAAGCAAGGCGATTTCTACCGCGCTGAACTCACTGGCACAGCAACCCGACGCCGCTCCCACCATCACACGTACGCTCTTCGTCGGACTGGCCATGATCGAATCCACGGCCATTTATTGCTTCGTGGTCTCGATGATTCTAATTTTTGCCAATCCGTTTTGGACGCACGTTATTGCCCAGGCGGGGAGTAAGTGAGACATGCTGTTTGACTGGTTCACCGTTTGTGCCCAGCTCTTCAACTTCCTGCTGCTGGTCTGGCTGTTGAAGCGGTTCCTCTATCGTCCGATTCTCGATGCCATCGCAACTCGGGAACAGCGGATCGCGGCGCAGTTACAAGATGCTGAGCAACAGAAGACTGCGGCGCGCCTGGAACGCGAGGAATATCAGCGCAAGAATGAAGTCCTGGACGAACAACGAGAAGCCCTGGTCAGCGCAGCGACCGACGAAGCAAAACGGGAACGGTTGCGGTTACTCGAAGTGGTCCGCACTGAAGCGACTGCGTTGCGTGACGAGTTTGCGGAGAAGCTCAAGCATGAATGGCAGGCCTGGCAACGGGAGATCATCGAACGCACGCAGCGTGAAGTATTCGAAATGACACGTCGAGCGCTTCAGGATCTGGCCAACGCCCAGTTGGAAGACGAGATCCTGACCGTGCTCATTCGTCGCCTGCAGGAACTCGATCCCGCCACAAAGGCCGGCCTCCTGTCGTTCTCCGAAACAGCCGCGCAACCGGTTCAGGTCCGCAGTGGGGCTGAACTGACTACAGCCCAGCGTAGTCGGCTGCAGGCTGCACTCGCCGAAACGCTGGGCATTAGCAGTGTTCCCCGTTTCGTTACAGTACCCGATGTCTTGTGTGGATTGGAACTCGTCTTTAACGGCCACAAGATCTCATGGAGCATGGCTGACTACCTCGCCTCGCTCGAACAGCACCTTCGCCAGCTGGTACCTGAAACCGCGACCATGGACGTCGACCAACATGCCACAACAACTCACTGATGATTTACGATCCACCGTCGACCATGCCTATCGAGATCTGGGCCGTGCGCGGGATGCCTTTTCGCCTCGATTGACACCGCGCGAAATCGGGACTGTCACGAGCATCTCCAATGCCATTGCCCGTGTCTCCGGACTGCCGGGGACGGGGTTTGAAGAATTGCTCAGCTTTCCCGGCGGACTGCAGGGAGTCGCGTTCAACCTGGACGAAGCCGAAATTGGCGTCGTCCTGCTGGGTGAATGTAGCAATGTGCGTACTGGAGATCAGGTCGAGAGAACTGGCCGCGTCATGGATGTGCCCGTTGGTGAGGGACTTATCGGTCGCGTGATCGATCCGCTCGGCCGACCACTGGATGAACAAGGGCCACTGGCCTTCCAGTCCCGGCTGCCGATAGAGCGTCTGGCACGTCCGATCATGGACCGGGCTCCCGTCACGGTTCCGCTGCAGACCGGAGTCAAGGTGATCGATGCGTTAGTCCCGATCGGACGAGGTCAGCGCGAATTGATTCTCGGAGATCGCCAGACAGGCAAGACCACAATCGCCGTTGACGCAATCCTCAATCAGCGGAACCAGGACGTCATCTGTGTCTATTGCGCGATCGGCCAGCGCGGCTCGGCCGTTGCGAAAGTTATCGGTACTCTGCGCAATAATGGTGCCTTGGAGTATACCCTGGTCGTTGTCAGCGAAGGCAACGATCCCCCGGGACTCAAGTACATCGCTCCATATGCCGCGACCAGCATCGCGGAGTATTTCATGGAACAGGGGCGAGACGTCCTGATTGTCTATGATGACCTGACCAATCATGCCCGTGCCTATCGAGAGCTATCTCTGCTGCTCCGCCGCCCTCCGGGGCGCGAGGCATTTCCGGGAGATATCTTCTACATTCATTCACGACTACTGGAGCGCGCGACTCGTTTACGGGACGACCTGGGTGGAGGTTCGTTGACGGCATTGCCGATTGTCGAAACCGAGGCCCAGAATATCGCCGCCTACATCCCCACCAACTTGATCTCCATCACGGATGGCCAACTCTATATCTCACCGTCACTCTTCGAGTTGGGGATTCTGCCTGCCATCGATGTCGGAAAATCAGTCTCGCGAGTAGGCGGCAAGGCTCAGTTTGCAGCCTACCGAGCCATTGCCGGTGATCTCAAACTGGCCTACGCGCA
>CAZQUW010000332.1:0-6363 GCA_964596215.1 uncultured Planctomicrobium sp. | reverse complement strand
GGGGCTTGGATTCAAACAGCATAGGTCCCAAGTCGAGACCATCCAGCGTAACATTGTGTGGCAGCGGTGTTGCTGCAAGCGCAAGAGTAGTCGGGAGCAGATCCATTGCATGCGCAACTTCGCTTGTGACGCCCGGCTTGATTCGACTTGGCATCCATGCAATTGCCGGGACACGCATACCACCTTCCCAGGTACTTCCCTTTCCCTCATGCAACAATCCGGCACTGCCTCCTTGATCGCCCATGATGAGCCATGGGCCATTGTCGCTGGTGAAAAAGACAAGTGTGTTTTCGGCGATTCCTTCCTTACGCAATGTGGCCAGCACCTGGCCAACACTCCAGTCCAGTTCTTCCACAGCGTCGCCGTAAATGCCGGCACGGCTCTTGCCTTTGAAATCAGGCGAAGCAAACATTGGAACATGCGGGAAGGTGTGCGCGAAGTACAGGAAGAACGGCTTGCCTTTCTGTTCCGCGATGAACTTGATCGCTTCTTCGGTGTAACGCTTGGTCAGAGTCGTTTGATCGGCCGGTTGCTCGACGATTTTTCCATCGCGCAGAAGCGGTACGTTCCAGCCATCGGGCGGTGGTGTTGGTGACCCGCTGCTACCTTTCGGCAAGTCAGCGCGCGCGTCCATATCGTTAGAGTAAGGCAGTCCAAAGCTTCGCTGAAATCCCTGATCGAGTGGACGCGAACCATCGTGAATGCCCAAATGCCACTTGCCTAAATGCGCTGTTGCATAACCGGTTTGCTGCAGAGCCTCGGCAATCGTGACTTCACTACTCGGCAAGCCGCCTATTGAATTCGGAAAAAGTACACGGCGATTTCCGCACATGCCGCTACGAATCGGGTATCTCCCCGTCAAGAGTGCGGCACGGCTCGGGCTACAGACTTCAGATGCTGAGTAAAAATCGGTGAAACGCAGACCTTCGCTCGCCATTTGATCCAGATGCGGTGTTCGAATCGTCGGCGAGCCGTAGCAGCCAAGATCCCCGTAACCGAGGTCATCGGCGAAAATGATGACCACATTCGGCCGTTCGGCAGCGATGGCTGCCGTGTCCAGGAAGACGGTGAGCAGCATCAATACAATGTTGTGCAATCGCATGAGACACCTTTATTTGGATTTGTCGGGATTGGCCCTGGCCCAGACACGGTATTCGTCGAGCGTGTAACAGGTGGAATGATGATAGAGTCGCCCCCCCTTCTTCGACCAACTCGGATGAATTGAATTTCCAATCGTCGCCGTGCTGTTTTATCAGCGCGGCGAGTCTCTGGTCGAGTTCGCGCTGCAGATTTGCATCCGCGGGACCGGTGGCAGGGTTCTGCATCTCGGCCGGATCGCGCTGGCGGTCGATGAGCACCCACACTTCTGCATCGCCTGCGGCGCGTTCTCTATGAGCGACGACATAGTGCGTGCGCTGGAGACACCCCAGACACGAATCAACTCCTCGCGCAGTCAGACCACCGACGATGGACGCTTCGACGGGCAGGCATCGTTGCCCCATTTTCTTGCTCGCTTGAGCGGTCTGTGAGTCCGATTGACAACCAAGATGCCACTTGCCTAAGCAGGCCGTTGTTTATCGGAGCGTTTCGTAGCGCCGAGTCTTTGATCACGGATTCGAACAGATCTTTGATCGTTGAAGCACCATTTTGCTATTATGACAATCGCATTGAACCTGGATTGTTTGCTAGTCAAGCCATCTAGTTCCTGTTACCTCAACGGTTCCAAATGGTCGAATGATGAACCTGACAAAATTCGGGCGCGTTCTCTCGCTTGCAGTAATGCTCGTAGCAATCACAGCGGACTCGCGAGCGCAAGGGCCGCTCGCGCAGCCTTGGAAGTCAGAGTATTCCGGGGTCAACTCTTCGGGGCCGCATGTCATTGGCCATTGGCGTTTCGAGTCGCCTGACGTGGCGAAGAATGCAGGGCCGCGCGAGTTGATGTCGACGGTCGATGGTGTCGTAGCGGTTCAGAACGGTAAGTTCGGCGGAGCGATCGAATCGTTTCCGGGCTGGCCGATTCAAGATAAGCATCATGCTCTGGTAGTCACGAATCATCCGTCACTGACGCCGGGCGGAGCGTTCACGGCCGAGATGTGGATTCAAGCGAAACCGGACTTGGAGAAAGCGAGTCTCGCGTACTTGCTCGACAAGAAGTACGCGTCCCACACTGACTACCAGTGGCTGCTGGGTGTGCCGGAGACTTCTGGTGCGCGGCGAATCGTGGTGAATCTGGGCTTCGGAGCCGATTCCGAAAGTTTCGTATCAGACGCACTCGTGTTTGCCCCTGGTGTCTGGCATCACGTCGCGTTCAGCTATGACGGGGCCGGGACCGTGCGATTCTTTCGCGACGGATCATCGGTCAGCACGGTCTCTCGTCCGGGACGGCGAGCTGTTGTCGCAGGTTCGCACGGTTTGAGTATTGGCGATCGGGTGGGCAGTAATTACGGCGGTTTCCCAGGTTTCATTGATGACGTGCGGCTCTGTAACGGAGCTCTGGAATTCAGCCCCGCATTGATCGGGCTATCGGTGGAGCGGTCAGTCTGGATTCGGAACGAAACGTCGCCGAGTGTCAGTATTACCGTCCGGAATCTGCAATCAGAGCCGTTGTCCGATGCAAAGCTGTCGCTGTCGAAAAGCGGATTCGTGGCGGAAGTCATTGACCTTCCGAAGCTCGCTGCCGGTGGGACTCACGTCATCAGCCGACCATTCAACACGAAATTGCGACCCGACGACTACGAACTTAGCGCGCGCCTGACACTACCGGGAGATCCGCCGATCATTAGGGAGGAATTGCTGCGGCTCAAGATAATGCCGCGTCCCCTGCCACATCGCATGCCGGTCATGATGTGGGGAATCGGCGGTCCGACCGAGTTCGCACGCGAGCTGCCTCGTCTCAAAGAACTGGGTTTCAACCAGTGCCTCGGTTTTTCTCCGGATCTCGACGCGATTTGGAAAGCCGGCAAACCAGTTCCGGCAAACTCGCCGGCGGCCATCGAAGCGACGAATCGTATGCTGGATACGGCACTCGCCAACGATGTGGGCATCGCGGCGACGTTGTATGCCGGCTACTTCTTGAAGAAACGGCCAGAACTGTGGCGTGTCGATCGCAACGGCAAACCCTACGCTCGACACGACAGCAACGCGGCACTGCCCGGACTTGCTGAGTTCTCCGAGAACGTCGGAAAGAGCGTCGGTCAGACATTTGCGAAACATCCGGCGTTCGTTGCGGCATTGATTAACAGTGAGGTCCGTGACGACTCGGAAGTCAGCTATTCGGAGTTCGACCGCGCAGCGTATCGTCAGTTCTCCGGCAGCGAGATCCCGAATGAAATCGTCACGAAATCGGGCGTGGCCTGGAATACGCTCAAGGAGTTTCCTGCCAATCGTGTCATCCCGGACGATCATCCCTTACTGGCTTTCTATCGCTGGTTTTGGACGGTTGGCGATGGATGGAATGGCTTGCACACGGCGCTGCACCGCGGACTGAAAATCGGTGGCCGCGACGATATTTGGACCTGGTATGATCCGGCGATTCGCGTGCCGAGCATCGGCGGCAGCGGTGGTGAAGTCGATGTGCTCAGCCAATGGACCTACACCGAACCCAGTCCATTGCGAGTTGGCTACTTCGCTGACGAAGTGTTTGCAATGGCATCCGCGTCGATGCGCTCCCAGCGCGTGATGAAGATGACCCAGCTCTTCTGGTATCGCTCGACGAGCGCTCCGATGAAGGCAGGAAAGAACGACATCGCGTCCCCGTTCGACGATCACGATCCCGATGCGGCGTATATCTCGATCGCCCCGATGCATCTGCGCGGCTCGTTCTGGTCGATGATTTCGCGCCCGGTGAGTGGCCTGATGTATCACGGCTGGTCCTCGCTCGTCCCGACCGACGGGACACACCCATACAAGTATACTCAGCCCGACTTGCAGACTGAGTTCCGCCGCTTGCATCGCGAGGTCCTTGAACCGCTCGCCCCGATGCTGATGCAAGTCGGCGACCGGCCCAGCGACGTGGCTTATCTCAACAGCTTCACATCGCAGATGTTCGCCCGGCGCGGCAGCTACGGCTACTCCCACGACGAAGCGTACCTCACACTGCTTCACGCTCAGTTGCAGCCGGAAGTCCTTTTCGAAGAGACACTCCTGAAACGTGGACTGGATGGGTTCAAAGTACTCGTATTGATGGATTGCGACGTACTCACCGCGTCCGTGGCGGCCCGTATTCAGGAGTTTCAGAAACGCGGCGGTATTCTCATCGGCGACCCCAATCTCGCTCCCGCCATAAGGCCAGATATCGTGCTGCCGCGATTCATTCGTACGAAGCAGACAGCGACCGATAAGGCCACGATCTTAGCCAACGCGGCGAAACTCCGCATCGCATTGGCTGACCGCTATCATCGTTTTGCCGAATGCTCGAACCCGGAGATTGTGACCCGTGTGCGATCGAACAGTCAAAGTGACTATGTCTTCGTCGTGAACGACCACCGCGAGTTTGGCAGCTACGTTGGCCAGCACGGTCTCGTTATGGAAAACGGACTGCCGAGCGACGGGCAACTGACCGTGCGTCGCAAGGACGGTTACGTCTACGATCTCCTCACCAGTCGCCAGGTCCCCACCACAGGTGGCAACCAAGCTATGTCCTGGCGAGTACAACTTGGTCCGTGCGAGGGTGGTGTCTTCCTGGTGACGCCGCGGGCCATTGAGCAACTCAAGATCACAGCCTCGGGGTCTGTTCAACGTGGAGACTCAGCCGACATTTCGGTCTCGGTCACGGACTCGTCTGGACAACCTGTCTCGGCGGTGATCCCCTTGCGCGTCGACATCACCGACCCCGCCGGCCGCCTGGCCGAGTTCAGCGGCTACTACGGAGCTGTGAACGGAGTTCTCAACTTGAAACTCGACATAGCGAGCAATGACTCACCGGGCGTGTGGCAGATCCGTGCCTGCGATTTGGCATCGGGAATCGTGGCGAGTCGGTACATCACAGTAAAATGATCGGCGGCCTACTCCAACACAGTGGTGGGCGCTTTACCAATCCGGGCCTCACAGCGATCGAGTTTCCTATTTCGGTTGTTGTTCCAAGAGTTGATGCTGGTGGCCAGGTATCTTTGAGGCTCCGAAATCTCGGCGGCCGAGGCCGTTCCATGAGCGTTGCACGAAGAACCCGGGCACAATACAACGACACGGCCCACGTCAGCGGATAAGTCACCGCAATGAGCAGCAACACCAGGGTCCAAGGTCGTCGGATCAGCGATCGGTGGTTTCGCGGGCGACATGCGGGCAGTCTAATGCAGCCGACTGTCTGGTTGAATTCCAGCCACAATACGGAGGCGGTGTCGATCGCCACCAGCCTCACGCTGGGAAGCGGCCGGTTCGCAATCCCGACCGAAGGAACTTGTTTGGCTATCGCACCGCATTTTACGGGCTGGAGTACGTAACAGTCATCGGATCGGCGAGCGCATTGATTACCGATTGTGACTGGCTCGGCCCGGGTTGACTGTACGTGACGCCCGGTGTCGGGTTATTCCCCGGACCGCCGGGGTTGTAGAATGGCGAATAACTTCCAGACGCGGGGATTTCCACAGACTTGATGGTGGCGATGGCCGCTTCGTCGCCGGAGAGTATGATGTCGATCTGGTTATCGTGGTCCTCAACATACGAGTCGTCATAACTGGATTGGGCCGGCCCCAGATCTGCGAGGCCGACCACCGTGATCGTGCCGGTCGGCAACTGGTATGCGACGCCCGTCTCCGTCAGCAAGCGTTCAACGCCATCCGCGTCGACCGTCTTGAGTTGGAAGAACCTTGAAAAGTCGGTCGGAAGCAGCGATGTGACGCCATCCGGCGAGAACCCGCCGCTGGTGAAGACGCGCAGCCGATACTGCGCGGCCTCACCGTACAGCGAGACGCCGTCGTTCGGAAGCGAACCCGAGAAGGCCTCCGGCGCCGACTCGCCCAGGGTGGACATCACGCTCAGTTTGGCCGCGACCAACTTGGGCCCGGTCCCAGGGTTGTACGCGGTCATCGGCGTGCTGCCGTCGCCGTAGGTCAGCCCTGCCGCCGAGACCACGACACCACCTGGACCGACCAGCTTCAGTGGCGTGGGAGTGTCGGCCACTTCCAGTTTTACTGGATAAATCGCCCCCGGTTGCCCAGGAGCAATCCGGTTGCCGAAATAGCCGAGGATCACGACCGTGCTCCGCTCGTTGTATTCGAGATTCGGTGTGATCGAGGCTGCCAGGGGAGTGACCACCTGACCGGTGTTGAGCGTCACGCGGAAGTCGCTGCCGGCGACCGAGCTGGGAAGCACCGGCCAGCTAAACTCGATGGGGAACCCACCGGCATACTTCACAGGGTAACCGTA
>CAZQUW010000331.1:0-6393 GCA_964596215.1 uncultured Planctomicrobium sp. | reverse complement strand
GGTCCGCATCATCGGCATACTTCAAGACCAGGGGCAGCTGTTCCGCCGGCAATCGACCGGCACCAAACGCGAGCACTGCGGCTCGTGCCCAGGGGTGGCCTTGTTCGATCGCCGCCAGCAATTCTTCGCGGGGCAGCGTATCACAGGCAGTACGCAGGGCCGCACGCACTGCGGTATCTGGTGATTTGTGAATGCGATTGACGGCCATCGCAACGTCGATGGTGGCCTCAGCCCCGTCGGCCGCTTCCCGCACGGGCAAATGGGCGAGGTGGAATTCACGAATGTTTGCGGGCAGCGCCGGGAATTGCTCATTATTGAATTCTCCGCGCCCCAGCATTTGTGCGGCTTGTTCGAGCCATTTGTACAAATCTTCCGGCACCATGGCCGCCGAATCGGTCCACGTCAGGACCACCCGGCCGACTTTTTTAGCGGCCAACGCGTCCATCTCATCTGTCAACGCCCCCAGGTTGATCATGTTCAGTTCGCCGGAGATGGTGAAGAGTCCCAGGCAGTTTCGCGGGCCGATAAACGCGACTTCCAGTCCCAGCAGGCTGCGCTGCTGGGCATTGACGTCCAGCTTCTGCACCTTCCCCGCGACCGTCACCTCCAGCATCAATTGGGGCACACGGCCGCCCGGCGGCAGATCGGGGACGAAGATCCAGCCGCTGTTGGTTCCACCCGCTGGCACACGCATCTCTTTAAAGGACGAAACCGACTCCAGCGGGACATGCTGCCGTCCGATCTGGAAGCCGTGGTAACGCAGGTTGGAAGAAACTTCCTGGATGGGCTGTAATTGCCCGTCGATCTTCAGTTTGACGTCGTCGCGCTTCAGAGTGATCGGCGCCGGTGTCAGGTTGACCACCAGTAGTTTGGCCGCGAAGAAGCGGCTTCCCTGCGGCCCGCCGGTGTAGACATGCCCCAGGTGCGGGGTCTCCAGGACCAGGACCACTTTCTGAGCCTGCGGGTCGGCCGGAACTTCACCGGGATTCTTCGCGCGTTGTCGATCGAGTTCCATCTCCAGGCGCGTCACCCGGTCTTCCAGGCGCTTGACTTCATCTCGATCCCGATCCCGGGCCAGGGGTGTTTCCACGGGAGTCGGCTGAGCTGCCACGGCGGCCGCGGAAAACAGACCGATCAGCATCAAGTACGAAAACGAACGCATCATGACCAGATTTCCAGAAGCTGGATGTCAGGCAAACGGTGCGACTCACAGAATGTCACGCCATTGAACACCCTAACCTGCACTGCCTTCATATTTTAGCACTGATTTCGCCGGACGATAGGCTGATGAATCGTATTCAAGTAAAGTGATGCCAGAGCCTGGCTCAGTGAGTCGGGAGTCGTTGGCGAAAACCACCCGACCGGAATGAGTCGGGCCAGAGAAGGAGCCCCCATGCGGACGCAATTCGTTTGGCTGTGTGCATTGATTGTTACAGTTTCCAGTGGAACAGGCCGGCACCTGGGTGCGGAAGATGCCGCCAAGCCGACTCCCGCGGCGACCGCGACACCAACCGGGATTCGGTTGATTGTCCCCCCGTTGATTTATGCAGTCCCCGGAGTGGAATGCAATCTGTACTTTGACAATGTTTGCCTGGTGGTGAACCCCAAGAATTACGTCTTCGATGTGGACGCCTTACGCGGGCAACAACAGAGTGAGCGTTGGACTTTTACTCCCACGGAAAAAGATATCGGCGATATCGGGCTGAAATTGTCCGTACGCGACGAGAACAACGCCGTGATTGCCACCGCTTCGACATTGATTCGCGTCATTCCCGCCGATGCCGGTGCCGGCCAGCCGATTTCTCTGCTGTGTATTGGCGACAGTCTGACCCATGCCGCGGTCTATCCCCAGAGCATTCTGCAGTCGTGCCAGACCCCGGGAAATCCGCAGCTGACCTTGGTGGGATCGCATTGGCCGGGTGCCGAACCGGGCCTGGTTCGCCATGAAGGCTATGGCGGCTGGACGGCACTCCGCTTCGCCACGCATTACACCGAAACGGCGCGTACGGGAGAATACACCAAACGGGGCAGTCCCTTCTTGTACGCACAGCCCACCGGAACTCCCAAGCTCGATTTCACACGCTATTGTGCCGATGTCAACGGCGGCAAGTATCCGGAACGGGTCACGATTTTCCTCGGTTGTAATGATGTCTTCTCCCTGCAGGACGACTCGATTGAGGCCGGCATCGACAAGATCTTCACGTACTACGATCAGCTTGTGGACATGATCCGCACGTCCAGTCCGACCACGCGGATTGGGGTGATCCTGCTGGTACCGCCGACCGCCACGCAGGATGCGTTTGGCTACAACTACGCCAACGGTCAGACCCGCTGGCAATACAAACGCAACCAGCACCGACTGGTGGAGCGGATGCTCGAGCACTACGGCAAGCGTGAAGCCGAGAACATTGATTTGATCCCCGCGCACGTCAATCTGGACTGCCAGCACAATTACCCTGCGTCGCAAGTCCCCGCCAATGCACGGACGACCGAAGTCATTACCCGGCTGAATAACTCGGTCCATCCGAATGCCAATGGTTACCACCAGATCGGCGATTCGGTCTATTGCTGGCTGAAGGCAAGCCTGGTGAAGCCGGCTGCGAAATAACCGATTGGGAATCGAAAAACACAGGGTCCCCCAGATTTTATGCAATCTGGGGGACCCTGATTTTTTGTCTGTCGGGCCGTTACGGCGTTTCCAAGACTCCCGGTCACCGAACTTGGTAAGACTCCCGCGACCGAGATTCTGGATCGGCTTAGCGGAAGAAGATCAACGTCAACAGAATCGATGCCGGCAGGACGACGGAACAGCTATAAAGCATATAGCCGAAGAAGCTCGGCATCTTAACGTTGGCCGACTCCGCGATCGCCTTCACCATCAGATTGGGGCCATTGCCGATGTAGGTCATCGAGCCCATGAAGACAGCCCCCAGACTGATCGCCGCCAGTTCCGTGACGCCCACCCCCACGGCGGCGACCAGCGGGCTGGTCGCCGGCACCGTTTTCGCCGTTTCGAAGAAGACGACATAGGTGGGGGCATTATCGAGGAAACTCGACAGGGTGCCGGTACACCAGTAGAACTTCCAGGGTTGGTCAATCCCCAGCGAAGCCCCGTGAACGTTCAGGATCTGGATCGGGGCCTGCATGCAGATGAAGATTCCAATGAACAACACGCCCACTTCAATGATCGCGCTGTAATTGAACGAGTTGGCTTCACGGATCGACTTTGACGTGAGCCCGACCGACAGTCCCGCCAACAACAACATCAGGCCTTCTCGCATGTACAACGGCGCCACGAACGTCGTGCCGGGGACCGGTTTGGACGGATCCAGGACGGCCACGCAGGCAATGACCGCAAACAGCAACAGAAAGTTAAATTTGCCGCGGATGGCAAACGGTTCGGCGGTGGGGGCCACTTCCGGTTTCTCTTTGCGGAAGTAGTACGAATCCCAGGCGAAGTAGATCGCCAGGATGATGCCGTTCATGAACAGCCAATGCGGCGCCAGCTGCAGTGTCCAGAAAAAGGGAACACCGCGGAGATAGCCCAGGAACAACGGAGGATCGCCAATCGGCAACAGGCAGCCTCCGGTGTTGCAGACGACAAAGATAAAGAAGACTACCGAGTGCGAAACATGTTCCCGGTTGGCGTTAGCCCGCAGCAAGGGGCGGATCAATACCATCGCCGCGCCGGTCGTTCCGATCAGGCTGGCGACAAGGCTGCCGATCAGCATGATCGCGGTATTGGTCCGCGGGTTGCCTCGTAAACTGCCCGCAATGTTGATGCCGCCGCTGATCACATACAGGCTGAAGAGCAGCACCATAAAGGGAATGTATTCCACCAGCAGCGAGTTCTTCAGGACCGCGACCGCCGCAGGAATTCCAGCCGGCGCCAGAGAATTCGTGCCATGATCATGGATCCCGTGGCCGTACTGGAAGGCGTAAAACATGAAGGTAATCAAGCCGCAAATGACGGAAACCGTCAGTTTGCTGGAGTTCTTTTCCCACCAGTGGGCCGTTTTATGACTCAGCGGCAGCAGGGCAATCGCCGCCAGCAAGCCGACAAACGGAAAGACGGCATACAGCGGCGGGGCAATCACGATGTGCCCCTCGGCGTGTGCATTCTCGCCCACGTGACCCCTACGTGGTTCCGCGGCAGGATGCTCAGCATGTTCCGGAGCCGCCTCGGTGGCCTGTTCTGCCTTGGCAGGAGGCGCCGCCCACGCCCAGCCCGACGAATCCAGGTTGGCACCAGCCAGCCACAGCGTCAAACAGATCACACCCCATCGGCAACCGGCCCCGACGCGGCTCAACAGTGGATTGACTGGCGACACTCTCGGTTCTCCTTTGATTCCTGTTTCGATCGCCACCCGCCGACGAGCGATTCGCGCGGGATGGCTCTGCAATCTTCTGGAAAATGGCTCGGACGTCACTGACAAGATCGCGTTTCGGTTCGACAAATGGGCCATGTCAGGATTCTAAGGTCGACCATCGTAGCGATTACGCCGAGTTCTGGCACTCATACAGGGACTGGAGGTCTGACAGCCACCAGCGTCGCCTGACTCGCCCGCGCCGGGCGATCACCGCATGATCCACAGTCGAAACACGCGGTCCAACTTACCAGCGTTCCACCGGTCCCGATGGGACAGGGATCTTAAATTCGGGCAGAACGCCGTTCCGATCCCCATATTTCGGCCCCAGCTGGGCAATATGAGCAATCGCCGCCTCAAACTCGGCCGGAGTGCGGGCCGTCTGGAATTCGTTGCGCAGCCAGGCCGCGACCCGCATGGCACTCAAGTACCAATGCCCCATCTTGCGGAACGAAATGATTGCCCGCGCGATCCCTTTTTGTTCCACCAGATAACCGAACTGCTTCCGCAGCAGTTCCAGCCGCTGGTCGAAATTTCCCGTGAGCGGAATCTCACGCCCCTCTTCCCAGGCCACGAGTTGCTGGAAAATCCAGGGATTGGCCAAGGCTCCCCGACCGATCGAAATCCCGTCGCAGCCCGTTTCGGAAAACATCCGGGCGGCGTCGGCGACCGAGCGAATATCGCCATTCCCGATGACCGGAATCTTGTTGACCGCTTCCACCACCAGGCGGATGCCATCGAGACTGACCGTCCCGGAGAATCCCTGGGCTCGCGTGCGGCCGTGAATGGCGATCGCGGCGACCCCCACTTGCTCAAACGCCCGAGCAAACTCGGGAGCCGTGATATTCTGATCGTCCCATCCCAGGCGCATTTTGACGGTGACCGGAATCTGCACCGCGCGCACGACTTGTTCCGCGAGCCGCACGGTTTCATCCGGCCGGCAGAGCATGCCCGCACCGGCGCCCCCCTTGGTAACCCGACTGACGGGGCAGCCCATATTGATGTCGACCGAGGCGACGCCACGTCGCTCCAGGAATTGCGCCGCGGCCGCCATTTCCTCCGGATTCGAACCAAAAATCTGGACCGATAACGGTGAATCTTCCGGGCACGTGGCGATCAATTCCAGGCTTTTGGACGTCCCCTCCAGCAGGGCCCGGGCGTTGACCAGATCGGTCGTGCACAACCCGACTCCACCGACCCCGTGAATGATGCGGCGAAACGGCAGATTCGTGAAGCCGGCCAACGGTGACAGCAGATAACGTGACGCCAGCGGCAAGGTGCCGTACTGCAAGGCGGGAAGTTTCGGGCAGGGGGCAATCTCAGTCACGTTGGGCAACAATCTCACGAAACAAGTCACACGAGAAACCAGAAAGTCGCGGCATTCGTTCGAATTCCGACTCACGCCGGATCAAATCCCAAAGTCGTTCGACTTCCGCTGCGTGGCCCCCGAGTATACCCCATCGGGGCAATTTCCAACATCTTTCCACGTTCAGCGCCGGCGACAGCTCCCGCAGATCGGCTCAAATCGCTCATCGGTTGAACACGGATCAACAGCCCCGTATACTGCCTCTCTTCTGTACTGTGCGCCGCGTTAAATTGTGCTTTGACGACGGGAAATACCGCGTGAAAGTCGCCTGGGCGGTCGTGTAGAGAAAAACGGTCTGAACCCGAAACCCTCGGACGGCACTGACGTTCGCGCGTTCTCCTCGGGTAAGGTTTGCATCAAGTGGCTCTGGCAACTGTCGAGGGAGAAGCGTACCTATGAGTAGTGTATCGACCACAAGTTCTACCGAGAAACGGCTCTTCTGGGCCAGTTTCATCACCCTGATCGCGGCCGGTATCGGCTTTTCGATCCGGGCCTCCATCCTGAAGGATTGGGCCGCCCAGTTTGGTTTTACGCAGGGCGAACTGGGAAATATCACCGGCGGCGGTCTCGTCGGCTTCGGTCTGACCATTATCGTCCTGAGATTCATTGCTGACAAAGTCTGCTATGGCAAGCTGATTGACCTCGCCTTCGTGCTCCATT
>CAZQUW010000330.1:0-6425 GCA_964596215.1 uncultured Planctomicrobium sp. | reverse complement strand
AATGACGAATGACGAAATCCGAATGTCGAATGAATGACCAATGACAAATTTCCCAGGAGGAACCGCAACGGGTGTCCGAGGCCTATGACACCCCTTTGTCATTCAGATTTGGGCATTCGACATTCTTTCGTCATTCAGGTTTCGTTATTCGTCATTTCCCCACCTCCTACCCCCGTTGCAGATTCCCGCCACGGGACATACGATGTTAGCGGGGTGGTTTTCTGCTGTCTTGGCAAAGCCCCCTGATTTTTGCGGTTTTTGACCAGCAATCGAAGTTCAAAATATAGGTAATAGGCCAGATGACTCAGATTGAAGCCGCCCGAAAAGGTGAAATCACTCCCGAAATGGAATTCGTTGCTCGACGTGAGAAACTCACCCCCGAGTTTATCCGCGACGAAGTGGCCTCCGGTCGCATGGTCATTCCGGCGAACAAAGTCCACCTGAAAAAGAGCCTGGAGCCGATGTGCATCGGAATTGGCTCCGCCTGTAAGATCAACGCCAATATCGGCAACAGTGCCGTGACCAGTGATATTCAAGGTGAGTTGGACAAGCTGCACACGGCCGTGCATTTTGGCGCCGACACGGTCATGGATCTTTCCACCGGCGGTAACATCGACACGATCCGCCAGGCGATCATCGACGCCTCACCAGTGCCGATTGGAACGGTCCCCATTTACCAGGTCGTGCAGAATCTTCACGAGTTTCTGGACCTGAAGCCACAGCATATGCTCGATATGGTGGAACATCAGGCAAAGCAGGGGGTCGATTACATGACCCTGCATGCCGGCGTATTGATCGAACACCTGGCACTGACCATGGGCCGCATCACGGGCATTGTCAGCCGCGGCGGTTCATTGATGGCTCAGTGGATGATGCACCACCGCCTCCAGAATCCCCTCTACACGCACTTCGAAGATCTGTGCGACATCATGTACGAGTACGACGTCACCTGGAGCCTGGGTGATGGACTGCGGCCGGGCTGCCTGGCCGACGCGTCTGACAAGGCCCAATTCGCCGAACTGGACACCCTGGGTGAGCTCACGACTCGCGCGTGGGCCAAAAATAATCAGGTCATGATTGAAGGCCCGGGGCACGTCCCGATGGATCAGATCCAGATGAATATCGAACGGCAGATCCAGGTTTGCCATGGTGCCCCGTTCTACGTGCTGGGGCCGTTGGTCATCGATATTTCTCCAGGCTACGATCATATTTCCAGCGCCATCGGGGCAGCCCTGGCAGGACAGCATGGGGCAGCCATGCTGTGCTACGTCACTCCCAAAGAGCACCTGGGATTACCCAACCCCGAAGACGTGCGAGCGGGCGTCATCGCCTACAAGATCGCCGCCCATGCCGCTGACGTGGCACGCAAGCGTCCCGGTGCCCGCGATCGTGACGACGCCCTGTCGAAGGCCCGTTACGAGTTCGACTGGAATGAGCAGTTCCGTCTGTCGCTGGACCCCGAGATGGCTCGCAGCATGCACGATGAAACGCTGCCGCAAGAGACGTTCAAGAGCGCCAAGTTCTGCTCAATGTGTGGACCGAAGTTCTGCTCGATGCGGATCAACGAGGACATGCGGAAGGCATTCGAAAGCACCGGCGAAGTCGTCAATCTGGAGACGAAGATCACCGCCGGGGTGTAGTCTCGAAACGGCGGAATAGACTCCCGAAAGTCCAACCGAAACGAGCCGTAGGCGCGGAGCCTACGGCTCGGATTCTGTTGCAAAAAGAGCCCTGAGCGAGCGACACCAGCGTGTCGTCCACTCAGGGCTTTGTTTTCACGCAAAGCATGTTACTGCCGGGAACGTGTCCAGCGGCCAGGACTTATGCCAACCTGGTCAGCGGCAGTTCAACAGCCCGATTCGCTTCTGAGCTGATGGCAACGGCCTCGGTAAATTCCATGTACTGGACGCCGGTGGCGAAATCGCAATAACGTACCGGTTCCTCTCCCCGGATGGCTCCGATAAATTCCGCTTCGACGCGCCAGCTCCCCTTCTTCTCGGCGGGCAGTTCCATCCGTCGGAGTTCTGGCTCGTTCGCCCGGCCAATCCAAACCTTCTCTCCATCAGTACCGAACTCCACCTTGATGGTGCCCAGGCTGCCGTACAGATGAATCTGCATGGGAGGGCCGAAGAGAACGGTGCCACTGATGTGGTACAGACCACGGGCACCATTCGCCAGCTGGGTGACGATCTGCACGCTGTCCGGAACTGTGACCTGCACAGAAACTTCGCCTTGCGGAGCAGGGCGGGTGGTCTCAAAAGTCTTCGACTGGGCGAACACGCGCGACGTGGGACCGATCCACCGCGATGCAGTTTCATGAAGTACGCCCAGCATCAGCACATTGACGCCGCTCAGTTCACGCTGTTGACGCCAGTGCAACAAACGCGAAAAGTCCCAGAACTGGTCGTTCGCTCCGATGACCACCACTTCACGCATTTCGCCCAAAAAGCGATTGCGTATGAGTCCACTGACGAACTCGCCGCACTCCAACCCCAAAGGACTGGGCACGATCTGGGCGACCAGGTTGGGGTGTGCCTCAGAAGCCGCCAACATCTGTTGTGCGTCCGCCAGACTCGCCGCCATTCGGGCCTCGCACAGCACATGCTTTCCAGCCTGTAATGCCGCACAGGTGATGGCCGCGTGCAGGTTCGGATAGGTTCCGATCTGAACGGCATCGATTTCCGGATCGGCGATTAAATCCTCCCAGCGGGCATAAGTCTTTGGAATTCCAAATTCGGCAGCTACGCTGGCGGTCGATTCGGGCCGGCTATTGACGACTCCCGTGATTTCCACACCTGGAATCTGGCGAAATCCAGGAATATGCCGCAAGCGCGTGTTGGCGCCCGCACCGACAATGCCTACTCGAATCCGTTGCTCGGCCATGCTATTTCCTAATACTGTGCGTCTGACTGATTCCGAAGAAGTCGGGATGGAAAACACGTTCGCACGGACGAGGATTCCAGTTGAACTCCCGTCGGAGAGGCCAAAACCGTCTTCTATAATGAACGAACCCGGTCTTGTCAAAACCGGGTTCATGAATGCGCAGGTTGAAAGTCGTGGATTTCGATGAAAACAGGCTGCAGTATCGGAGGGAACCTCGCAATAAAGGACCGATCGGACCAACTACCCTTTGCCGACGAGCGGCGGCTTGCTGCGAGCATCCAGCCAGACTTTGATTTTACGAAGTTGGTCGGGAATGGGGGCACTAGCCTTGCCGCCCAGGACATTTTGAGCCAACGGCAGGAAATTCTGATAGGCCTCTGTGACCACCGTCTTAGTCCCGGCGAGGACCGGCTTGGAATCCACTTGCAGCAACAGTCCCTTCTTCTCGCCCCGTTCGGTCGCATCTTCCGGCTGAAATCCCAAGTAGAGTTGGGTAAAATACAGCTTCCAGAGCGGGTTCCGGGGGGTTTTCTCATACTCCAGAGCCATCTGCTGCCCCAGTCGGAGAAATTCCACCGCGATTTCATCAGCCTTGCGATAGCCCTCCAGCGGCACACGACCAAGTGACTGGGCGGCTCTCGACCGAATTCGGTACGAATAAGCCGGGTCCTTCAAAACCTTCACCAACGCATCCACGACTACGGGCTGCCGGGTACGGTCATTCGGGTCGCCTAACTGAGACAAGCTCTGCGCCAATCGCATCCCGTACCATTCAGGAAGTGTCTTGGCGAGCGCCATCTGATTCAGCAGCGATTCAATAATCGCGAATCGATCTTCTGGCTTGCAGTTTTTATGGCGACAAATCTTGGCCAGATCAGTCACCGGATGGACTTTGTACATCGGATGCTGCTTGGGATCGTTGACGAGATCCAGCAACGGTTTGACCGCCCTGAAGCAAGGTTCTTCAGGGAGCATCTTTAAGCGATCTTCGTCGCGATTATTGATCGAGGACAGGATCAGCGCAACGTTAAATCGAACATAAAAATTGTTGTCGAAAAGCTTGGGGCCTTCTTCGCACAGGATATCCAGGAAGGCGTCACGGATTTCCATCCCGCCGTTGAATGCGTTGGTGTCCTTCAGATCGCTGAGGATTTCGTCCCGCAGTTTTTCGATCGTATCGGGAACTTCAATGCGTTTTTCTTCTTCCTGAGCCTTCAGGATCTTTTCACGATCTTCTTCAGTGGGGAAGAGAATATTGCGTTGCGTCATACAAGCCAGGCGATACTTGATGCCGTAGCGCAGGATCTCACGTTCGGCCCTGGGATCTGTAAAGAACCCCTTCCGCAACAGCGTATTGTACTTTTTCATCTGTTCAAGATGTGCACGCCATTCTTTGATTCCCGGATCTTTGGCATCTTTCTTGGTGGGAATCGGAATCGGCTTGTCGATGTCGATGTCTGGCAGATGTTCCGGGGGAACATTGTAATTCTGGGGAAGTGCGGTCTTGTCGCGCTGCAATGCCGGATCGACCTCGATCACAGCGGTCTTAGACTTGGTTGCAGCCTTCTTAGGTTTTTTAGCCGAACCGGGAGCGGGTGTCCTGGGGACAGTCGGCGCTTGAGCAATGGTCAGCCGACCGAATTGCGGCACCAATGACAGGTGATCGAAGGCACTCGCGGATGCTTGACTGGTGCTTGATGCGGCGATCACAGTGAGCGCAACAAGACATCGGCGGCTGAATGCCGCGGCCAGCGCCGAAAGTGGCAGATTGGTGGCTCGCACGGATGATTCCTCAACGGAACGATTCGCGAATCAGCGGGCACATCGTCAATTCTGATACACCAGAACTGGGACCAGAGCTCAACGAGACGCAACCCTCTGCACGGTTTGTTGGATGATTCTTGTGAGCGTTCTCAATGCCCATGCTCGGGCGCATGATTCGGGCACCGACATCAAAATAGCTCACACCAATATGAATACTGATATCGTACTGTCTCCCCCTTGGGGAGGCTACCTAAGCCTGCTAAATTCAACTTGGATGTCTGTGGAATTAACCAAAGTCTCGGACTAGCCAGACAGTGCCAGTTACGATGGTCACGCGGGCCAGACCCGACTGGGCTGTTCAAGACGAACTCGCGGCTGCACTTCGCTGTTGGACCAACCGAGTTGTTGTATCATTCGGTCAATTCGTACGTCTCACGGAACTTTTCGGAACAAGAATCATGAAATGCACGTTTGGTCCGAACGACCTGAAGCTTTTCTTTCAGCAACCGCTGGCGAATTGAGAATCAATGACAAGATAGGAATAGTTGAGCCTGGCAGAAAATTTCAAGCTCAGAAGCGCCATAAATTGCTCCGTGTAACGTAGCAACGCAAAAGCTGGTCTGTCAAGCGGTCTTTCCACCAAAGTTCCAGACCGGCAATGCTTTGAGGCAATCGCGACAGGCTGCCCGAAGTGACTCACACTACAGTCATTGTCCCAGCAGACTCACGATGCCGGTGACTCTGCCTCGGCAGCACCCCGAATTTCCGAAAACGTTGCATCCCGACGGACAGCTCGCGTGCTGCTGATTGTACGGAATGCCCAAGGCAAGACACTACCGCGAGACCAGCCAGATGTTGCGAAATCGCACCGGATTGCCATGGTTTTGCAGGTAGAGCGGGCCGGGCTCAGGACCTTCTTTCACGGGGGCTGCCGTGGTCCCCTTCGTCAGTTCGACATTCTCCTGGACCAGGATGCCGTTGTGCCTGACCGTGATGTAGGGCGACCTCACCTTGTTCCCCTGTTCGTCGTACTTCGCCGCAGTGAAATCAATGTCATATGTCTGCCAGGCCAACGGGGGATAACACATATTCTGCGACGGATCCTTGATGGTATAGATTCCGCCACATTCGTTGTTCTTGCCATCCAGGCCGAACGAGTCCAGAATCTGCACTTCATACCGCCCCTGCAGATAGCAACCACTGTTGCCACGTCCCTGGCCGCTCGCCTTCGGCATATAGGGAAGTCGAAACTCCAGATGCAACTGGCAGCTGCCATGCTTGAGCTTGCTGGTGACCCCTTCCTTCAACAATCCGTCGGCGGTGACCTGCCCCCCTTCAAACTGGTCAGCAGACGTGCCATCAAACAGCACGATAGCTCCCGCGGGTGGCTTCGCGCCCAAAGTGTGACTCTCACGATGGACTCGTTTCAATTCTCCAACCTGATTGCCATCACCATCGAACAGTTGGGCAACGCCATCGCCCTTGAGTACAGCCCTGCCTTCTTTGCTGCCAAACTCGAGCACCCCGTCCTTCAGTTCTCCGTCCGCTTCAAGCTTGATCGGATAGCTCCAGCCATCGCCCGGCAAGCCCCCGGGCAAACCCACAGCGTGGAATTTCCCAGCCCCCTTCGCGATGATCTGCACGCCGTACTTGGCTTTGTCTTCCCCCAGTATGCCAGCGTATTCGCCCTGATACGCGAAGTCGGCATCCACCCTGGCGGGATCATCATAGACCCCCTCCTTCGGCGCATCGGCAGCCACCAGGCATAGGGCACCTAG
>CAZQUW010000329.1:0-6440 GCA_964596215.1 uncultured Planctomicrobium sp. | reverse complement strand
GTTCGTTAGAATCATGGCGTTCGTGCCGGGCTTCAAGAACGGCAGGACCGTGTCGGCGAACTGCTGTCCCCCCGGGGTTTCGTAAGGTGCGAAGGGGATCTCACCGAGAAACACTTCGACTTCCGGCAACACGCACTGCGGGATCGGCTCGCGGGCGACACCGAACGCGGTGGCGTGGGGCGGATGGCAGTGGACCACGGCCTTAACTTCGGGACGGGCACGCATGATGGCGAGGTGCAGCAGGACTTCGCTGGTCCGCTTGCGGGTCCCTGCAATCTGGTTGCCGTACAGGTCAACTGCGCAGATGTCTTCGGGCTTCATGAACCCCTTGCAGATCATCGTGGGGCTGCAGAGTACCTCGTTCTCGCCGACGCGGATCGAGATGTTGCCATCGTTCGCTGCGGCGAATCCCTTGTTGTAAACCCGACGGCCGATCTCGCAGATCTGTTCTTTCAGGCGGCGGTCGTGAATTCCCGAGTTCCATGTCGTCATGCTGTCGTTACTCCTGCGTTGCGGTTCACATTGCGTGCTGGCAACTGCGAATCCGTGATGACCGCGCAAACGGGCGCGGGCCATATTTCAAAGATCTCAAAGGTCTATGTTGACTGTGTCTAAGATTGCCGCGTTATATCCATCGATAGGCTTGGTGTCGGGATAGAAAGGCGCCGCGGCTTCCGCGCCTTCGCTGACGGCGATCATCGATCCGGGAGACGCTCCCATTTCGTCATAGATTACGAACGGCTCACCGCGTCCCGCGGATTCGCCCTGTATGCCTTCTGCGGTCAACGGAACACCCAGCAACCATGTCGCCCCACGCAGACTCGCGTGGCATTGCGACAGGGTGACTCGGCCGATGATTTCCGCAATCCGCATGTCATGTTCTCTGTCAATGAATTCGTAAGAATTCTGGAGTCGGTACGTACTTTTCAAAAAGGTTTTACGACTTCTTCTACGAAGTTGATCTCGCCGCTCACATCCAATCGGCTGGAATCTCCGGTGCCGGAGAGGTCAACACGCGGCTGATGACGTTTTGTAATTCCATAAAACTACGCCCCTGGGGGCTGATACAGACCACATTGGGGCGCAACTGCGGCTGTACCTGTTGCCACGAAGCCAGATCGGTCACAATCGCCGCGCGAATTGCGATGTTACGATTGGCGCGACAAGCAACCAACTGCGGCGCGGCTGTCACGACAATCACACCGGCGACCTCTGCCCGGGTGATCGCACTCACTGCCGCCGACGCGGCTTCGAGTGCAGTACCGCTCACTTCTCGTTGTACGTTGCTCCGTTGCTGGCAGACTACGTCGATGGCTCGGGCGGTGTGCTCTGCAACGCTACTTAGCAGTATCTTCCATTGGACCGTCGCGACGCTGTTACCGGCGGGCGAAGTATCGCTGCGCTCCAACGCGACGCGAAACGTGCGGACATAATCCTGTGCCGCCGGGGTGAGAATCGCCTGTTTGGCAATGACTACCTTGGATCCCGGTTTCGCCTGTTCCTTCAATACGTCCGCGGTGACAATTCGCTCGCGAATCACGACTGCTGCCGCCGGGGCGAGTACCGGCTCTGCCGCCAGCGGGGGGGCATGCGTTGCCGGCCCGGGGACTTTTAACAACGTGTTGGTGCTTGACGCGGACTGCGGACGGACGTGATCGGGGCGCTGGACTTGATCCAGCACCTCGCGCACCATCCGTTCGATTGTTACCGCATCGAAATTCATGTATCCACCAGCCCAATGACAAGCCAACGTGCAGGAGTTGTATTCGATCCGACGATGTCGCGCACCGTCGCACCGTCCGACGTCAGGATGACCTTGTCACCCTTACCGCCACCCAGGTGATCCAGCGCCAGTTGAGGTTCACCATCGGGGCCTCCCTGATTGCCGAGTGGCTGCACGACCAGCAACCGCCAGCCATTCAGGCTGGCGTGTTTCATCGTTGCCGTCGCATAACCAATCACGCGTCCGAGCTGCATTGACTAAAGTATCCTGATTGACCGTGGGCGCGCTCTATTCAACTTTGATGATCTCGTCGCGACTCTACCCCCGCCCTTAGGGACGGGGCTCACCAAGTCGCGTGCTCTCGCGCCAAACAGTTACGTTAAAGGATGTGCAAATCGCCGACTAATGTTGAGCGTCGCTGACGGGTAAAGGTCAGCGGGCTGGTGACTCCTTCGCCCGTCGGGGTAGCGATGCTGTACGACAAATAGCCTTCGCCGCCAAGGCCCAGGCCTGACATGCAGGCACCATTCTGAATGAACAGCGTCGTATCCATTTCGCGTCCCATCGTCGTAATGTTGCGAATGTTGCGGCTGTGAATCAGGCTGGTGTGGCGGTAATTGTGTTCGCTGTCCTTCGCCAGACGAATCGCTTCGTGCACGTCTTTGACTCGCACGAACGGCACGAACGGCATCATCTGCTCTTCGGAGACGAAGGGGTTGGACTTGTCCGTCTCGCCGAACAACAGCTGAGTGGCTGGCGGTACGTTCACGCCAATAAGTCCGGCCAGCACTGCGGCATCACGGCCAACGAGATCCCGGTTCAGAATCCAGTGTCCATCATCAGCCTTTTTGAAGGCGACGGCGCTCAGCTGATCGATCTCACGGCTGCTCAGTTTGTACCCGCCATGCCGACCCATCTGGCCCAGCAGGCCGTCGAAAATACTCTCGACGGCGAAGACTTGCTTCTCGGCGATGCACAGGAGGTTGTTATCGTAGGCTGCACCCTTGATGATGCTCTTGGCTGCGTTTTCGAGGCAGGCCGATTCATCGACGACAACCGGCGGGTTGCCGGGGCCGGCGACAACAGCGCGTTTGCGGCTTTCCAAGGCGGCCCGGGCGACTGCTGGGCCACCCGTAACACACAGCAGGCGAACGCCCTTATGGTTGAAGATTTCGGCAGCCGTGTCGAGCGTTGGTTGTTCGACGATCGTAACCAGATTCTCGAGCCCGGTTGCCTCAAAAATCGCCTTGCTGAAGCGCCGCACACCTTCCGCGGCAATCCGAGCTCCACCCGGGTGAGCATTGACGACCAGCGTGTTGCCACCGGCGAGCATGCTGACGACGTTACCCGCCAGGGTGGGTAACGAGTGTGTTACGGGAGTGATCGCACCGATGACACCGAACGGGGCGTGTTCGATTAGCGTGACTCCATTGTCGCCGGACAGGCAGTCGGTCTTCAGGAACTCGACGCCTGGGACCAGCCGTACGATCTTCAGCTTTTCGATCTTATGATCAAGCCGGCCGATCTTGGTCTCTTCCATCTCGAGCAGGCCCAGTTCTTCGGCTTGCTCATTGGTGATCTTGCGGACGCAATCGATCGCCTTGATGCGATCGGCGATCGACGCCTTCTGCAGAGCACGAAAGCCTTCGTTGGCCGCCTCGACCGCTTGATCGACGGTGGGAAATACACCCCAGGCACCCTGTCGATTCTTACCGGCAGTGGGAACGTAGGGGGACTTGCCCAGTTGAGCGAGAACTTCCTGAATGACGGTCCGGATTGTCTGTTCTGTCGCTTGCATCCTGTTCGGACTCCCTTAACGGCGCCACAGAGTGGCGTCCAGTTACTGATTCTGTGTTGTTTGTAATTTCAAGTGACTCGCTACATCACCGTTGTTGCGATCACTGGTTTATAACCGGCGGATCCCGCTGCAAGTCCCGCAGTTGTTCTTCCGCCCAATCGTCGACCCGGTCAAATGTGGGGAATGCAGCTGCCATCAAGGCGAACAGGACCCCCGCAACTCCTAAAGTCCAGTATTCACGGGTGATCAAAACCGCCACAATATTGAAGAATGCTGCACCCTCAAGCAGTGCCGCTCCCACCAGCAACCCGTTCAAATAGGCCGGGTAAATGTCAAGCTTTGTGATATTGCCTGGGCCCCGCTTCTTCGCAATGTTCTTAAGGACTGCAGTCGACACCAGTCCCGGAACAAAAATTCGTAACGCGATGTTAATGACTGCGGCGATGACTCCTAAAACTGTAAAAGCAATCGGGGAATTCAGGACCTTCTGTTCCGGCCGCGGTTGCGAGTTAACGAGGACCGCAATTCCTGCGAAGATCAGCATCCCTAACATCAGCGACAGGATGAGGATCTGCATGATCCGCACCGCCGCCTGTGGATTCTTAAACGGCATCTCGGACGATTCGTTTTGTGGCGGAATCAACATCGGTGCTCACCCCCCGGCCCTCAATTCAAATCGCCCGAATCGATTTTGATCTCTGCTAGTCCTCGTTCTTAAACACAATGCCGCCCTGCACCTGGACGGTATCGACAATCCCGATTATTGCGGCATCGACCGGTAGTGGTTTGGTTTCGGGAGTGAAACGGGCGCTGGATCCCTGCACGATCAGAACCACTTGTCCTTCGCCTGCTCCCACAGCATCCACCACGACAAACGTGCGTCCCGTCGGTTTCAGCTTGCCGCCATCTTTCTCATCCACGCGCAGCGGGTCGACGGTCAGCATTTTCTGACCGATCATCGACGCCACTTTCTGTGTCGCCACCACACTCCCGGTTACTCGGGCCAGAAACATCGGCTACCTTCCTTATTGCTTACCGCCGACCAATTCGGCAGCCTGCCGTGCCACCACGATTTCTTCATTCGTCTGCAATACCCAGATTTGCATGCGGCTGTCGTCGCTCGAAATTAAGGTCTCGCCGTTGATTTTCTGGTTCTTCTGTAGATCGAGCTTAATTCCGGCCCACTCGAGGTTCTCACAAACCTTCGTACGGATCACCTGGCTGTTCTCACCGATACCTCCGGTGAAGACAATCGCATCCGCTCCGCCGAGCACCGTCAGGTAGGCGCCAATGTATTGGCGAATCGATTGAGCGAACACATCCAGAGACAGAGCGGCTCGGGCGTGGCCTGTCGCAGCGGCCTGTTCCAGGTCGCGAACATCACCGCTGAGTCCACTGATCCCGAGCAAGCCGCTTTTGTTAGCGAGGTCTTCCAGTAATTCTGCCAGCGATTTGCCCGTCGCTCGCATCAAGACTGGAAGGGCAAACGGATCAAAGTCACCCACGCGATTGTTGTGTGGCAATCCCGATTGAGGGCTCATCCCCAGGCTGTTGGCTTGCGATTCACCGTTCTTGATCGCACAGATCGAGTTGCTGCCACCGAGATGGCAGGAAATCACCTTCAGATCTTTACGCCCCAGAATCTCCCCAATGCGACCTCCGATAAATCGGTGGCTGGCGCCATGATAGCCCCAGCGTTTGACGTCGTACTGTTCGGTCCATTCGTAAGGAATGGCATAGGTGCGAATCGCGGCCGGGATCGTTTCATGGAATCCCGTCTCTAATGCAGCCACCAGAGGAATCTCCGGGAAAGCTGTATTCAACTGCCGCATGGCTTTGGCGTACGGCGGGTTGTGAGCCGGAGCGACGTCAAACAGACGCTCCATCGCATCGAGCAACTCGGGAGTGACGAGTCGGACACCACTCAACTTCCCCGCGAACACTGCTTTGAAACCGATCGCCGTGACTTCGGAGACAGATTTCAAGCAACCGAATTCAGGGTGCGTCAATTGTTCGAGGCAAATCCGCACAGCGGCCGCATGATCGGGGATGCTCAAGGTCGCATCCTGCCGATGATTGCCGATCTGCACAAACGCCGCACTTTGCGGCTGACCGATCCGGTCGATGCCTCCCCGTGCCAACTGCGTCTCCGAAGGGAGGTCATACAGCCGGTACTTAAAGCTGGTCGAACCGAGATTCGCCACGAGGATTTTCATGCCACACCCGTTGAATCCATTTCAGACAGGGAAGATGTCTGATAAGCCTGTCACTTCGCGGAAGTCGCCCGACCTCACGCGGCCCTGTTCGAACTAGATAAACTGGTCGAGCAACGACGAATCGGGACGGGCGATAAAGTGCGAGCTGACCAGTTCGCCGATCTTCGATGCGGCAGCGGCGCCGGCGTCGACAGCGGCGCGGACCGAACCAACGTCTCCGCGGACGATCGTGGTAATGTAGGCACCACCAATCGAGACCTGTTTGACCAGGGTCACGTTGGCGGCTTTCAACATGGCGTCGGCCGCTTCAATCTGCGCGACCAAACCACGTGTTTCAATCATGCCAATGGCTTCACCGTTCATATCGTTCAAATTCCTATTCAAAACCGGTGGCACATCATCTGGGACGGGTGGCCGGCTTGAGACTGGGGGACTCTTTTTTCGAGGACTTCGTTTGACGACCACGATGTGCCTTTTACCCTGGAGCAGTTGAATTCAGCAGAATTCGAACTTGTTCAATCTGGTTATGACAAACGAGGCCAACGAAATCACGGTTTCGGGGACTCGTCAATTAGAGAGCAGCCGAGCTGCCCGACTTGGGCTTCGGCAGGACGCTCGACAATTCTTCATGCGGGCGGGGAATGACCTGCACGCTGATGACTTCGCCGATCTTGCTCGCGGCGCTGGCACCGGCGTCGATGGC
>CAZQUW010000328.1:0-6445 GCA_964596215.1 uncultured Planctomicrobium sp. | reverse complement strand
TGCAGGTCGCGGGCCAGCATGAAGCTGTAGAGTTGCTCGGTGCCACCCAGTTCGATGTCGGCCCGGATTTTAACTGAATCCCACGCCTGCATGATGGGGTAGAGACATTCATGGAGATAAATGGGACTGTCCGCCGCGTAGCGTTTGGAGAAGTCATCGCGGGTCAGCATCTGGGCGATGGTGACCTTGCTGCACAGTTCGAGCACATTGAGGAAATTCATCGCGCCGAACCAGTCGCCGTTGCGGACGACTTCGGCCTTGGAAATGTCGATGACCTTGCCCACTTGGTTCAGGTAGTCGACGGCATTGCGTTCGACTTGTTCCTGGGTCAACCGCACGCGGGCCTGATCGCGACCGCTGGGGTCGCCGACCAGGGCCGTGTAGTTGCCGATGATGATGACCGGTTGATGGCCGAGTTCCTGGAACTGCCGCAGCTTGCGGAGCGGTACGGTGTGACCCAGGTGGACGTCGATGCCGGTAGGGTCGATCCCATACTTCACGCGCAGCGGTTGCCCGGTCTTGAAGCTCCGTTCCAGCTTGGCAGCCAGCTCGGCTTCCGGAACGATTTTCTCAACACCCCGACGAATCAGGGCAAGTTGTTCAGCGACTGGCGGGAATGACATGTTTGGCAAGTTTCACTTCAAACGGGGCCTCCACGCATTGGGAAGCCAGGGGGTGATTGCAATTCAAATGAGAGATTATCAACACCCCTTGCCCGCCGCCAGTTTGTGAGACCGCCGGAGTGATTCCCCTTGCCGGCAATGTCTTGTGTCAGACTCCACCCGGTTCGCCAGTCCCGAGGTATTTGCCGCGGAATATCGCAGAGACAGCTTGACCCGTTTCTTTGAAACTGATATTCCCTACTTACCTGCTGATATATCCCCTCGATTGCCCTTCCAAAATTTTCCTGCCTTAACGAATCCCCAGCACTGCGACGTCGCGTCGTTAGCGCCCCCCTGCGCCACGAAGCCCAGCATCCGCAGAGGATGTGTACGCCTGCCCCACCTAAGGTCCTCTTTAATATGCGGATTGCGTCATTCTGCGTCACGCTGGTTACGCTGGCGGTACTTGCCGGACGCGGGCTATTGGCACAGCAACCGTTGTTCCCGGATCAGAACCTGCCCCTCGAAGAAACCGGGGGCGGTCTGACGTCAGGCGTTGACGGCGAGCAACTCGAACCGAACGGGCCGCCGGTCGAGGAGGGAGTGACGGTCCCCGATGTCGGTGAATCGGCCAATGGTTTCCCGCAACTCGATCCGCGCGTCTCGAACCTGGAAGAACGCTTCGATCAGCTGACCAGGAAGCTGGAGACTTCCAGCGTCCCCAAAAAGACGACCTATCCCACATTTAAATTAACCGGCTTTACACAGTTAGATTCGGCCTGGTACCAACAGACTCCGCTCAATATCGATACCGTAGGCGACGCCCAGGATGGCACCGGTTTTCGCCGGGTGCGCGTCGCGATTCCCGGTAAAGTCGCTGAGTTCACCAGCTATCAGGTGGAAGTCGACTTCGCGAATGCCGGGCGTCCCAGCTTCTTTGATACGTATATCGATCAGGAGAATCTGCCCTATTTCGGTACCGTCCGCGCGGGCCACTTCCTGCAGCCATTCAGCGTCGATGCCATGACGGGCTTCCGGAATCTGCCGTTTCTAGAACGAGCCCTGCCGTTCCTCGCGTTTGTTCCGTTCCGGCGTACCGGCATCATGTCGTACAATTCCACCGAAGATCAGATGTCGACATGGGCTTATAGCCTGTTTCGAACCGGCGGCTATAATCAGGCCCCGCTGGGTGATTCGCGGTTCGGTACCGACTTCGGTGACGTCGGCGGCTATTCGTTTTCGACGCGTGGAACCCACCTGTTATGGTTTGAAGACAACGGGTGCTCATTGTTTCACGTGGGAGCCGCTTACGACTACAGTCAACTCGGGGCAAATGACGCGATAGGCAGCGGAACTTCGGGTAATTCCGGCTCCCCACGCCCATTCTACCAGGCCAAAACCACGCCGGAATTCGGACCGCTGGGTTATATAGAGAGCCCGTCGAGCTTTGGAACCGCGGTGAATGGAACTCCGATATTCGTGGACACTGGCCGCTACGAAGCCGACCATTTCCAACTCTTCGGAGTGGAAGCCGTCTACCAGAACGGTCCGCTGAGCTTTCAGGCGGAATGGATGGGAACGATGGTCGAAAGCGTCGCCGGTCCTGTCTTCTATAATGGTGCTTACGGCCAAGTCATGTACCGGTTGACGGGTGAGTATCGCGAATACGACAAAAAATTCGGTGCCCTTAAGAATCCCGTACCCAACGAAGAGTTTATCTCGGTCGGCCAGGGCCCTTATCGCGGGGTCACCGGGTGGGGTGCCTGGGAAGTTGCCGCCCGCTGGTCCTATGTGAATTTGACCAATCCCTCCAAGCTGGATGGACACTATTACGATGCGGTGACGAACACCTTCACCGGCAATAGTCACGCGGGCAATGGAACGCTGAACGATTCGACCGTCGGCGTGACCTGGTTCTTAAATGCTCACACCAAGTTCCAGGCCAACTGGATCTGTGCCATGCTGAATAACGAAGCCAAGGGCTTCAGCACGGCGAATCTCTTTGTGACCCGTATTCAGGTCGATTTTTAAGAATCCGCGTGGGACAACGAATGACCTATGGCGACCTTTTGATTCAGGGCTCATTAAACTGTACCCGGACTTCCGCTTGCGGCGTTTGGGGGGGCCACCTACAATTTGCCAGTTGGCCCATGATCCTATGTCCCGTGAGCCAACCGACTTGCCGACATTCCAGCTCAGCCGTCCGGCCACCGACGTTGCCGGATGCCTGAAACCATTGCGCATTGACCGTTTATGACCGATTCCGCAGGCATCCACCGCATCGCAGTCCTGGGATCTACCGGTTCCATCGGCACGAATTGCCTGGAGGTGCTGGGGGAGATGCGCGACGAAGTGTCAGTCGCCGGCCTGACGGCCCATCGCCGCTGGCAGGACCTGCAGCGCCAGGCTGAACTCTTTCAGCCGCGACGCGTGGTCATCAGCGACGCCACCTTGAAAGATCAGATTCCGCGATCCTCGTTCTCCCCGAAGACCGAATTAGTCTTCGGCGCCGAAGGGATCGAAGCACTGGCCGCGGATGCGGAAACCGATGTTGTCGTCGCGGGAATCGTCGGTGCGGCCGGTCTGCGCGGGACCTGGGCGGCGATTGAAGCTGGCAAACGGGTTTGCCTGGCGAATAAAGAAACACTGGTCGTGGCTGGACCGCTGGTCATGAATCGCGCCCGCGAACGGGGGGCCACGATCATTCCCGTCGACAGCGAACACAGTGCCGTCTTCCAGGCCCTGCAATCGGGGCGGCGGAACGAGGTCAAGCGGGTCGTGCTGACGGCCAGCGGCGGACCGTTCCGCACCTGGGATGCCGCACGCCTGACATCGGTGACGCGGCAGGAAGCCCTGGCGCATCCGACCTGGAATATGGGGCCCAAGATCACCATCGATTCGGCCACCTTGATGAACAAGGCGCTCGAAGTCATCGAAGCCCGCTGGCTGTTCGACCTGGATGCCGACCAGATCGAGGTCGTGGTCCATCCGCAGTCGATCATCCATTCGTTCGTCGAGTTTGTCGATGGCTCGGTCATTGCCCAACTGTCCCCGCCGGACATGAAACTCCCCATTCAATATGCTTTGACGTATCCCGAACGCCGTTCGGGAATTGCGCCGAAGCTCGATTGGAAAACGGCATTCCATCTGGATTTCTCGCCCCCCGACGTCGATCGTTTCCCGGCCTTGTTGCTGGGGTTCGAAGTCGCGCGCCGGGGTGGAACCTGTGGAGCCGTCTTGAATGCCGCCAATGAAGTCGCCGTCGCGCGCTTCCTGGACGGTGAATTAGCCTTTTGTGACATCCCCCGCGCCTGCCGCGCGGTGCTTGATTCTCATCACTTTGACCCGAACCCCACTCTGACGGAACTGTTCCGGCAAGACGCGTGGGCTCGGGAGGAGACGCGTCAGTGGAGCTCTTAGCAGCGAGTTTTTCTCTCTCGAGCCTGCCCAGCATACTTTACACAGCGCTGGGTTTGGGCTTCGTGATTTTCGTACATGAACTGGGCCACTTCGCCGTTGCGAAGTGGTGCGGCGTGCGTGTCGAACGCTTCAGCATCGGCTTCGGTCCGGTCATCCTGAGCTTCATGAAGGGGGAGACGGAATACGCCCTCTCGATCATCCCGTTCGGCGGCTACGTGAAGATGCTGGGCCAGGACGATATCGATCCCAATCAGATGGCCAGTGAGCAGGTGGCTCGCGATCCGCGATCCTATACGGCGAAGACGGTTTTGCAACGCATGGCCATCATTTCGGCCGGCGTGATCATGAATCTGATCACCGGCACCATGATGTTCTGTGCCGCGTTCATGATGGGCCTGGAGTCTGTGCCGTCGACGATCGGCGCAGTCAGTCCCGGGTCACCGGCCTGGGTTGCCGGAATTCAGCCCGGCGACAACATCTATAACATTGACGGCTATCGCATCGTCACGTTCAGCGACATCATGCGTCGCGTGACGCTGTCGTGGGAAAAGGTTGATCTGCGCGGTAAGCACCACGACGGTACCGACTATCACGAAGTCATTGTGCCGTTCAAGTCGAAAGACGATAACCGCAGTGCGATCGGCGTCACCAAAGCCAACTCGCTGAAAATCGTCAGCTCGTCCAACGAATTGATTCAACACGTCTTCACCGGCACCTCCGCCGCCCAGGCAACTCCGGAGTTCAAGCCGGGCGATCTGGTGAAGAATGTCAGTGGTAAGCCGGTCAAAGATCACTTCGAGTTCCGCCAGGCGCTGCTGGAGAAACCCGGCGAACCGCTGGAGATCATCGTCGAACGGGAGACTGGAAAAGAACCCGGCAAGACTGAAGAAGTCAAAATCAAAGTTGACGCCAACCCGATCCGGACCCTCGGCCTGCTGATGGACATCGGCCAGGTGGCTGCCATTCGCAAGGGCTCGCCCGCGGAAGGGAAACTCCAGAAGGGTGATAAGATCACCAGCCTGGAAACGGCCGACGGCCAGGAACAAACGATGGGCCGCGATCTCGACCCGCTGCGATTGCCGCAAGTGCTGGGTGAACTGCACGGGCAGGAAGTCACGCTGCACATCAAACGCGAACGGCACGAGGCCGACCCGGAGTCACTGAAGATCACCCTGGTGCCCGAGAACCGACCCGGGTGGAGCGAATTCCCCTTTGACGACGATGCTGCCATGTCGATTCCGTCGATCGGCATCACGTGCTATGTGCTGCATTCAGTGATCAGTGTGGATCCGAACGGCCCGGCCGCAGACCTTGTCAAACCCAAGGATCAGATCAAGAAAGCGGAACTCGTCCTGCCCGAAGGTGTGAAGAGTGACTCACACGGCGACAAGACGATCGAGCTCGATTTTGATAACGGGAAACGCAGCTGGCCGTATCTGTTCTGGACGATGCAGGAATGCCCGTTGCGGAAGGTCAAGCTGACGGTGGCCTCACAGGGCAGTGCGCGTGAGGTGACGTTGACGCCGAAACCCGCCGAAAACTGGTTCACTGTGGAACGTGGAATTCACTTTGAGTTCCTGGTCGACTTCCACCGCGATACCAACCTGAGCGTCGCCATGGGGCGCGCGGTGGCGGAGACTCGCAACTTCATGGGTGAGATCTACCTGATTCTCTACAACCTGGCGACGGGGCGGTTGTCGGTGACGCAAATGCATGGGCCGATCGGCATTGTGAATGCAGCGGTCCAGATTTCGGATCAGGGCTTTGCCCCCCTGCTCTTCTTCCTGGCTTACCTGAGTATCAACCTGGCTGTATTGAACTTCCTGCCCATCCCCGTTCTGGATGGTGGGCATATGGCCTTCCTGTTGTACGAAGGAGTCCGCGGCAAACCGCCCAGCGAGCGAATCCTGATCATCCTGACCTGGTTGGGGCTGGCCTTGATCGGCTCGCTGATGATCACGGTCCTGGGATTGGATATCCTGCGGGCGTTTGGATTCAGGAAATAGTCCGGTATTGTGCTGAGATCCCCTTCATCCTGTGTGTTCCTTCGGAATTCGAACAGGACTCACAGGACAGAAGTGGGAACGTCCCGTGGAAGTGCTCACCCAACCTGCAGGATGGCTGCGCCCGGCCGTTCCGTTCTTCGTCGGTATTGATCTCCCAGGAAATTTCACAGGATGACGGCCGAGGGCGACCATCCTACCGGCTGACGGTGCGCCACGTTGCTGGCGTGACTTGCTCCCCAGTTCGGGGGCGCCCATGTCTTCCGATATTTTCCGAACTGCCCGTTCCAGATTGGGTTGCGCCGATTCGAGTATCGGTGGATGCGGAGCTCGCTGGAGTTCAGGCGACCTGGAGATTGGGCCGTTTGGTTGAGTGGTGGTACAAGAGGAGGTGGGGAAATGACGAATGCCGAAATCCGA
>CAZQUW010000327.1:0-6451 GCA_964596215.1 uncultured Planctomicrobium sp. | reverse complement strand
ATCTGGCAGAAGCTCTTCGGTGAGGGACTGGTTCGCAGCGTCGATTACTTCGGCACCCGCAGCGACAATCCTAGTCACCCGGAGTTGCTCGACTATCTTGCACAGCGTTTCATGAGTGATGGCTGGTCTCAGAAGCGACTCATCCGCACGCTCGCCCTCTCACGAACCTATCGACTGTCGTCGGACGGTGCGAAGTCAACGGTCGATCCCGAGAACCGACTCCTCGCACGTATGAACCGTCAGCGGCTCGATGCTGAATCGATTCGCGATGCGATGCTCGTCGCGAGCGAAACTCTGGTCGCGCCTGCGGGCGGTCCGGGTCTGCCGTTGGAGTTCCCCGAGAATGTCAGCGGCCTGCCTCTCAAAGAGCGTCAAGATGTTCATCCGCAGTTTGCCATCAAGAAGGAACGCGAATCTCAGAACTTCGAACGGACTCTGTACCTGCCCGTCGTCCGCACTGGAACGCAGCCGGGCACGGCTCGGTTGCGCGATGTGTTTGACTTTCCACAACCCGCGCAGTTCACCGGCAAGCGGAGCGAAACGACCGTGCCGACTCAGTCGCTCTACCTGCTCAACGCCGACGACATCCGCCAACGCGGTGAGGAGCTCGCGAAGGGCCTGCTCGCCAAAGAAGGCAACGATGCCGAGCGCGTCGAGCGGCTCTGGCTGCGCGTATTAAGCCGACCTGTGACCGCTGCTGAGAAGGACGATGCGATCGCCTTCCTTCAATCATCCCGCGCGGCAGGAGAAGTTCATGCGTGGACTGAGTTGGCGCGCGCCCTCTTCGGCTCCAATGAGTTTCTCCTTCGACTATGATCCATTGATTAACCGTCTCAAGAAGCAATCCACATTATGAACCTATCAGAATTTCCATTTGCATCCACTCGCCGCGCTTGGCTGCGGCAGTCTGGCGCGGGCTTTGGCGCGATGGCGCTGCACGGACTTTTGCAGGCGGCAGAGAACCCGCTCGCTCCACGTTCGGCGGGACATCTGGCCCGTGCGAAGCGAGTCATCCTCCTGTTTATGGCCGGAGGACCATCGCAGATGGACCTCTTCGATCCCAAAAGTTTCATCCAGAAAAAGCACGGGCAGGGCATCAATGCGCCGCTGCCGGAGCAGTTCCGGCACGAGAGCACTTCAAAGTTCCTCGCACTCGGCACCGAGGTTCCCGTGCGGCCGCGCGGGGAGTCCGGGATGACGATTTCGGATCTGCTGCCTCACACCGCTGCGATCGCTGACGAACTCTGCCTGCTCCGCGCAGTGCAGGCCGACAACAATCAGCATGGTCCTGCCGCTCTGCAATTTCACACCGGAGTCCTCGCCGAAGCGCGGCCGTCCATCGGTTCGTGGGTCAGCTATGGACTCGGCACCGAAAACCAGAACCTGCCCGCGTTCCTCACCATTCATCCTGGCATCGACACTCGGAACTACAGCTCGTCGTTCCTGCCTGCTGCGCTTCAGGGGACGCCGGTGACGCTCCCGACGAAGGCCAGCGATCCGGCCATCGCGTTCCTCAACGACGCCGCCACTGACAGTGCTTCTCAGCGGCGGCGCTTTGACTTCATCCAGCGCATGAACCAACGACTGCTCGACCAGCATGAGACCGATGCCCGCATGGAAGGCATGATCCACAGCCTCGAGATGGCTTTTCGCATGCAGACCGCGATGCCGGACCTTGTCGATCTTTCAAAGGAGACCGAGGCGACTCAGAAGCTCTACGGAATCGGCGACACGACGACCGACCGAAACGGCCGCGCCTGCCTGCTGGCCCGCCGTCTCAGTGAGGCCGGCGTCCGCTTCGTGCAGGTCACGATGGATGGCTGGGACCATCACAGCGACATCCGCGCCAGTCTGCCCAAGACATGCGCCTCTGCCGACCTCCCCTGTGCCGGTTTGATTCGCGATCTGAAATCACGAGGGCTGCTCGAAGACACGCTCGTCGTCTGGAGCGGCGAGTTCGGTCGCACCCCGTGGAGCCAGGACCTGAGTGGCACCGCCCCCATCGAGAAGCACGGCCGCGAACATCAGCCCGACAGCTTCTGTGCCTGGCTGGCCGGTGGCGGCGTGAAGGGGGGCCTGATGCACGGCGAGACCGACGAGTTCGGCTTCCGTCCCGTCTCCGGCAAGGTCCACCTGCACGACTTGCACGCCACCATCCTGCACCTGCTCGGCCTCGATCACCTCAAACTGACCTGGCGTCACCTCGGCCGCGACTACCGCCTGACCGACGTCTTCGGCGATGTGGTGCAGGAGATTCTAGCGTGATCTATGCTCAACCAGCCGAATACTGGCAGTGAAAATTGCCCGGCACGGTCCTCACGGGATCAAAATGCCGTTTGCCTCATCCCGAGAGCCCGGGTTCGCCTCCTGCCCTCTATGGCTCGGCAGGAGAATATCCCAGGTGAGTTTCGCTATGCAAACAGCAGCGCGCGACGGGCAATTCGTTCGAGCACAGCCGCAACTGCTTGCTCCAAAGACTTTCGCAGTGGCAAATCACTCTGCGGGCTACGGCTGACCGTCAGCTTTCCGGATGCGGCCAGAATCTCCAGTTCGGCGACGAGCTGGTCACGAGAATGCTGACCATCGAGCAGTTGCAGCAGGTGCAGGTCAACTCCTTCGAGTTGTACCAGTTCATGTCTCCGGTTGGTCAGAGTGTTCCCTGACTTCGCTTGCAGACGTGCCAGCGGGCTCGCTTGCGGATGTTCGCTGATTGCGGTTGTGAACCGTGAAGGACATACCGAGATCTCGATCTGATCTGACGCACAACACGTTAACAGATCATTCCCGAGGGTGACAAAGTGGGGGGAAAGCTGAAGGTTTGACGGATCAACTGCTGGATCGACCTCGGTCACAGCCTTCTTCACAAGATCCTCAAATCGAATCGATTGCGGCCAGAGCGTGGCGAGGATCTGCAGTGCGACTTTCGTCACGGGCGCTGCGGTCGAAATGATGTTCTGTCTGCCATGCTGAAAGCGGACCACCGCAGCGGACTTCAATTCTGCTTCGGAATCCAGCAGCTTCAGATTGGCGGCAAAGTACCGGCCTTCCAGGCCTCGCACCGATAGGTTGCGTTGGATTTTCACACCTGCATGGCACAGCAGAGTTCGCCGGAACATCCGATTCCGGAGGAAGTCCATGTACTGTTCCATCTTGACGACATTATTCGCCGCCCCGCGCAGGACCTCAGCCGTCTTGGGAGACAAGTTCCCTAACCACATGACTCCCAGATCGGCTTCACCTAAATAGTCCAGTCCGGCGGCACGGGCTCGCGACATGAACTCGTGAAAGTAGATGGGGTCATTCACATCTTCCAGATGATCATGAAACATGTAGGCATCAGCCTGCTTCTGCAACGTCGACAGTTCCGACTTCAGCAGCATCCCATACGCATTCCCATCGGTCGGTACCGACTTTGCGAAGAACTCCAGCACAGCCCGCGCCTGGTCGATCCGAGTTTGCGGATCGCTCAGCGTTGCAGTGTGATACCGCATCATATCGCGAATCGTCGCCCGCATATTCCAGCCGGGCCGGGTGTTGTAGCTGATATAAGCCACACCCTGCGGATCGAGTGCCCGCTGGCAGAGCTCTAGAATCTTGTCCTGCACCAGCGGCGGCACCCAGGAAAACACGCCATGGCAAATGATGTAGTCAAACTTCTGATCACCAAAATCGACGTTGCTGCAATCCTGCACTTCGAGGCGAAGATTCTTCAACTCCAACTGCTCAACCAGCACTTGCCCCGCGCGAATCTGCTCCCCCGACAAATCGATCCCCAAAAACTCACTGGTCGGACACGCCGCCGCCATCGGTATGATATTTCCCCCCGACGCACAACCAATCTCCAGCACCCGGCAGTCATCCGTCGCACGAGGAGCCATCCCAAACAACGCCCCAATCGTCGCGAGCCGATCAGGATGCGAAGCCGCAAACGGGTGACTGGGGTAAGGAACCTGATCGTAACTGTTGATTTCGGTAGCCGCGTTCACGAAAACTCCTTGGCATTTGCTCTGGCCGATTTATAAAAGAGTAACGGATGATGTGCCATCGTCCTACGCGACAATAGCTCTCCCCTCGCCCCAGTACTCTGGGGGAGAGGGGCTGGAGGCGAGGGGTCTTCGAGCGCTGTGGAACGTGTCTCTCGCAAGTGGTCTTTTTACAGCGAATTCGCAAAAAACACGCGTGTGGCTCAGTTTCTTGAACCTGGGAGAGCGCAGCGAAATAGAGGCACTTTCCCGGAGGACGAAGGCACGACTGCGCTTTACAGTCCCGCGAGAGCGGAAGAAGTCAAATGCTGCGGATCGTGGCTTCTGCAAATTCCCGAACTCGCGAGTTTGATTGAAGAGGGGCTTCTAATTCGCTTCGCCCACACAGGCTTGAAAGCCTGTGCCACCCACATAGTGGCTCGGCAAACTTGGCCATTCAAGGTGAGGAGTTTGCCAATCTGGGACAACTGGGGCCCGATCCCACATGGTGGCTCAGTAACATCGGCAACCCCGCGGACTAACTCGGTCGAAAAATATTTCGCAGCCACGACATCAGTTGGAACTGACTAGCGTTCGCTCTACGAGAAATCCATTCAATGGACGACTCAAGATATCCGAAGAATGAATTTGAGATCGTCTCGATTGTACCCGCGCCTTCTTTCCATCCGTAAACTGGAGGGTCATCGCTATTGTCTGACGCATCGATAAAATTAAAAATGTATCCGTCGTGTTGCCACACGACAATCAGATAAGATGGAAAAGTGATCCCGCAGTCCCTCGAAAATTCTGAAAGATCGCTCGTATCAACTAATTGTGATGGCGTCAACCAAGTACTACGACCGTCTGGAAGCATTCCACCATTCGCATGCCCAAAAATGGTCAGATACGCCTTATAAACACAAGGAATCGAGAAGCCGAACAAACGCTCGGTTTCTTCGATCTCGGCTTTCGTAAATCCGTGTATTTTCCCCACATTTGCTCCTAACACGCTTTGAAGCGAATGTCGGATACGGACCATTTTCTCAAGAGCATACGAGTCGTTGTCTTGTTGGGATGACATACGATGGGCCAAATGGTCATGGGAAATTGTGGTTGGTAAATATTCGATTCAGTATCGAGTCATCGAATTTTAAGGAGCAACTATCCAACCCATCAATGTTGCGATTCAAAATCCACGGTTGCCCGTATACGATTCTCCGTACCAAAGGTTAACTTTCACGTTTGGAAACATCCTTTGGAATTGCTGCAAGATCCCACTTCCTCCGGGATCACTGCAAGACGTGCAGGGCTCAAACTCGGAGTAGATTGTCAACGTACCTTTGATTCCATCATTAATCTCGCGAGGTCTCACTCCAGGCCGAAGCAGCCGCGCAAACGATTCAAATAACTTAATCTCGGCATCGGTGTCCGGATGTGTATTGTTACTTAGAGGGTTTGGTACAAACAGTGGTTCTTCTGGGACAGCAGCCATGCCTCGGATGGCTGGATCTTTGGCTCCACTTACTGCGCCCAGTACTTCATCGATTGGAGTGCCGGATAGGTCGTCGACAGCAGAGACCACTCCAACCGCCATATTTCTATCCGCAAGTTTCGAAATGCCAAGAGTGTCTCTAAGAAGAAGTAGCTGGCTTCGCAATGCGGCGGTGGCACGCTGAATTGCCTGGAATTCGGAAATCGTGTTTCCGAGACGCGCCACACCCAGGAGTGCGAGCGGAGAAGTTGCTAACCTGAATACCCCCTGAGAGTATTTACCGTTAACGAATGAATCTACTACGGCGCCGCCAGAGATCCCTACACCAAACCAGAAGAAGCCGCTTGAACCAAAGAACGCTGGGAAGATCGGGAATAGTAGACCTCCTCCCATTCCAAATAACCCACCCCAAAATGCGCCCTCCGCCAAAATAGGCATCGGCGGCACCCATTCCAGCACCAATTGCCCCACCCGCAATCATGAAACCGATCCGCGTACCGATGCCTATTGTTCCAATAGTGGAAATGAGGTCGGACAATCCGGACGGATCGGTTCTTAGAATTGGATTTGTTCGAGCGTAAAGGTACTTATGCAGCGTCTGTGGATCGTGATTTAGTCCTGAAAACTGGTCTAAACCAACAAATCGCCCATTTCCAGCGTCGTAGTACCTAGCCCGCAAGTACTGCATTGCGGCCCGTTGATCAAACTGTTCGCCGCTATAGAGCAGGTTTGTAAGCGCCTTGCCCGCGGAGCCTCCCAGCATCTGACCGTACGCATCATAGACATAGCCTTGGATCACCCAATTACTGGGAGCGACCTGGCTGCTGTTATACGGCAGGACTGACAGTTGCCGGGTTGAGCCGTGGCCGTCGTACAGGAGCGATGCAGTGCCATTGAAGTACATGCCCATGGGTGGGCCGTAGCTCACCTCGGTCAATGGAGCGATGTGGCCGTTGATCCATTGCGCTACCACGTCGTGGCCGATGGTCGACGTGAC